>CAZKEE010000003.1:0-44303 GCA_964551765.1 uncultured Gammaproteobacteria bacterium | reverse complement strand
GGCACCCTCGGGGATCCCGCGGCAAAAGGCCTGCCCTTCGAGGCCGGCCCGGGCACCGCAGGGGCGCTGGACCCCGAGGCCTTGGGCCAAGCCATCTTCGACACCGGCGCGGAGCCGCATGAACTGCCTGCAGCATGCATCGACACGTTCGAGCGGCTCTATCGTGAATACATCGAACCGGTGCGCCCGGGCAATACCGTGCCGCGCACCATCCAGGCCTATCGTTCGACGGAACGGACGCTCAAGGTCTGGCATCACGTGCACGCGGTCGCGGACGAACGCACGCGCTACGTGAAGCATGTCGCGCGGCGCATCGACACGGAACTGTGCCGACGCTTCTACCTCCTCGACCCGCGCAAGATACGAAATCCCTTCATGTTGCGGTGTTCCGACCCTAAGGACTGGTTCGTGAAGACCCAGGTCAAGCAGGGCCAGACCACCAACGAGGCCGGGATGCAGTATCTGCGCGTCGGCGAGGAGATCTGGCGTTTTGCCGCGCCGTCCATCCTGTTCGCGCCCGAATGGCGGCGTCTCATCGTCCGGTCCATGGTCAAAGACCTCCGGTCCAAGACGGATGCGGACGGCCTGTGGCTCCATCCGGAAGACGCCGCCCTCCTCAAGGACGACTGGCCCACCGGCATCTCGCTCGAGAACGACGATGGCCTCATCGCCGTCCGTCGCCTCCCCTGACCTCTCCCGACCTCGTCGGGATTTTTCATGCCTTGACCCGACGGCCTGCGCGGGGTGAAATGCCCTGCAAGGAGGTGCTCCATGTCACGCAAAGACGCGGACGCCTCCCTCGAGAAGGCGTACATTTCACGGTTCCGCGGACGCTCCACCGCCTGCCGCAAGGCCATGATCGAGATAGACCTGCGCGCCGAAGGCGCCGTGGCCAACGCGGTCACGTTCGAAGCGTTCATCGAACGATACAAAGAAGAGACCGGGCACGACCTCGGCCAAGTCGACGCCCGCTTCTACGGGATGTTCTTCGAACGTCTTGGGCAGCTGCGCCACGCGCGCAACTGGTTCGAGGCCTTGGACGCCTTGGGAGATGACCGTCCATTGCGCGAGTTCTTCGTGCGCTATGGCCTGGTCACCAAGATGCTCAAGCGTTTCGAAAAGCCCACCCCGCGCGAGTTCGAGCGCATGGTCGAGGCGAACATGAAGCGTCTCGACCGGCAAAAGGTCTATGAGGTGCGCCGCCTCGAAGAGGCCATCAAGGGATGTACCGTCGGCAATTGCCGCCAATACCTTCCCAAGCTCCTCGATCAGGCCATACGCGACGCGCAGGTCAAACCCGCCGCGCGCCTGGCCCAGGTGCTCGGCAGGGAGCTGACGCCCGACGAGGCCAAACGCCTCGGCGAGATGCTCATCGTGCGCAAGCTGCATGAGCCGATGACCTACACGTACGTGAAGAACCTGTCCTTGCTCGGCCTGGCCGCGACCTATATCGATGCGCTCATCACGGACTGCGAAGGGCGCGCCGACGAGGTCTTCGGCCGCGCCAAGGACCTGGACTATGTCCTCACCACGGCCCAGCTCGAAGAGCTCTACAAGAGCGTCGAGAAGGAGCTGGGCGAAGATCGGAACGCCCTCCATCCGAACATCTGGGTGCCGGTCATCGAAGAGCTCGCGCGACGTTCACCCGAATGGGCGGAAAAGATCGACGACGCGTATGAACGGGCCGTGAACCAGACCCTGACCCGGGCCGAGACCGGCGAAGCGGAGTTCTATGCGAACAAGCAAGGCATCCCGCTCCGCCCCATCGAGCTCTTGTACCAGGTGAACGGCCTCAACAACCGCTTTCGCCTGCCCAAGCAGCATGCCACCCGCTCCTTCGCCAAGACCTTGCTGCACGAACGCGTGGGCGAGATCGTCACCCGTCCTCCCACGGACGATGATGGCAAACCCAAGCCCGACTGACCCCCTGCTTTGCAGGGTTTTTCTTTGACCGTCATGAAGAAATCTGATGAACTGCGACGGCACTTTGCAGGAGGCCCACATGACGATGGCGAAAGACCCGACGAAGAAGCACACCGACCGCAAGCCGATCCATCGGATCTATCTCTCGGAGACGCGCGTCTCCTGCGAGATCTTCGACAAGTTCAAAGGCAAGGGCGGCATGGCCGAAGCCGCGATGACCGAGCTGCACGGCTTGGCCGCGAAGTTCGGCTCGACCCTGTTCTCTCCCGTCGAGACCGACGAGGCCAAGGCCGAGCTCGAAAAGCTCAAGGCCAAGTATGGCAAGGTCGAACAGCTCGACTTCATCCTCGGCGGCATGCTCCACGCCCTCGACCAGGACTGACCCTCTCCCCGCCTCGCGGGGATTTTCATAAAAAAGCCTGCAGAGGCAGGCGTATGGTCGTCAAAGCGCTCGCTTCGCGCCGTTCTCGTGGAGCTTGCAGTCGCAAAGGGATTCGATCTGCGGAACGAGGGTCTTGGCCTCGACGTCCGGAACCTCGATGAGCGCTCCGGCCGAGAGGACTTTCAGCAACGTGACCTGCGGAAAAGCTTTGACGATGGCATTGCCCAAGCGCTGCGACCCGTCCTTCATCTCGTCAATGGATTTGGGCGTCCCCGTCGGTTCGACCCTCGGCCTGTGGCCGACACGCGGCTTGGTCACGCGGACGGTCGGTTTCTCGTTCGGCGTAGCGATATACTGCATCAAAACCTCCTTGAAAGGGCGTTGGGAGTGTCTCGCTCATGGCTTGCGCGGTCAATGGATGGGTCTTGCGCCTGCTGCCAGGTTCTGATAGTCTCTCGGCACGTTGCTTGTACAAGCGACCGCACGAATTGTTTTGCCGACAGGCAAAACAAGGCGCAGGCGCCGCCGGGACGCGAGCCAACACCGTAGGTGGAGGCGAAGCGTAAGGCGGCAAAGCCGAGCATAAGCGGGTATCGTATAGCGGCTATTATGCCACCTTGCCAAGGTGGAGATGGGGGTTCGACTCCCCCTACCCGCTCCAGCAAGAACGCTTCCAGCAATGGAGGCGTTTTTGTTGCATGAAAAAATCCCCTGGTCCAGGGGATGAAGCCTCACTCCTCCGCCGCGGAGGCGACGGGAGGCGCGACGGCGGGCATGGGGTCGCGAGAGAGCGGGGACGTGAGCGGAAGGGCGCGGCGATAGCTGCGCTTGGTCAAGAGAGGCGCCGCGTCCTCCTTGGTGGGTCCGTACATGTCGGACAAGCGCTGCACGTTCTTGCGCGCGTAGACGTCGGTGATGGCCGTCACGACCTCGGTCGGCACCATGCCGTCATGGCAGGCCACGTCCTCGGGCATGCCGGCCTCGCGCAATCGCGAGATGAGGGACGCGGCCTCGCCGGGACAGAGACAGATCACGATGACGCCTGCGGCCATGACCTTGAACGTGCCGGTCTGCTTGGCCGCGAGCCAGGTCTGCGAGAACTGCGGTTCGCCGCGACAGAGAAGGAACAGGTGTTTTTCCATGTGAAGGACCTCCGATATGCGCAGCAATATCACAAAACAGGCTATTTGTCAATCGTGTATAGTATCGGCGTATGACCAAAGCCGAAAGCCTGTCCCGCATCCTGTTCGAGTTCTCGTATCGCGACGAGATGCTCGGCATCCCCTTCAAACCCCGGGCCTATCAGCTCGCCTCGGAATCCGTGGGCGCGCTCGGCAGCCAGGTCGAGGACGCCTGGCGCGCGGGCGGCGTGAAAGCCCTGGAAAAACTGCCCGGCATCGGCCGCCATATCGCCGAAAAGATCGACGAATACTTCCGCACCGGCAAGATCAAGGAATACGCGGCCATGAAAAAGGCCTTTCCCGTCGATATCTGGGGTTTATCGCGTATCGAAGGCTTGGGACCCAAGCATATCGCCGAGCTGTATGCCCGGCTCAAAGTGAAGACGCTCGATGACCTGGAACAAGCGCTCGAAGCGCACAAGGTCCGCACCATCCCCCGCTGGGGCGAAAAGAGCGAAGCGAAACTGTCACGCGGGCTCGCGCTCCTGCGCAGCTCGACCGGTCGCCATCTGCTCGGCGAGATATTGCCGCTCGCGGACAAGATCGTCGCACGATTGGGAAACGTGAAGGGCGTGAAGCACTGCACCTATGCCGGCTCCTTGCGACGCAGACAGGAGACCATCGGAGACATAGACCTCATCGCGACCTCGAGCCATCCCGACAAAGTGATGGACGCGTTCGTCTCGATGCCCGAGGTCGAGAGCGTGCATGAACGCGGCAAGACGCGTTCCTCGGTGCGCCTCTCGCTCGGCATCGACGCGGACCTGCGCGTCGTTCCCGACAAGGTCTTTGGCGCGACCCTCCAATATTTCACGGGCGACAGGCGGCACAATGTGCTCTTGCGCGAGTTCGCCATCTCGAAAGGCTATACCCTCAATGAGTACGGCTTGTTCACGCGCGGAAAAGGCCAAAAAAAGGCCGCGAAGCTCATCACCTGCACGAGCGAAGAGGACATCTATGATGCATTGGGAATGGACACGCCACCGCCCGAGATACGCGTCGGGGCGGACGAGATCGACGCGGCGCGCGCACACAAGCTGCCTGACCTCCTCCCCTACGGCTCGGTGAAAGGCGATCTCCAAGTGCAGACCGATTGGACCGACGGTCATGCGTCCATCGAAGGCATGGTCGCGGCGGCGAAGAAGCGCGGGCTCTCGTACATCGCGGTGACGGATCATACGAAAGCGCTCGCCTTCATCCACGGCTTGGATGAAAAGCGACTCGCCGAACAAGGCAAGGCCATAGACGCGCTCAATAAAAAACTGAGAGGCTTCACCGTCTTCAAAGGCACCGAGTGCGACATCTTGAAGGATGGCTCGCTCGACCTCTCGGACGCGGCCCTCGCGAAGCTCGACTGGGTCGGCGTCTCGGTGCATTCGCATTTCACCCTCTCACGCGCCGCGCAGACCAAGCGGATCATCAAGGCCATCTCGAACCCGCATGTCGATTGCTACTTCCATCCCTCGGCACGGCGCATCGGCAAACGAGATCCCATCGAGTTCGACCTGGACGCCGTCCTCGCCGCCGCCAAAAAGCATCATGTCGCGATGGAGATAGACGCCTCGCCCGAACGCTCCGATCTGCGGGACCTGCATGTCCGCGCGGCGGTCAAAGCCGGCGTCCCCCTGGTCATCGATTCCGATGCCCACTCCCCTCAAGACTTCGACTATCTCCCCCTCGGCGAAGCGATTGCCCGGCGCGGCTGGGCTTCCAAGGCAGACATCCTGAACACCAAGACCGCCGCCCAATTCAAGGCGTATCTAGAGAAAAAGTGATGTCTTACAATGCGAGGAACTCCGCGATCGTCTTGCACTGGACCATTTTTCGTTGCGTCTCTATGTCGCCGTGCTCCGCGCGAAGGCGCTTCAGCGCATTGACCGCCGCCGAGATGAGCTGGGCCCATTCCGTAGACGACATCCACTCCTCCGCATCTGCCGAATATTGCTCATAATATGGGACGAAGAACCGTTCATACTTTTGCCAATCATCGCCCTCGACGATCTTCGTCTGATACTCGGCGAACATCTCTTCCAAAAGGCGATCATACCCCTTTCGTTGCTCCAACTGGGAAAAATTTGGATCGATGCTATGACGGATCTCATGCGTCATCGTCGCGGGCCTGTCTTTCACGAGAGTGACGCCCGTTTCTCTCCACCCAGGCAGCTGACCAAAGGCCCCTCCTGGGATATGGACGCCATGCGTGTCTCCCGGCTCCGTGCCGAACACTTGCTCCATCTTGGCATAGACCGCGGGATCGGCGATGACGAAGACGGCCCTCCGAATGGGTTGGTTCGCGACCTCGGATGCGGATGCCGACGTGATCTCCATGCACTGTATGGCTTGGAAATCCTCGTCCGTGAGCAATTCTTCCATCTTCTTTTTCCACGCATGGTTACGCATGCCGAATTCGAACACTTTATGCAGATACTTGCCTGCGCTGTCCCCCTTCTCCAGGGCTCCCTGCATCTCTTTTAAGATGCGCGCATGGGCCATTTCCCGGGATTGGTCCAGCCAGGGCTCCGGGCGCTCGTCCTGCTCTCCTTGCCGACCGGGAGACGCGCGTCTCTCTGGCACGGTCGCCTTGCCCTGCGACGCGTCATGTTTCGGTCCACGTTCCATATGCACGCCAGCGTAGCAAAGGAGCGTCCATTGCCCAAACAGTCTGGAAATCAAGGCGTTTTTGGCTAAAAAAGGGGCTTGAAAAAGCCCTAAAACAGGCATACAACGGAAGGCCGAACGATTGACAAAAGGCCATTTTTGTGGTGTAATGGTTCGTTCATCTCTGAACACCCTAAACTCATAGATTATTTAGCTACATACAGCCAATAAGCCATATGAACACCCCCCTGCGTTTCGCACTCCGGGGCGCCCTGACCTTGGTCATCGGCGCGATCTTCGGCGTCCATCTGACGCTGACGGCGGCTTTGCCTGCAGAGGCTGCCACCGCTCCCTCCTGGCAGTGGTCCGACATCTCGTCGACCTTGTCCGCGCGTTCCGACCGTCCGGTCTGGGCCATGGCCTATACCAATGCGGGCTGGATCGGCACCGATGGTCAGGACCTGGTCCGCAAGGGCCGCGTCTGGAAGACCGACGGCATCCGCATGACCGACCTGACGACCGACGCCAAGGACGCGGGTTTGTATCGCGTCGACGCCATCGTGGGCGACGGCCAGAGCGCCATGCTCTTGCAGAACCCCGGTCGCAACGACGAGGTCGTGGTCTCGTATGACAATGGCTTCCGCAACCGCTCGGCCGAGCTCAATGCCCAGCTCGTCCCCGGCGAGACCATCGCGGCCATCGCCGGCAAGAACGGCTCCTGGCTCGTGCTGACCACCAAAGGCAATGTCCTCGAGTGGAGCCCGTCCCTGCTCTCTTTCGTGAAGCGCGCGACCTTCGCGGACGGCGTGGCCAACCACCTGCCGCAAGCGGCCCTCCGCTTCCGCATCACGCAGAACGTCACGGATGACACGGCGCAGACCGCCGTCCTGCCGATGGCCTCTGGCTGGCTCATCGTCATCCCGTCGAACGGGAACGTGCCGCAGAACGAGTATTACGTCTACGCCGACGGCAACGCGACCGAGGTCTCCAACCTCTTTCCGGGCCTGGGCACGCTCTCGACGGCCGCCTCGAACGGCTCCCAAGCCGTCGTGATCGGCGCCGACCGCGGATATCCGTGGAATGTCGTGGGCTATGCCTATGACGGCACCAACGTGTCCGGCATCTCCAACTTCGACAAGGCCGGCCTGAACCGTTCCGCATGGACCGGCGCCAAGCTCACCTGGACCGGCTCGGCCTGGAGCGCCTATGCCATCAAGCACAGCTTCCGCATCCAGGACAATGCCTTGACCGTGTTGCCGCAGAGCCGCGATCTCTTCGTGACCGCGGCCTCCAATAACCGCGGCACCGTGCTCCTGGGCGGCGTCACCGCGCGCAAGAACGCGTCGACGCATGTCGATGCCAAGCTCGTGCGCCTGAACGAGTCCACCGTGATCGCCGGCAAGACGACCAATGCGTCCTCGGGCCTCAAGACCTCGGCCTGGACCTGGACCGAACCGACCCTGACCCAGATGACCAAGGACCAGAGCACGTCGTACCGCGTCGGCGCCTGGAGCCCTTCCGGCATCAAGACCATCGAGGTCCGCGCGAACGGCACCCTCATCCAGTACTGCGGCCTGAACGGCGCCCAGGGCAATCAGCTCTGCACGGTGACCGTGAAGGGCTCGGACTATGCCTCGACCGGCCTCGTGACCCTCCAAGGCACGGTGACCGACGGTGCGGGGAATGTCGTCGTGACCAATGAGACGGCCATCGCCGTCACCTCGGGCGCGAACGTCTCCGCCTCGAACGGCTCGTCCGTCGACATGGCCGCCTGGGGCTGGTTCGAAAGCCAGCCGTACGTGGCACGCAACGGCGTCGTGTCTTTCCGCACCCAGGCCTATGCCTCGACCGGCCTCTCGCGCATCGAGATCTACGTCAACGCCAACCTGCGCAAGACCTGCTACTTCTGGACGAACACGACCGAGCTGCAGGGCTGCGATTCCATCATCTTCGGCAACGAATACGTGGAAGGCACCTATGGCGTGTGGGTCAAGGCCTATGACGTGAACAACACCGTCGTGCAGAGCCAAAACTACAACCTGACCTTCACCCATGCCGATACCTCCGGCAATGAGATGAACAGCGTCGCCGCCGTCTCCGTGGGCCCGGACAAGGGCAAATACATGCCGGATGACACCGCGATGTACACCATCGACGCGGCCGACCCGGACGGCATCGTGAAGATCGAGATCTTGGTCGATTGGCAGACCGGCACGGTGTGCAACACCAATACCTATGACGTCGCGTCTTGCGGCCTCTCCTTCGAGGGCTACAAGAACGCCGGCAAGGACCGCGTCATCATCTCGCGCATCACCGACAAGCGCGGCAACGTGGTGTGGACCGGCATGAAGACCCTCTCGTTCGCGGCCTCGCGCGACACCGCCGCCAAGAGCGTCGCCTGGGTCTCCCCGAACGTGGACAGCATCCGCCAGGACGGCACGGCCATCGCCGGCGCCACCGCCTATGCGGGGAATGACGTGCGCCAGATCGAGCTCTACGTGAACGGCGCGTCCAAACGCACGTGCACCTATGCCGACGGCTACACGGAAAAGAACTGCAGCGTCACCCTCAAGGGGTCCGACTATGCGGGCAACTCCACGGTCACCATCCAGGCCAAGTCCACCGATTCGCGCGGCAACTCCTTCTGGAGCGCCTCCAAGGGCATCCGCATCGCGGTCGACACGTCCGGCCTGTGGTATGGCGATCAGCCGACCCTCCAGCTGTGGACCAGCCGCGGCGCCGAGGGCAATGTGACCCTCACGGCCAACGGCCAGTCTCCGGCGGGCGTGCAGCGCATCGACATCCTCGTGAACGGCTCGTCCGTCGCCACCTGCGGCAACAAGACGACCTGCACCTGGACCGGCCCGGTCTCCGTGACCGGCGCGACCTTCTCGGCCACCATGGTCGACATGTACGGCCGCTTCACCTGGAGCGGGTACCAGATCGCGAAAACCAACTAAACGCTGAACAAAGCAGAAAAACCCCCGCAACACGCGGGGGTTTTTTGATTTGGGGGGTGCCCCATGCTAGCCTGTCTGCCAGACCTTTCGACAGACGGAGACCTCATGAACGCGAGCAAGGGACTGACCGTCCTGCTGTGCTGCCTCGCCATACTGCTCACGGCGCGGCCCGCTCTCGCGGACCCGCCCCCTACGCCCCGACAGGACCCGACCTTCACCGTCAAAAGCGGCGTGAACTACATGGCCGGGTCGCAAGACGAGACCAAGCTCGAGCGTACGGACGTGTTCGCCGGCGTCGGCTACCGTCCCCACCCGCTCTTCGAGCTCACCCTTTCCCTCCATGTCGGCAATACCGACGTGAAGTACCAGCTCGACCGCCCGCAGGACAAGCTCGTCTTCGACGGCGCCCTGCACCAGCACCACGAGCCCTGGATCAACCCGGGCATCAACGTGCGCCTGCTGCGCACGCCCAAGTTCAAGCTCGACCTGTTCAGCGATCTCGAGATGCCCCTCTCGCAGAACAAGCCGATGGAGATCCGCGCGGCGCACATCAGCACTCCCCAGCTGGGCGATGTCGATGCCACGGATTTCTTCATGGACCATGTCCAAACGTCCTATCGCTGGTACTCGTTCTCGCTGGGCACGACGGCCAAGCTCCGGCTCGGCGCGCTAGAACCCCGGCTCGACATCGGCGTCCGCCGCTTCCAAGGCGGCATCGACCTCAAGTTGGACCGGCAGAGCCAGTCCATCCTTCGCCTCCTTGGATATCAGGACATCCTCAAGACGTCCTATTCCATGGACTACTTCACCCCCATGGCCTCGGCCGGCGCCGATTACCACATCGGCGACCATTTCACGGCAACGGCGACGGGCATGGCCTTTCCCACGTCATCCGGCTGGCTCTTTGGGGCAGGCGGGTCCTTGGCAGCCCATTGGTGACATCATGCGTCAACTTTCCCTACGGAGGTCTTCGACTGGTTTCTTCGCTTAAAGCCGCCGAATCTGTGCAAACAGGTCCGGCGGCTTTCCTTCCCTGTCGAAAAAAGAAAAAGGCCCCGAAAGGGGCTTTTGCGTAGGTCATGTCGGCGCGGGACCGTCCCAGCCGAAGGCGCCGAGGAAGACGTTCTGCTCGAGCAGCTTCGCCTGCTTCCGCGTGAAGCGATAGGCCTTGTCGCAGACCTCGATGACCTTGTCCATCGGAGGCAAAAAGAGGTCATCATCCTCGTTCAAGGTATAGCGCACGCCTTGGTCGAGGAGATGGCCGATGCGCAATTCGCGCACGTCCTTGATGAGACCGGAGGCGACATAGGCCGCGGGGCACCCTTCGACGCGTATGCCGTAGTTCACGACATGCGCGACCAGGGCGGGATCGTCCGCGAGCGGGATGGCATGGCCGATGCCGTCGCATTTGAGCACGTACACGGCCGTGCGCACGTTCTCGAGCAAGCGCTGTCGATAGGTCTCGCGCGGCTCGGGCTCGACCCATTCGCCGGCATGGCAGGTGCGCTTCACCTTGCTGCCGAACGTCATCTTGTAGGCGGGCAGATGCTTTTCCGGCGGGTTGCCCGCTTCGGTGCAGGCCAGGTCGAGGGCGACCTCGCCGTCATAGTCGAGGGCGACGCGGGCGACCTGGATGCCGACATCGGGGTCCGCGTCGCGGCCGATGCAGAGCTGCGGCAGGATGCGGATGCCGTGCTGGCGCTCGGCGGCGCGCAAGCCGCCGATCATGGCCGTGCTCGCCTGCGCGATCGAGAGCCCGCCGCGCTGATGATATTGCGGCGCGAACTTGGCCTCGACATACGCATACCCTTCGATGGCCCGCCGCAGGCCGTACAAGTAGCCCATGAGGTCGAGCGCTTCGACGCTTTGCAGCACCGAGGTCACCGTGTCGAACTTCTTCACAAGGTCGGTTTGCGGGTTCTGGTAATACGCGAGCCATGCCTCGACGGACGGGAAGGGAAAATCCCTCTTCGCCATCTGGTAGAGCTTGGAGATGACGGTCGCCACGACGGCGCTGCCGTCGATATGGTCATGCAAGAGGCCGCGGACCTTGGGCTTCATGGGGAGCTCCTTTGGGAATGTGCCGGCCCGACTGTCCCATACAAAAAGCCGCCTCGCAATGAGGCGGCTTTTCATGGTAGGCCCGGTGGGATTCGAACCCACATGCCTTGCGGCCGGGGATTTTAAGTCCCCTGCGTATACCGTTCCGCCACGGGCCTCTATCGCTCCCCCACGTCCTTCAGCATCTCCTCGTCCTCGCGCACGAGCCGTTCCGCCTCGTTCTTCAGGTCGGCGGCCAAGGCCGCGCGCACCGATAAGGTCTCCAGCATCTCTTGATACTCCCACTTCCCCTCGAGGCCTTTGAAAAGGTCTTTGAACTTATACAGATTATAGACATGTTCGGCAAAGTTCTCTTCCTGCCTCTCCAACATCTGACGCGCTTCCAAGCGGAGCATCTTAGCCTCGATGTCCGGTGTTTCCGCCGATGGTGTCGGGACAGGCTCCTTGCGAAATTTCATATGCTTTTGGCGTTCAGCTGCTGCTGCAACCAATCGAGGCGCGACCCCGTGTCCTCGGGCATATGCGCCGCGTATTCGTTGAGGGTGTCTCGGAAACGGCGCGCCAGCGCTTTGGAATGATCGATGCGCGAGTTGAGGTCATAGTGCTTGTCCGAGATGGCCTTGAGCACCTGTGCGCGATGCGTCAGGTGGACGTTGCCGAGCTTGCGTGAGGGCGCGTTCATGCGAGCACAGGCTAACCCAAATGCGAAAGGCGCGCAAAACTTCCGCGCGTCACGTGCTACACTTGGAAGGACATGCGAAAGCACGGACTCCTGGACCGCATCGGACCCGGCTTCATCACCGGCGCGTCCGACAATGATCCTTCCGGCATCGTCACCTATACCCAGGTCGGCGCGAAGTTCGGTCTCGCGCAATTGTGGACGGCCTTGTGGTGCCTGCCCCTTCTCGCCGCGACGCAGGAGATCGTCGGACGCATCGGGCTCGTCACCGGCGAAGGCATCGTCGCGGCTTTGCGCAAGCACTATGCCAAGCCCGTGATGTGGGGCTTCGTCATCCTGCTCTTCGCCGCCAATACCCTCAACATCGGGGCCGACATGGGCGCCATGGCCGAGGCGACGCGCCTGCTCATCCCCGTCATCCCCTTCCCCGTCCTGGTCATCGGTTTCACCGTGCTCATCCTCGTCCTCGAGATCTTCATCACCTATAAGACCTACGCCAATGTCCTGAAATGGTTCGCCTTGAGCCTGTTCGGGTACGTGGTGACGGCCTTCCTCGTGACCACGAACTGGGGTGCGGCGCTCTCGCATGCCGTCCTGCCGGCCATACACATAGATAAAGAGTTCATGATGGGCCTGGTCGCCGTGTTCGGCACCACCATCTCGCCCTATCTGTTCATCTGGCAGGCGGCCGAGCAGGTCGAGGAGGAGATCGCCCGCGGACGCAAGACGCTCGAGGCGCGACAAGGCGCGACGCCCAAGGAGATGGCCGCCATGCGCAAAGACATTCGCTGGGGCATGGGGCTCTCGCAGTTCATCACCTTCTGCATCATCGCGACCGCGGCGGCGGTGTTCTTCGCCCATGGGCTGGATGGCATCGATTCGGCGGCCGATGCGGCCAATACCCTGCGCCCCATCGCCGGCGACCTGGCCTATTTGCTCTATGCCGTCGGCGTCATCGGCACGGGCCTGCTCGCCATCCCCGTGCTCTCCGCCTCGGCCTCGTATGCTTTTTCGGACGCGCTCGGCATACACAATGGGCTCTACAAAAAGCTGCATGAGGCCCATGGGTTCTATGGCGCCATCACCCTCTCGACCCTGCTCGGCCTGCTCATCAATTTCCTCGGTCTCAACTCCATCCAGGTCCTGTATTGGACGGCGGTCATCAATGGCCTGGTCATGCCGTTCCTGCTCGGCATCATCCTGGTCATCGCGAACAACGAGGTCATCATGGGCAAGTGGAAGAACGGCTGGCTCTCCAATGCCATCGGCGTGTTCACGTTCCTCGTCATGACCTGTGCCGCCGTTATTTTCTTGGTCTTGTAACCCCTGACCGCCTCGACTACCCTGGCTCGTATATGGACGACGAAGCCCGCGTCGTAGCCCCCGAGGAACAGGCTGTCGAGGCCGGTTTTGACCTGTCCTTGCGTCCCAAGACCCTGAACGAGTTCATCGGCCAGCCCAAGATCAAAGAGAACCTCTCCATCTTCCTCGAAGCCGCCAAAGGCCGCGGCGAACCATGCGAACATGTGTTGCTCTATGGCCCTCCCGGCCTAGGCAAGACCACACTCGCCCATGTCATCGCCAAGGAGATGGGCGCCAACATCAAGATCACGAGCGGCCCGGCCCTCGAACGCGTCGGCGACCTGGCCGCCATCCTGTCCAATTTGGAAGAAGGCGACATCTTGTTCGTGGATGAGATACATCGCATGAACCGGGCCATTGAAGAGGTGCTGTACCCCGCCATGGAGGATTATGCCCTCGACATCGTCATCGGAAAGGGACCCACGGCGCGCACTTTGCGGCTCGATCTCAAAAAATTCACCTTGGTCGGCGCGACCACGCGGGTCAGCTTGCTCTCCAACCCGCTGCGCGACCGTTTTGGTTCCATCTTTCACCTCGATTTCTACGGGTTGGAGGAGATGGGTGCCATCGTGTCGCGCACGGCGGACATCCTGGGCATGCCCGTGGCCCGTACCGAGGCAGACCTTATCGCGACGCGTTCGCGGCGCACGCCGCGCATCGCGAACCGCCTGCTCAAACGGGTACGCGACTTCGCCCAGGTCAAAGGCAATGGTATCCTTGATGCGTCCACGGTCACCCGGGCCCTCGACGGCCTCGAGATAGACCCCAAGGGCCTGGACGAGACGGACCGCCGCATCCTGCGGACCCTCATCGACAAGTTCAATGGCGGTCCGGTGGGTCTCACCACCCTCGCCGCGGCGACCAATGAGGACATGGCGACCCTCGAGGACGTCATCGAGCCCTTCCTGCTCCAAGAGGGATTGCTCGATCGCACGCCACGCGGCCGCATGGCCACTCCGCTCGCCTACGCGCATCTTGGTAAATAACATGCCTCTCCCCATCGTCTATTTCCTCATCGCCTGGGCGGCGCTCCTCGCCATCCTGGGCTTGGTGGCCTTGCTTTCGGCCATACAGATGCTGCGCTTCGGCATCGCGGGCGCCTCCACCACGGGCGTGACCTTCATCTTCATGGCCGTGGGCCTCACCGTGACGCTCGCCACCTCCGCCTATCTCACGACCTTCGATTGGAAGGCGACCATAGACCCGCTCGCGGGCATCACGCGCGAGAGCCTGCTCGACAACCCACTGCCATGATCGACCTCCACCATCTCCCCGGCGCGGACCTGCATGAGCAGAACGCGGCCATACATCGCCGGCATGTCTTCACACTCATCCCGGTCTTGGTGGTCTTGATCTTGATCGTCGGCATCCCGGTCGCGTCGTATCTGTGGCTGCAGGCCACCCAGCCCGCCTTGCTTGCCGTCGGCGCCAATAAGGCCCTGTTCGTCCTTGGAGGGAGCGCGTTCTTCCTCTTTGGCTGGATATTCGCCTTCGTGATGTTCATGGACTACTGGCTGGACGTCTTCATCGTGACCGAAAAGCGCATCATCGACATCGACCAGACGGGCATCTTCAGCCGCACGGTGTCGGAGCTGCGCCTGTACCGCATCCAGGACGTGACGGCCCAGGTCAAAGGCATATGGCAATCCATGTTCGACTATGGCGAGGTCTTCATCCAGACCGCCGGCGAGGTCGAGCGTTTCCACTTCGAGAACATCCCGCATCCCAACAGGCTCGCCAAAGAGATCCTCGAGCTCGCCGAGGCCGACCGCAAAGAGAACCTCGCCGCCGCGGTCGAGGAGATATCGGAACAGAAGGCGGTTGAGAAGTAGTCTTTATTTATACGCCCTCCGGATCTCGATCCCCGTGTAGAAATATTTGAGTATCTGATCGTAGGTCTTGCCTTCGCGGGCGGCCATGGTGAGCGCGCCGGTCGCGGAAAGGCCCACGCCATGGCCCCACAGCGTCTTGCCCGCATCCTCGGGCACGGGCACGCCGACCAGCCACGGATATTGGCTGCCGCCATACCACACCTCGCCCCAGCTGCGCGTGCGGCCGTCGGAGCGCGAGAAATACGGCGTGATGGCCAGTTGACCGTTATACGTCACGATCTGCCCGCGCGTGGCCTCGACGCCCGCGACGATATTGGGACTGCGCGCTTCCGAACCATATCCGCGATAGACCTGATCGTATTTCGCATCTACCGTATAGTTCTCGTCCGCATGCTTGGTGCCGCGATAGACGTGGTATAGCGCATACGTGCGCGCGGCCGTGAGCAAGGTGCGTTGGAACTCCTGCGGGCTCACGTCCGAGGTCTCGGCCAGGCCTTTCAGATAGTATTCGATGGGCAGTTCATTGATGATCCAGACCTTGTCGGTCTTGGGCGTATACCGAAGCTCCACCTTGCCGCGGAAGGTGTTGTCGTTCGCGCCGGGCAGCCACGCGACCGGGCGCGAGAAGTCCGTGATCTCGATAGGCGCCAAGCTGTCCGGTGTTTGGGCGACGAACACGTCCGTCGTCTGTGCCGTGCAGCCGCCTCCCGACGCATGCGAGATGCGGCTTTCGCGATCATACGAGATGGTCACGCTGGCCCCTTGCGGCGCATCGCAGACCTTGTTGCCGTTCGCATAGATGCCCACGTTCGTCTGCACGCCGCGCACGATCATCTGATCATCCGTGGTCGGGAAAAGCCCGACGCGGATGATGGGCTCGTTCGGCAGGCTATTGATGTCGCCGTTCAACGGTTGCGCCTCGATGGGCGGGGCATAGGCCGGCACGCTCGGCGCCGTCACGATACCCGTGGGCACGGACCCGGGCGTGGGCTTGGTGTCCTCGGGCTCTATCCAGCCATCGGCCGTGACCGTGATGGGAATGTCGATGACGCCGTCGGACACGGGCTGATTGTCGGCCATGAGCTGGAAGGTCGCGGTATACGCGCCCTTGCGCGCGGGGGCCTTGACCGTGAAGCCCAGGAACCCGATCTGGCCCGGACCAGTGACCGAGGCCGTGCGAACGGCTTCGAGACTATTGAGCCAGCTTTCATCGCGCACCCAACCTTGCTTGCCCGTGAGGAGCGGGACGACCGAGGCCAAGCGCACGGAGAGATTGTTCCAGGTGGCCGTGCCGATGTTCTTGAACCCGAAGGTCAATGATTGGCGGCCATTGCCGAGAAGGGTGAGACCTTTTTCAGAACGGAGGAGCAAGGACGCGCGATAGGTCCCGGCCAAGGCATCGGCCGCGTTCGCATAGGCGCCATCCGGCACGCCTTTGATGATCATGTCTCGCGTCATGGGGACGCGAACCTTCCAGCCGATGTCACCGCCCACGATGCGCGTTCCGGATGCGGCCGTCAGGCTGAACGCCTCATCGTATGAGCCTGGCACTTCGGGTGCGCGTAAGTTCACGAGGAAGCTCCCCGTTTGCCCAGGCGCCACCTTGGCCTCTTTGAGATGTGACGCGACGGTGAGGCTCGGCCAACTTTCGTCCTGGAATTGGTCCTCATCGCCCCCGGCCGTGCGCAATTCCACCGCGTTCGGGCCCTCTTTGGTCCATGTCGTCTTGCCGGTGTTCTTGAACACGACGCGGGTGGACCCCAAAAGGTCCGGCTCTATCTGGAACTCAAGGCCGCCACGCTCCACCACCTCGGCCTTCCACTGAGCGGTATCCAAAATGAGGGACTTGGCCGTGGCGGCGTCGTTTTGCTCTTTTGCACTTGGTGCCGGGGCCGGTGTTGGCGCGGGCGTCGGGGTCGGAGCAGGTTTGGGAGCCGGTGCCGGAGCGGTCGCAACGGGTTTGGATGTCCCACCGACCACGAAACGGACCTTGGACGTGGACCCCTTCACCCAGGTGCCTGGGCCGGAGGACAGGACGAACTTCTCCGTGTAGGTGCCCGGCACGCTTGGCGCATGGATGAGAAAGGTCGCGGTGGCGCGGCCGCCGGGTTTGACCTTGGCCTGATCGATGAGACCCGGCATATCGTCCTTGAGCCAGGAACTGTGCCCGAGGACGGATGAGCTCCCCACCAAATACAAACCGACCTTGCCCTTCCCTGCTTCCCACGTGGCTGTGCCGGTGTTCTTGTAGACCAAGGTGATCTTGCGCGTTTCGCCGGGTGCGAACTTTACATTGTCATATTGGTTCGCCGCAGCCGTATAGGTCGGCGTCGCGGCCTGCACCAAGCCCGCCGGCCACAGGGCCAGAACGCTCGCGAAGACCATGAACGAACGCCTCATAAAGGCAGTATAGCGACGTATCACCATGTCGTTACGTACGATGCCGGCAGTGTAGCATTTCGCGTCTTAACAATGAACAGTTTTTAGCTTAACATGGCCTCATGAGCACGAATCGCGCCATCGCGTGGAATACCCTGGTCCAATTCGCGGGAAAGATCGTCTCGACCTTCCTGGGGGTCCTCATCGTGGGCCTCATGGCCCGGTACTTGGGACAGACGGGTTTTGGGCTGTATTCCACGGCCAATGCCTATTTCCAGGTTTTCGTGCTTTTGCTCGACCTCGGCCTCAATGTGACCTTGGCCCAGATGCTGGGCGAATATCGCGACCATCCGGCGCTTGAGAACCGGCTTTCCAGCGCGACATACACCCTTCGTTTCTTGAGCGCGCTTGTCCTGCTCACGGCCGCTCTCGGCCTCGGCTTCCTCCTCCCCTATCCCTGGGAGCTCAAGCTGGCCTTCGTCGCCATTTGGCTCTCGTTCTTCGCCACGGCCTTGAACCAGGTCGTGGTGGGCGTGCAGCAACGTCATTTGCGCATGCATGTCGTGGCCATCGGTGAAGTAGCGGGCCGCGCCGTCTTGCTCGGCGGCGTTTTGCTCGCGCGCACCCTTGGCTGGGGTCTCGTGCCCATCGTCGCCTTCGTGTCCGTCGGCAGCGCCTTGAACCTCTTCATCAATATCGTGGTTGCGCGACGCTATGCCAGCTTCGCCTGGAACGTGGATGTCGAGATGTGGAAGCGCATCCTCACGCGCTCCTGGCCCATAGGCGTCTCCATTTTCTTCAACCTCATCTATTACAAAGCCGACACCCTCATCCTGTCGCAGTTCCGTTCCTTCGCCGAGGTCGGCTTGTACGGCGCGGCCTATCGCGTCTTGGACATCCTGACGACCTTGCCGTTCATGTACATGGGCGTGGTCCTGCCGATCTTGGCCCACGCCTGGTCGAGCAAGGATAAGGCCCGTTTTTCCGGGCTTTTGCAGAACTCCTACCTCGTCATGGCCTTGTGCGCGGCACCCGTGTTGGCCGGCACTTTGGCACTCTCCAAACGCATCATGGTCCTCGTGGCCGGTCCGGATTTCGCGGCAGCAGGACCGGTCCTCAACATCCTCGTGGTCGCGGCCGCGGTCATTTTCCTTGGCACGGTCTCTTCCCATGCCGTGGTCGCGCTCAACCAGCAACGCAACATGCTCAAGGTGTATATCGTGGTCGCCATCCTCACCCTCATCGGCTATTTGCTCTTCATCCCGCATTACGGGATGTGGGCCGCGGCGGGATTGACCCTGTTCTCCGAGGCCGTGGTCGCGCTCGGGAGCACGCTCACGACCCTGAACGCTTCGCAGACGCGCATACGTCTGTGGCCTTTAACCAAGGTCTTTGCGAGCGCGGGGCTCATGTATCTCGCCATACAGCCCCTGCTCAGCCTTCCTCTCATCGTGCCCATCGCGGCCGGCGCGGCCATCTATACCGCCCTCATCCTCGCGAGCGGCGTGATCTCGAACGCGACCATCAAGGACATCTTGTCCTTCCGCAAACAGCCCGGCGTTTCCGAGGGCGTCTGATATGAAAAAGCCTATTTTATGGCCTAAAACCTTGCTTCTGTGGCTGCCGGCCCTGTTGCCCGCCTATGTGTGGCGGCTTTCGATAGGCCCTTTGCCGACCACCGTGCTCGAGCTTGTGTTCGGTCTCGTCGTCGTGAGCATCACGGCGACACAGGGCCTCGCACCGTGGCGAGATGGGTGGAAAAAAGCGGAAGCCTGGCGACCGGCGCTCCTCGCGTGGACGGCGGCGACCGTGCTCGCCATTCTCATCGCGCCTGATCATGTCGCGGCCTTTGGTCTGTGGCGCGCCTACGTGCTCGAACCGATATTGTACTTCGTCCTGGCGCTCGGCATGCTGACGACGGAAGACAAAAAAATGCTCACGCGCTCGCTCATCATCGGCAGCATCGCGGTCGCGCTTTGGGCGGTAGTGCAATATCTCACCGGTCGCGGCATTCCGCATCCGTGGGATACGTCCTTTCTCATGCGGCGCGCGACCGGACCCTTTCCGTTCCCGAACGCGGTCGCATTGTTCTGTGCGCCCATCGCCGCGCTCTGCCTCGGCGTCTTGCTCTGGAGGTCGGACCTGCTCACGCGACGCGACGCGTGGGGAGGATTTTTTGCGAGCTCTCTCGCCGTCGTCTTGGCCCATAGCGTGGGTGGGACCATCGCCATCCTCGTGAGCGCCTTATGCGGCCTCTTGTTCAATAAAAAGACCAGGAAATACGGGCTCGCCATCATCATCGCCGTGCCTATTGCATACACGCTTGCGCCAAGCCGCGTGACCGCGCCCATCGTCAAAAACCTCACCTTCCAAGACTGGTCCGGGTATGTGCGCCTGCGCATGTGGAAGGACACGATGAGCATGCTGAAAGATCGTCCGTTCTTCGGAGCGGGCTTCGGCGCTTATCCGACCGTGTTCAAAAAATATCAGACCACGACCGGCATCGAGGTCTTCCAGTATCCGCATGACATCCTGCTCAACCTCTGGAGCGAGACCGGGCTCTTGGGCGTGTTGGCCTTCGCGCTCATCGTCGCGACCTGGATCAAGCTCGGTCGCCGCGAACCGTGGCTCCTGTTGCCGCTCATCGCCATCCTCGTTCATGGCCTCGTGGACGTCCCCTATTTCAAGAACGACCTCGCCTTCGCGTTTTGGACCCTGGCCTTGTTGCTTCCGCACAATAAAAAAACCTCCTGACGACAGGAGGGTCATTCGATCGAGCAGACCAGCTGCGCGGTAGAGATGGCGCCATGGAGGCGAAGGAAGTCCTCGAACTTGTGCAGCATGTCGAGGGCCTCGGCATCGTCCAGGTCTATGTGCCGGATGTCCACGCCACCGGCATGGCTCCTGATAACGGTGATGGTCTGGGCTTGGCCGTTCGGCACGAAGATCAGGCAGCTATCGCCTATGACCACATCGCCTGCCCCGAGCAATGGCAGCCTTTTTGGAGGGGTGGGGCACTCGACGACCGGGGCAGATGCCGTCACCTGCATGGTCGGGATGACGATCTCCTCGGGGACCTGCGGCGGGGGCGGTTGGCGTATGCATCCGGCCAGCAGGAGGAAGGATGCGAGAAGGGCGTGACGCATGTCACAGGTCCTTGTCGAGCGACGCGGGCGGCGTTTTCGGCGACGCCTTGTGCTTTGACCCATGCGCTTCGGGCTTTGTCGGGAAGCACACGAGCTGGGCGACGTTCGGGTCCACCTCCTGCGTCTTGAGCGCGGGGGCGAGCTTTTTCATGAGATCCGCCATGCTCTCGGCGAACATCTCACCGCTTCTCGCGACGAGATTCCCTTGCTCGTCGAGCCCGACGATCTGCGTGATGCGTCGGTCCTTGCCGTTCGGGATGATGAAGTAGCACGCATCCACGAACAGCGGCTGATCGAGCGTCGGGAAGGCCGGCGCGGGAGGCGGCGGGGGCGGCTCGGGCAGGGATGGCGGGGAAGGCGGCACCTGCGCCGTCTTGGTCGAGCCGCAGCCGCCGATCAGGGCGGCCAGGGCCAGGCTCACGAGGAATGCGCAATGACGAGTTCTCATCGAAACCTCCATATCGAAAGTGCCCCTTGTTTATGGCATGGAAAGGGCGCTCGGTCAATCCATCGGACAAGGTTCCGACCCCGTCCATACGTTGACGCCCCGCGCAGGACCCGGTACTCTCTGGCGGCACGAACCACACTGTTTTTGCGAGGTTTTACCTCCAAAAGCGTCAGCCAAAGAGCGTAGGCACTGACTCGTTTTTGCCAGCAGGCAAAAACGAAGCGCAGGCCGCCACCGGGGCGTGAGCCAACACCGTAGGTGGAGGCGAAACGCAAGGTGGCAAGGCCGAGCAGGCAAGGCGACATACGCGAGCAAGGAGAGGTGGCAGAGTGGTCGAATGCGCCAGACTCGAAATCTGGTTTAGCCGCAAGGTTAACGTGGGTTCGAATCCCACCCTCTCCGCCATAAAGAAACATCCCCGTTCAGGGGATGTTTCTTTTACAAGATCACTCGAACAACTCCCGGTTCTTGAACGGGATCAGGGCCAATATCACCGCGCCGACATAGAACGTGGTCCGCGTGATGGCATCGCCCGTGAGCAGACCGCAGGCCCCGCTCTCCTGTTTGGAATTGGTCCTACGAAAGACGATATCGTCCGCCTTGCCAAGCTCCACGCCTTGGCGGACCAGGTCGGTGACGGGTGGGGGCAGAAAAAACGTCCCGGTCTTGCCCTTACCGACCTTTCCATCCCGCGAACGGACCACGATCCAGGCAAAGGCCTGCAGTCCGTGCTCGTTATCATGGCAACCGCCCTCATGACCGACCCAAAAGTCTGCATCCGGCTCCGCTTTCGATGCGTTCTCGGCCCGGTTCATGGCGCCTGCCAAGGTCTCGGCATCGCTCATCGGCTGATCGGACACGCCCGAAGGCACGGAGACGCCCACGACCTCGAAGGTCTCACCGGGGAACATCCGCGCAAACCCTTCCGTGGCGGATGCGAGCTTTACCGGGTTCTTTGAGGCGACGACGACGCGCATGGGGCTATTTTACCAAGGTCCCGATCTTGAACGTAGCAAGTTCGGCCTCCGGACGGCGCTGCCCGCCATGCTGGCCATTGAAGGCATCGCTCCCATCGTTGCCGCACAGACCCAAGATGGCCTGCTCCCCACCCGGATGCATGGAGATCCACGAGGTCACGTCATAGACGCCGCCATTGATGGTGGTCCAGCAGCTCGAACGGTCCTTATGCTGGGCGACATCGGCCATCGTATAGGTCTTGTCCGCGCTCGGGGCATCTTGCGGAGCGCTCGGGACGTCCTGCACGGCGCTCGGGGTACGCGGCTGTGAGACGGCTGGAACTGGAGCCGGGGCCTGCGGTTTGGCATGCACGACATAGGCCGCCAAGCCGACGACCGCGAGACCGGCGATGACAGGGATGAGCTTGTTGTTCATACGGTATATACGATGCGGTAGGGCTTTTGGCGCAGGCCTCCCCAAGAACTTAGCTGAATTTCGAGAAAAAACCGCGGTGATGCGACACCAGCCGATACCAAAACTCGGCGAGAGGCGCGAACCCGGGCACATGCCTATAGGCCCAGAGGGCGCCGCCATGGCCCGGGACCATGGCCAAGGTCATGAACACGGCCAAAGCCCCCGCATGCCGTTCGCCATTGGGGAGGATGAGCTGGACGGACCGCTGGAACGCGTTGAGCGGCACATGCGGATACCTTGCAGAAGCTGTCTGATACGGCTCATAGACCACCCGATCTCCCGTGATCTTTTGCCACTTCCCTATCCAGCGGCGGCAAAAACCGCAGTCGCCGTCCCAGACCAATATCGGCTTCACCTTTGTCTCTTGGGGCATGCAGGCAATATAATATGAAACTACCATATGTTGGAAACCCTCCTCGGCAGCGCGCCAGGCTATGACCTGACCAAGATCGTCCTGCAGCGCAGCATTGCCCTGGTCTATCTGATGGCCTTCTTGGCCGCCGCGTTCCAGTTCAAGGCGCTTCTCGGTGAACATGGCCTGCTGCCTATACAGAACTTCGTGAAGAATGTCAGCTTCAATGATTCGCCGAGCTTGTTCTTTTTCATCCCGAAAGACATCGCCTTCACCATCTGCGCGTGGCTTGGCGTCGGCGTCTCCCTCCTTGCGCTCTTCGGCGTCACGGAACGCTTTGGCTCCATCGCGTCGGCCTGCGCCTGGGCCTTGCTCTGGGTCCTCTATCTCTCCTTCGTGAACGTGGGCCAGACATTTTACTCCTTCGGCTGGGAATCCATTTTGCTCGAGGCGGGTTTCTTGGCCATCTTCATGGGCGGAGCCTCGACCGGCATGCCCGTCATCGTCCTGTGGCTGTATCGCTGGCTGCTTTTCCGCATCATGTTCGGTGCCGGGCTCATCAAATTACGCGGCGACACCTGTTGGAAGGACCTCACCTGCCTGTTCTATCACTTCGAGACGCAACCGATGCCCAACCCGCTCTCCTGGTATTTCCATTGGCTGCCCCGCTGGATGCTCAAAGGCGGCGTGCTCTACAACCATCTTGTCGAGCTCATCGTGCCTTTCGCGTATATCCTCCCCCGTCCCTGGAACCGGCCCGGCGCCATCTTGACCATCCTGTTCCATCTCTTCCTTTTCGTGAGCGGCAATTTCGCCTGGCTCAATTTCATGACCTTGGTCCTCTCGTTCTCGCTCATCGATGACGGCATCTGGACCAGGATATTGCCCATGCACGTCGCGCATGTCGCCGCGCTCCCCGCCTTCCATCAATATGCCGTCATCCTGCTCGGCATCGTCATGGCCGTCTTGAGCCTGCAGCCCATACGCAACATGTTCTCGCGCAACCAGGTCATGAACACGAGCTATGATGCCTTCCATCTCATGGGCTCCTACGGCGCCTTCGGCAGCATCACGCGACCGAGATATGAGATAGAGCTCGAAGGGACCATGGACGATACGGTCACGGACAAGACGACGTGGAAAGCGTATGGCTTCAAAGGCAAACCCGGCGAACTGGACCGCCTGCCGCCGCAGATCGCGCCATATCATCTGCGTTTGGATTGGCTGATGTGGTTCGCGGGCTTTTCGAACGGTCCTGGCGAGCATCCCTGGATCGTGCACTTGGTCTCCAAGCTCCTCAAAGGCGATGCCGCGACGCTTGACCTGCTGCGCAGCTCCCCGTTCCCCAAACCGCCTCATTTCATCCGCGCCACGCGGTATGAATATCACTTCACCACGCCGTCAGAACGCGCCAAGACCGGCGATTGGTGGACGCGCGAGGAGGTCGGCCCGTATCTCCCGCCGCTTTCGTTGGACGACAAGGACCTCGCCTCTTACATGGCCCTCATGGGCTGGAAGGACTAGATAACAAAAGACCGACCATCAGGTCGGCTGGAAATGTGTGAAGTGTGCGCGGAGATCGCCATAGGTCTTGATCT
Source organism: uncultured Gammaproteobacteria bacterium (assembly GCA_964551765.1). Taxonomy (GTDB): domain Bacteria; phylum Patescibacteriota; class Patescibacteriia; order 2-12-FULL-60-25; family 2-12-FULL-60-25; genus JAHFIO01. The sequence goes on along the minus strand of CAZKEE010000003.1, from coordinate 19,971 downwards.
CGCGCGGAAAGACGATGCGCATCTTGCATTCGCGGCAGACGAGGGCGCTGTGCGTGCGCGAGATGCTTTTGCAGTCCACCCAGCTGCGACAGATGCGATGGATGCAGGTGGAAATCGCGTCCGCATCGCGCGCGTGCTTTCCCATGACGTCAGAGGGCGGATATTCGCCGATCTCTTCGCCGTATTCGCTGACCACGATGGGAGCGAGCGGACGGGCATTCTCGATGAGGGCCTTGAGCTCTTGCGCGAGCTTCGGTACGTCGCCGTACATGACCTTGCACCAGACCGTGTTCAGCCACACGGTGGCGCCATCATTCTCGAGGACGGCGATGCCGGAAGACCCATTGAGCGCATAGGTATCGCCCGTCGGGCCGTCTTGGTCATAATATCTGCCCTTCCGTGGCTCGATCGCCGCGTCCCTGGCGTCGAATCCCGCCGCGCGGACGATGTCCAAGACGATCGGTTGCCATGCTCCCTCAAGGGGCTTGTTCCCCTTCGTGCTTTTCACCAAGGCGATGAACTCCTCTTCCATCTCATCCTCCTTCAAAGGCCGGCCCAGAGCTTTCCATGTGTTTGTAAAAGCCGCAAGACGCGCTCAATAGTCATCCTCTCGAAGGCCCTTGGCCCGACGGTTCCTCGCCACCGTGCGCTCTTGCAAGCGCGAGATGTCCGTATGCCAATCGACGCCGTTGCGAAGAGGCGTGATATCGGAGCCCTCCCCTGTTTTTTCCGTCAGGTCCTTTTCCCATGGATATTCCCCCTGGACGTCCAGTATCTGCTGGGAGAACGAAAGGTCGGCGCCTGACCCTTCGCGATACCGTCTATGTGATTGGACGAGGAAGGTGTTCGCGAAAGGGAAAGTCTGCCTGTTGCGGTCCTCTTCCAAAAAAGCACGGCTGCGAAGCTGGGGCAATGAATGCCCTATCCATCCATGGCTCATGTCATAGAGCTCCCCCGTGCCATAGCTGTCCTCCTCCCCCACGTTTGCGGGTTTTCCAGGCCAGCGCGCATGCTCTTGTATGCCTGTCGCGCCCCAGGTCTCTGCCACGTAGACGATGCCTGCCGCGTTCACGGCACGCAGGTCTTGGGTGAAATCGATGCCGGGAGGCATCCAGGAATTGATGAGGAGATCATGCGTAGGCGTCTTTTCGCGAAGGGCCCGTTCGATCTCCGTGGTCTCTTCCTTCGTCTGCCTTTGCGCGCGTTCGAACGTCGCAGGGCCTAGACCCTTCGGTTCGCCTTCCTGCGGGTCCCACACGCCATCGATATGCTCCATGAAGGACTCCTGGTCCTGGAACGCGGCCGCGGGGAGATCGATGTCGAAGTCCTTGCGCAGGATATCCGCATAGCGCCGCATATCCTCCTCATCAAGGAAATCCATCTCGTCGCGTTTCTTCAGGATGTCCTTGAGCGCACGAGCGTCTTTCACGCGATGTTGCCCTTCCTGGAGGCGGGTCCGGCGAGCCTCGAGCTTGCGCCATGTCTCGGGATCGGCCTCATGCGCCAAAGCGCCCGCATCGGCTGCCGTCCCTTCGATGATCTCGAGCCCCGGCATGTCGGCGAAGGTCTGTCTCGCCTTCTCCACGGTCGTCGTTTCCGGGTCCACGATCGTGTATTCCACGCGCAGCCCGTTCTCTTTCGCCAGAGCAAGGCAGAGCTGCGCGAGCGCGGCGTTCGCGCCGCCGACATCGATGATCCGTATAGGGTCCTCAGGGCCTTTTTCGCCCGCGGCGACGCGCGCCTCATGCAAGTGCACGGCCACGGACAGGATGCGGCCGATATCCTTCTTGCGCGGCATCCAGTACAAGGGCCACTTTTCCATGAAGTCCTCATAGCCGCGTATCTGTTCCATGTCCACGATATCGGCCCATTTGTGGACCTCATCGGAGTGCCGGCTTATCCGCTGCTCCACGGACGCGATCTCGGACTCGATGCGCGCGAACTCGGCATCGAATGCTTCATCATCCAGGTCCTCGGCATCCGCTTGCAGGGCGGCGAGGTCCTGGTGCAGGGCGTGGATCCTCTCCTCTTCGGCACCATATTGGTCCCTCACTTGTTCGCGGCGCGCTTTCGGGTCTGCATCGTACTGCGCATAGCGGATCTCCTCGGACAATTTCTTCTCCAACCGCTCGGCATCGATATTGGACGCGAGTTCCCGCTTCAGTTCAGGACTTCGCTTCATACGGGGTACGGACGGAGGTGCGCAGATTACGCAGGCTCGAAGATGCGGCCATAAGACGCGCTTCCAAGACGGCGAGCTTGCGCGCGCGATCGTCCTTGCGGGCGGTAGGGCCGGTCGCCGGAGCCGTGAGGAACGGGTTCGTGGATGACATGACGTAAGGATAGCATGGAAAAACGCATACCCCATGCTTGCTTCCCTTCCCCGCATGCGGCACGCTGCCCGCATATGGAAGATCCCCAGACATTGCGCCATCTGTGCTTCAACGAGGCGGGCACGGCCAAGCCCAAGGACGAATGCCGCGCGTCCATCATCAACCATCTCATCCTCGAGATCGGCATGGGCGTGGACGAGGCCGAGGACCTGGCAGACAAGACCCTTCGCGAGTCCGGGCTGTGGCCCGTGCCCGACTTCATGAAGGAATTGGGCGAGGAAGAGGACAAGTTATCCACCACTTCTCCTTGACGCACCTCCGCGTGCATGAGAAGAAATGTGCATGACACACATGTGACGCCGTTCCTCTCCGTTCGTCTGACGATGCGCGCGACGAGGAATGCGCGCACCGTCCGATGAGCGGTCACGTTTGCCGACGGCGGACGTTCCGATCACCGTTCCCGGTGACTCACGGACAATCGATGCACGTGTCGTCGTACCCATGCTTGGCGATGACGCCGCATCAGGAAATACCTCTCTCACGAGAGGTATTCTCTTATATAAAACGAGACCCCGAAGCGCGAGTGGGCGCAACGGGGTCGTTTGAGATAAGGAAGGTACGGGACGCAAGGTCAGAAGGCCAACGAGTTGAGGATGACGCACTGGTTGACGCCAGGGCATTTCATCGACCCGTCGTACTTGGGGAAGGTGAGCGTGATGGGCTGGGTCTTCCTGCCGAACATGGCAGGCTGGCCATAGCCCATCGTGCTGTACTGCTCGAACACGTACTGTCGCGTTCCCGGCTGACGAGCAAGGTTGGTGCCTGCCCGGACAGGGATGAACGGAACGAGCGAGACCGTGAAGCCGGCGGGGATGACCCAACGGTCTTCCACCCTGCCGTTCTCGCGCTGGACCTTGATGAGGGTCAAGCTGTCCGTGTCGAGAGGCATGAGGCCGGCCGCGACCAGGATCGGTGAGGACTCCGGGTTCGTGACCTGCACGACCCACTCTTTTCCGACGGTGCCCGTGGGGCCCATCGGGGTAAGAGCGAAGCCGCCGATCTGTGCGGGCGCCATGGGCGCTTGCGGGACGGGCATGAGAGGCTGTTGGCCCTGCGGCAGATTGCCGTTGGCCTTGGCATCGCGTGCCTTGTTCACCTTGTCCTGCCAGTCGGCGTCGCGCTGCTTGGCCGCCTCGAGCTTTTCCTCGAGACAGGCATTGCGATCGAACATCGTGGCGCCGGGCCTGTCGCACCTGCCGTCGGGGGACTTGGCGCGATTGGCATCGGCGATGCCCGTGCCGCAACCGGCGGCGAGGATGAGGGAGACGAGAGAGATCACGATCATCTGGAACTTGTTCATCTGTTTCCTCCGTATCAACAAGAGTTTCGTGTTCCGAGGCCCGCTCACTTCTTGGCGGCGGGCTTCTTCTTCTCGATCTTCTTGAGCCTCTGCTCGTGATCGTCGAGGATGGTGTTCTGGGCATTGTCGGTGCCATTGGGCGCCGACCCTGCCTGCGTGCCGGTCGTGATGACGGTCGTGCCGGTCGCGCCCATCCCGTAGACGGCACCGCTGCCCGGGGTTTCGTAGCCCATGCCGGGGGCCATACCGCCGTATCCGTAGCCGAGCCCGTATCCGCCCATGGGACCATAGGTCCCTTCGGCGGCGCATTCACGGTCGGCATTGGCCGAACCGTTCTGCGGGGCCCGATTGGCCATGCAGCGCTCCCAGTAGGCGCGCTCCGTGTCCTTGTGGACCACGGTGTCGCGCGAGAAACCGTTCGAGACGGTCTGGACCGACTGGGTGCCCGTCGGCGTTCGCACCGTCTCCGTATAGGAGCTGGCGCAGCCGGCGAGCGAGAGCAGCGAGACGAGGGCGATCATGAGCTTGTTCATGGTCTATTTCTCCTTGCGTAGATTGTCGAAGCCGTTAGCGATGTGCGGGAACCATTCCCACCTCTTCAGCCTGCACAACCTACTTCATCGATAACAAACCAAGATACCATATAATGATGGTTTTGTCAAGCCTGGCATGGACACTTTCTAGGCTCTACTTAGCCAAAATAGTTTGGCTCAACGTAGCGATTTTCTCTATAAAAAAGAGCCTCTAGATCGTGGGTACGACCTAGAGGCAAGGAAGGGCGCTTTCGCGCATTAGCGGGAAGGAACGGTGACGAGCGAGCCGTCGGGGGCGCGGGTGACCACGTAGGCCCCGGGCATGCCGCGACTGACGCTCTTGGAGCACTCCTCTTGCGCGTCGGCCGTGTGGCCGAGGCGATTGAGACAGCTCTCCATGAGCGTGATGCGACGCGTCTCGGTGGTCGACCCATTGTGGAACGGGTTGGCCGAGGACGAGTCCTCCGTACTGCCATACGGGTCTGCCGAACGGAAGTCGGAACCGTGGAAACAGCCGATGCCGCTCACGGAAAGGAACGCGACGAGCACGATGAGAGACTTCATCTGGAACTCCTTGGGGAAGGGGGCGGGGACGGTCACGCGACCGTCCCCTACCCGTATCAGTGCTTGCACGAGGCGAGGTTGGGGTTCTGCCGGCAGAGCACGGCCCATGCGGGGCTGGGTGCGGCTGACGGCGAGTCGTCCTCGTCATCCTCCTCGGCGGCAGGCGTAGGCGTGTGGGCCTTTGCCAGCGCGGTCGGAGAGGCCGTCTTCGCCGTCGCGGTCACCGTGGGAGCGGCGGACGCGGAAGGCGGAGGGACGGGTGCGGAGGGCGCGGCGGAGGCGGACACGGGGACCAAGAGGTTCCCATGCTCGATCCGCTGCGAGATGTCCGTGTAATCCGCCCCTTCCTTCGCGATGTGACCCGTGCGGAGGAGGGAGGCGAAGATCAGGACCAGGAGATACCCCGCGCCCAGGCACATGAGCGCTCCCCGGATGGAGGAACGCGACACGAGCCACAGGGCGAACAGGGCGACGGGCAGGACGTAGAACACGACCTTGCCCCACATCACCCAGTAGGCGATGAACAGGACCGGCACGGCGATATACATCGCCACGCCGAACGCGCTCGTGCCCTTGGGGTTCTTGGGGTCCACCGGTTCCGGCTTGGGCAGTCGGAGCGCGATGAGCACCGCGGCGATCGCGAGATACGCCGTCGGATGCGCGAACACGTGCTTGAGGCTCTCGCAGATCCCTTTGATGCCCTGCAATGAGGGATCATTGGGGACGAGGCCGAGCACGTCGGGGAGATACCGCACGGCGATCATCGCAAGCAGCACGGTGACGGCGAGAACGTAGTTCTTCGCCGCACCCTTGCGATACTTGTCCGCTTCCTCGTACGAGGCGGCGCCCATGTACGTCCGCACGCAGACGCTGTAGGCGAGGCCGGCGACGATGACCAGGGGGCTGGTCAAAGGCGACGGCAAGAGGATGCCGATGAGGCCGATGGAATCGCGATGGAGCCGAAGGCGCGCGTTCCACGCTTGCGCGTTGGGAACGAACTCTTCCTCGTTCGCGAAGTTCATGTCCACGATCTTCTGCAGAGCGACATTGCCGCTGAACAGGACCTCGCGGACGAACTGCAGCCCGACGTTCGCCGAGCCTTCGGAGACCTGGACGACCCTGGCCATGAGCCATGCGGCCGTGACCACGAGGGCGCAGACGACCTCAGACGCGGCGACGACCACCAGGTAGCCGATGAGGCTCGTGATGGAGTCGGATGTCATCTGCCCGTAGAGGTAGATGCCGATGCCGATGGCCGCGACGGTCAGGATGGACGCGTTGAGCGCATCGGCCGCGGAGAACTCGCCGCGCTTCCGATACCAGTGGAAGACGAGCCAGGCCGTCCCGACGGAGGCGATGCCGCCGACGGTATAGCACAGGCCCCACTCGACCTTGCCCGCGAGGGCGAGGACGAGGGTCGCGGCCGCTGCGAGGACGCAGGAGATCGCGAGGCCCAGGACGAGGCGCTTCAGCCGAGGGATGGCGCTTGTGAGCCACCACTCTTCCAGCCTGTCCTTGAGATCGGTCAGGTGGGTGCCGACGGAATCCTCCACCTCGTTGACGAGGCTTTGGGCGCCGAGGCTCTTGCCGAGCCCGAGCGCGACCATGATGAGCAGGACGATGATGCCGAGAATGACGAATGACATCGTGAGACCTCTTTCTTGATGCGCTTAGCGCATGCCTTTAAGCTCGGTGATGCGCTGCTTGCGGGCAGCGCGTTTCGCGGCACCGCGCTCCGTGTTGGAGCGGATGTCCGCAGCGATGGTGTTTAAGGCCTGTTCCGGATGCTCGATGGCCTCCGTCACGACCTTGTCCGCCTTGCCGAGGATCTTGGAAACGCCTTTCTTGAGGCGGCCCAGGATGCTGGCGAAGCTGGGTTCCGTGTCGGCTTTCTTGGCGCCGATGCCATAGGCCGGCTCGAGCTTTTCGAGGATGGCCGATGGCGCGTCGCCCGGATGGGCCTGCATCAGCGTTTCCACGCGCTGCAGGAACAGCCGGAGGTCGGCGGGCGTCTTGAGCTTGGGCTTGAGCGCGTTGAAGCGCGCCTGATGCCCTGCCGGAAGCGCGAAGAAGAAGTTGTCGATCTTCTTCGTCGCCTCCTCCCCCACCATGCCGAGCGACCTTTCGAAGGTCGCCTCGTCGTTCAGGCGCTTGAGCAAATTGCCCCGCGCCTTCGCGAAATGCTGGTTGAGGTCTTGTTGGGAGAACTTCCCTCGGTTCTGGACGCCCATGCGGACGCCTTCGAACCAATCGTCGATGGCCTCGTCGATGAGGACATTGACCTCTTCGGGCCATCCCATCTGGCGGACGAATTGCTTCACCACCAGGGGGTTCTGGACGACGGCGGCTGCCATGGGCAGACCGGCCTTGATGGCCTCTTCGCCGAGGATGCTCTCCAACTTCTCGACGAGCTGTCCGCCGAGGCTGGAGGCGACGCCGGCTTGGCCAAGGTCATTGGCGAAGACGGAGACGTAGTTCTTGATGGTCCTCCAGAACAGGGACGGGTTGGAAGCGAGGTCTCCCTCTTTGTTGCCGCGGTCGCGGTCATTACCGCGTCCACGGTTCCGGCCCCGGTCCTGCTCTTCGGAACGATCGTCATCATCACGCTCGTTGTCGTTGCTCACGGGTTTTCTCCTTGTTGAGCGTTATCTGTTGGGTTGTCGAAGCAACCAGGTGATCGAACTTTGGGACTGAGGCGCACCGTGCGCACTCCTCCAAAGAACATACCAATATACCTGAAAATGGCCTTTTTGTCAAGGCATAGATGGACACTTTTTAGGCTTGGTTGAGCCAAATAAAAATGGCTTATTTTAGCCATTTTTATTGTCCTATCTCATACGCCCAGCTATCGGTCGAACTGGCGATGAGGGTGTAGCGCGGATCGCTCTCGACCGTAGCCCGAAGCCGCTGCTGGCCGCGGGCTGCGAGGAAAACGAAACGGGCGCCGAGACGGTCATGGATGACGCCCCACGCCTGCTCCTTGGTCGGCGTCGCGGACGCGAATGTCAGGTCATTATAGGCCGTGGAAAGGGTGCTCGAGGCGACATGGAGGAGGACCGGGTCCAGGCCGGAGACATAGCGGACGTCACGGTCGGCATGGAACAGCATGGGGAAGTCGTCCCAGCGGGCGTTCATCACCCGGTCCCCCGGCTTGGCGCGCGCGGCGATTGCGGCCGTCGTCGTGGCATAGATATCGTCCGCCAGGACGGCCTCATGGAACATCTTGTATGCGCTGAACCCGGAGCGGACGAAGACGGCGAGGATGAGGAGCGCGAGCGCGATGGCCAAACGTCTTTGCTTGAGGAAACCGCGCACGTCCACGCATTGCCACAGCGCCGCGCAGAACAAGACCATGACCGGCGCGAGATATTCGACCACGCGCGTGCTCTTGAGCGTCATGCCCGTGAGCACGGCCATGAGCCAGCCCAGGGACGTGAGCAAGCGCCCCTCGACATGGCCGATGTCCTTCCGTGGCGAAAAGAGCAGGCCTGCGAGACCGAGACCGATGAGACAGGTCCAACCGCCGAACCAGACCATGAACGAGGAGAGAGGCAGGGGCAGCCATTCCACGCCCATGGGCAAATGCCCGATCGGCGTGGCCAAGCCTATGGAGACCAGGGTCGTCCAGGAGAGTCGGAAGACGTTGAACCCGTTCGGATGCACGGCCAAACCGGCGAGACCCCCGAGGAGACAGGCGATGGCACTGCGCCACCCGCAGCCCCGCAGGGCCACGCGCCACGGCTCCTCGCGGACGACATGCGCATACATCAGCTTCCCAAAGGCGAGGACGAAGACGGCGCCCAAGAGGAAAGCCCAGGCATTATGTGTCAGGGCAAAGGCGAAGGCGCAGAGCGCGAGCAAAGCATCACGCTCCAGCCAGAACAGGGTGATGCCCAGGACGAACCAGATGAGGGCGAGAGGCGTCGCCTTGCCAAGGCCGATGCGTGCCGCGAAGGGCTGGGTCAAAAAAAGCAGGATGGTCCACGTGCGTGCGCGGGAGAGGCCGAGGGCGCGAAGACAGCGAATGATGACGAACGCGAGAAGAACTGCCAAGACGATGCTCGCGACGCGAATGCCTTGCAGATCACCAAAGGCCAAGACGAATGGCCCCGCTACGGCATGGAAAAGCAGGTGGATATCCGCGAACCGTTGGCCGAACAAGGTCAGGTCCAGCCAGGGAAAGGCATGCAGCGGCCCCTGGGTCATGAGCAAACGGCTCATCGTGGCATGATAAAAAGCGTCCGGATCTATGAAGCCGTGCCAATTGATGATGACGGCCTCGAGCAGCCCGCACAGTCCCGCGATGCCGATATCCGCCCAGAGTTGCCGACGCATGGCGAGAGTGTAGCAGACCATAGCAAAACCGCCCCGTAGGGCGGTTTTGGGATTTTCGATGTCTATTGGGTCACGTTGACGAGCGACGTGAGCACGAAATTGGAGATGGCGTATCCAGCGACGATGACCACCAGACCGATGATGGACTGCTTGATCATGTTGCGGGCCTTTTCCACCTGCTTGTCATCACCCTGAGCGGTCATCCAGAGGAAACCGGCGTACAGGACGAGGACCAAGAAGATGAGGCCGAGGAAGGTTAGCAGGGCATTGATGATGCGGCCGATGATGGTCGGCAGGTCCTGCGAGGAGGTGATGCCGGCCTGGTTACTGACATTGTTCACCAGGTTCTTTCCTGCGGTGAACGGATTGTTCTGGGCCAAGGCGATGGACGGGAGCAGAGCCGCCGTCACGCCAAGCGCCGCGAGCGACGACTTGATGAATTTGGAGGTGTTCATAGGTTTACGTGGATTTTAGCAGTTCTGCGAACGGGTGCCAAACGGCCAAGGGGAAGGCCGTCAAGGACCGGGGGCTGGCGGCGGTCCGGCGACGCCTCCTGCCACCTGGGTATTGAGGATCTGATCGATGACGAAACCGGAGATCGCGAAGGCGAGCGACACGATGATCATGCCGATGATGGCGTTCTTTATCACGCCCCTTGCCTTTTCGACCTGCTTCTCATCGCCTGCGGCCGTCATCCAGAGATATCCCCCGTACAGGAGATAGACGAGAAGGACGGTGCCGAGCAAGCTGATGAAGATGTTGATATACCCCCCGACGATGACGGGGAGGTCTTGGCCCGTGGGGACCTTTTGCCCCGAGGCTTTGCTGACCGCTCCCAAACTGTTCGACATGCGACCTATCGGCGTGTTCTGCGCCAAGGCCGGCAATGCGGCCGCGAGGCACAGACCGACGGAGAGGGTGATGAGCGACCGAAGGACGTGACGCATAGGATTATCCGGACGCGCTGGTGGCGGCCGCCAATTGGGCCAACACGTACCCGGCGATGAAATTGGCCGTCACGAGGATGACGATGCCGATGATGGCGTTCTTGATGATGGCGATGGCCGTCTCGACCTTCTTTTGGTCCCCGCCGGCGGTGAGCCAGTTGTACCCGCCCCACAGCAGATAGACCATGAGGAGGATGCCGAAGAGATCAAAGGCGATGCCGATGAAGTTGCCGACCAGGACGGGAAGGTCCTGCGGTTTCTTGGCCGGGCCATAGGGTCCCGAGGCCGCCTTGTCGAGGCCGCCTTGGATGAGCGATGTCTGCGCCAAAACGGCCAGGGGAGCCAGGCCGGCGAGACATGCGGTCAGGAACGCGGTTGTACGTTGGATGGGTTTCATACGGAAGGGAGGCGAAGCGGCGGACCGCCTCGCCTCCGCATCTCGCGATTATGTTTCTTTGGTCGCCTGCACGAGGTTCGTGATGACGAAACTGGTGATGGCCCAAGCGGACAAAATGATGGCGAGACCTATGATGCCTGAAACGATGAGTTTCTTGGCCTCCGTGGTCTTATCCTCATTACCGCCCGCGATCATGTACTTGAAGCCTCCGAGGAGCACGATGACAACGGCGATGATACCGAGGAAGCCGAGCGCTACATTGATGATGCGACCGGCAGTCTGGCGAACATCTCCGCCGCTCAGACCGATGGAACCTTGAAGGTCCGAGCTTACACCGAGATCAGCGGCGTTCACGCCACCCTGGGCCAAAGCGGCCAAAGGAGCGGTCAAGGCGAGTGTACTGCCAAGAGCCAAAGCGAACGCTGCAACCTTCTTTTGACGATGTGTCATGTCATGCGTCACCTCCTTTCGGTTTAAGCTATCAAGCGAAGGCTTGATAGACCAATGATAGCAGATGCGTGATGGACGGGTCTAGCCGCGAAAAAAGCCCATCAAATGGCCGTGACATTGAGGAAATACGAAACGATGAAATAGGCCATGGAGACCAGGGTGACGCCGATGAGGGCATTGAAGATGGTCGTCTTGGCGCCATCTACTTTTTTGCTGTCTCCCCCCGCCGTGAGCCATTGGAACCCTCCCCACACGAACATGAGCAGGAACAAGGCGCCGACCATGGGCAAGACGCGCGAAATCACGCCATTGATGATGCTCGGAACGGACTTCCCCCACATGCTTTTCCCCCATTTCTCATTGTAGTCCGTCGGCGAATGGATGATGGGCGCCGCGGAAGCGGCGGGTTTAGGCGGGGCGGCAGGGGGCGGTGTTTGCGCCAAGACCGCGGTCCCGACGGTCAGACCGAGCATCGCGACCATGAACGCGCGCGCGAGAAGTTGTTTACCCTTGGCCTGCGAGGACATAGAAGAAGGTATTGGTGATGGTATAGGCGAACATGATGATGACGAGGCCGATGGCTGCGTATTTGATGGTGTCCCGAGCCTGACCCACGCGGTCCGAACTGCCCGAGGTCATATAGACCGCGCCTCCATAGATGAAGACCAGGAGCGCGATGCCGCCGACCACGCCCAGGAAGGCCGAGATGGCATTGCGGATGATGTCGAGGATGGTCGTGTTCTCGCCGAGCGGGTTATAGAGCTTCATGTCCGACCCGGGCGATGGCGGAGCGGACGGGGTGCCCGATGCGGAAGCGGCTGGAGGTGGCGTCGCGGATTTGGACGAGGTCTCGCAGCAGACGAAGCCTGGATCGAGCGCCATGCAGGTCGGCGGAAGGGTGATGATGGTCTTCACCACGTCGCCGTTCGACTGGCAAAAGCTCTTGGCCGTGAGCTCTTGGTTATTGGCACTGCAGCAGGAAACGGACTGGGCAAAGACGGCGACCGGGAGCAAGAACTGGGCGAGCAGGACGGCAGGGAGGGCCAAGAGGAGCTTTTTCATATCATCATTTGCCGGTGAGCGACGTGACGACATAGCTCACGATGGTATAGGCGCCCAGGACGATGATCATGCCGATGCTCGCCGTCTTCATGGCGTTCTTGCCCGTGGTCACCCTGTCCTTGTTGCCCGCAGAGATGAGGTACATGAAACCGCCATAGATGAAGGCCACGAGGAACAGGGCGCCGGAAAGCACGGTCAATTGCTCGGCGAATGATGCGCCCGTATAGACGATGTCATCCAGACTGCAATTGCCTTTGGAGAGGCAATTGGGGTTCTTGGGCGAACCGATCTGCAGGCGGAAGCCCTTGGCGGGCTGGGCCGTCTGCTTTTGCACGCCCGTGCCGGCCGATTGCGGGGCCGTGGTCCCGCCGCCTTGGTTCTGGTTCTGGACGACATTGGTCGGTTTGAGCGGCTGACAGGTCGAGGACCCATCGCTGTAATTGACCTCGCCGAACCCATCCGGACAATTGATGGCGAGCGCGGGGGCGGCGGGGGCAAGGGCCAGCAGGGCAAGGGTGAACGGGACGGACAAGGCCCACGCGACGCGACGTTGAAGGGTGCGCATATCAGTAGCTTATGGTCTGTCCGACCAAGTTGGCGGTGTTATGCAGGTTCTGCGAGATCTTGTCGGGTTCCGCGCCGATGGATGATTCGATGAGGGCCACGAAGGCGTCATCGGTCGCCTTGGGGTCATTGCCGCGATACCACGATTGCGCCGTGAGCACCTGGGAGGCGAACACGCCGATCTCCTCGTCCTCGAGCTGGTCCGGCAAGAGCGAACGCAGGGCCGCCGGACGCTTGGCCGCGGTGAGGAACTTCTTCGCGTTCTCCGGTTTATGCATGAAGTTCAGGAAATGCCAGGCCGCGTCCACGCTCTTGCTCTTCTTGGACACGGTCCAGGCCCAGTAATTGGCGATGTCCGCCTCGGGATTGTCCTTGATCTGCGGGAACTTGGCGATGCCCAGATTGAGCTTGGGCGCGCGCGCTTGGATGATGGGCAGGTCGAAGCTGTAGCCGAAGAAGAATGCGACCTTGCCCTCGACGAAAGCATCGAGCGAATTGGGCATGGTGCGGTTCCACGTGTACACGTCCTTTCCGGGATTGGCGAAGTCCGTATAGAACTCGACGGCCTGGTCCGCGGGCGGCCGCTCGCGCAGTCCCTCGAAGCGGGCCGGCATGTTGGCGAAGGTCGGCGCGCCGTCCTGGTTCGACATCTCGGCACCATTTTGCATCATGATGGCGGCCAGGATGTCGGGCGAGCGCTCGATATTGGCGCCCGTGCCCAGGGCCGCGCCCGCCTGGACGATGGTGCCCTGATCATCCTGTTTGACGAGGCGCTTCACGGCCTCCTGGAAGATGTCCCAGGTCTGCGGGATGGTCGAGATGCCCGCCGCGTTCAACAGGTCCTTGTTCACGAACAGGCCCATGGTGTCCACCGAAAGCGGCATGGCCACCACGCGCGGCTCAAAGTCCTTGATGCCCTGCTTGGTCGAGACGTCCACCGTGCGGATCATGTCCTTGGACACGACATCGGCGAACTCCTCCTTGAAAGTCTTGAGGCTGACCGTGGGCTCGGCCTGCAAGGACCACACGACCTCTTTTTGCAGGGTGCCTTCCACATGCTGGGTCGCGATCTTGACCGAAGGCGGCATGGGCTGGATCTTGGGCAGATACTTGCCCACCCAGGTGTTGTGGATGAGGAAGATATCTGGCCCGCGGTCCTCGGCGAGCGAGTTCAAGAGCTGGTTCTCGTATTCCTCGAGGCGGAAGCGCTTGTACTCGATGGTGACGTTCGGCGCGATGCGGCGATACGCGGCGATGATGTCGGCATAGACATCCCCGTCATCGATGACGCCCCAGATCTTGAGGGTCTTGGGCTGGGAGGCGGCGACGGTCGCGGCATCGGGCCCCTTGGTGCAGCCTGCGCCGAAGACCGACAAAATGGTCAGCCCGGCGACGAGTCGTTTGAAAATGCTCATACGGGAATGCTTCCCGTACAGTTTACCGCGTCGCGAGCTTTTTCACGAGGGCCCTGGTATCGGCCGCCATATCCGGCCTTTCGAGCGCCATGGCGATATTGGCCTCCAGCCATCCGATCTTGGAACCGGTGTCGAAATACCTGCCCTCGATGGCCTTGGCATAGACCGGACGGCGGCGCATGAGATGCGCGATGGCGTCGAGCAAGACCAGCTCTCCCCCATGACCGCGCTTGGTCTTTTCGATGCTCGCGAAGATGTCGGGCGTGAGCACATAGGTGCCGATGGCGGCGAGCCGTGACGGCGCTTTGGACGGTCCCGGCTTCTCGACGAGACCCTTCACTTGGCAGACGCCGCGTTCCACCTCGACGGCCGGGGCGACCATGCCGTATTTCTTGGTCCCCTCTTCGTCCACCTTGATGGTGCCGAGCACGGGGTCGCCGTATTTCTCGAACACCTCGATCATCTGCTTGAGGCGCGGCGTCTTGCTCACGAACAGCTCATCGCCGAACAGCACGGCGAACGGTTCATCGCCGATGAGATGGCGCGCGTTCAAGACCGGGGTCGCGCTGCCATACGGGCCCTTTTGGCGCAGATAGACGAACTCGGCCATCTTGCCGATGCTCCGCACCTCTTTCAGCAGGTCTTTCTTCCCCTGCTTCAACAGCCAGGCTTCAAGGACGGGATTATCGTCGAAATGGTCCTCGACCGCGCGTTTGCTCTGGCTGGTCACGAGGATGATCTCTTCGATGCCGGATGCCACGGCCTCTTCGACCACGTATTGGATGGTCGGTTTGTCGATGATGGGCAGCATCTCCTTGGGAGAGGCCTTTGTCGCGGGCAAAAAGCGCGTGCCGAAGCCGGCGACGGGGATAATGGCCTTGCGGACCTTGGGCATAGTGGCAACGAGTATATCCCTTACGCTCCCACCCTGAAATAACAGGTATCGCCGTCGCGCATCACGTAGTCTTTGCCCTCGATGCGGACCAGGCCTTTCTCGCGGCATTTGGCCTCGCCGCCCTGTTCCACGAAGTCCTTCCAGTTCGTGATCTCGGCGCGGATGAAGTTCTTTTCGAAATCGGTATGGATGACGCCGGCGGCCTGCGGGGCTTTGGCGCCTTTGACCACGGTCCAGGCGCGCGTCTCCATCTCGCCCGAGGTGAAGAAGGTGATGAGGCCGAGCACCTCATAGGCCTCGACGATGAGACGGTCCAACCCGGACGCCGTTTGGCCGAGCGAGGCGAGATATTCCTTGCGTTCTTCATCGGACATCGAAGCCAGCTCGGATTCCATCTTCACACAGACGGGGACGAAACGCAGCGATGCATCGCCGGAGAGCTTGCCCAGGGCATTCACCCAGGACCCGTCTTGGAGCTGCGACTCGCTCACGTTCACCACGTAGAGCATGGGCTTGAGGGTCATGAGCTGGAGCTGCGAGAGCTCTTTCATCTCGTCCTCGGTCCATTCCAGGCCGCGCAGGGCATTGCCGACCTCGAGGGCGTCCTTGGCCTTGAGCAAAGCTGCTTGCAGGATCTCGAGATCGCGCGTCTTGCCGCCTTTGAGCTGGCGGGAGACGGAGTCGAGGCGTTTGTTCACGGTCTCGAGGTCCGCCAAGGCCAGCTCGATGCCGATGGTCTCGGCGTCGCGCGCGGGGTCGATGGCGCCATCCACGTGGATGACATCCGGGTCCACGAAGGCGCGCAAGACCTGGGCGATGGCATCGCATTCGCGGATATGCGAGAGGAACTTATTGCCCAAGCCCTGGCCCTCCGACGCGCCTTTGACCAGGCCGGCGATGTCCACGAACTCGACCGTGGTCGGAATGATCTTTTTCGAGGCGGAAACCTGGGACAGCTGCGCCAAACGCGGGTCAGGGACTTCGACCACCCCCACGTTCGGGTCGATGGTGCAGAACGGGAAGTTCGCACAATCCACGGCCTTCTTGGTGATGGCCTGGAACAGGGTGGATTTGCCGACGTTCGGGAGCCCGACGATGCCGATCTGGAGGGACATATGTAGCGCGAGCGTACGCGATGTCGCCGAGTATGGCAACACTTGACCCGAGGCATTGACGACGATGCCTTGTCGTGGCAATATTTCGCCACAAATACAGACGGGCCCTTAGCTCAGCTGGTAGAGCGCTTCCATGGCATGGAAGAGGTCAACGGTTCGATCCCGTTAGGGTCCACCAGCATCCGTCCCGCCGAAAGGCGGGATTTGTGTATGTGGATCTTTTTGTGCGCATCGACCGGCATGGGGACCAAAAAGACGCTTGATAGAGCGTCTTTCACGATGTCTCGGAAATGGAACAATGCCTATTCGTCGCGCATGCGGACGGCGAGGGCCACGCGGTCGCGCGCCACGCCATTGCGACGATCAAGCAGCTTGAGCGCGCCATGCAGGTCGCGCACGTGGCGCACCTGGTCCGCCGCTTCCCGATAGTCGAGCGGGTCCTCGGCATAATGCCCGTGCCAGCGTTCCGCTTCTTGCGTTGCCTCGCGTATCGCCTGGATGAGATGCGCCGTGTCTGGATGCGGATCGAACGGGACGTCTTCCATCTGCATCTCCTCTTCGTCGGTCTCGCCCATGCTCAAGCGCTCGCTCAGTTCATGCATCGCCGTGTTGGCCTTGGCGCTCAGGGCGCGCGGCGCGGCCTCGATGCCGCGAGAGGCAAGCTCCGAACGCACGATCTCGGCACGGACCTTGGGATGGTCCGCCCACAGGTCCCCCGCCTCGTCCGCGCGATGCTGCCACAGCTCGAGCTCGCGTTCCAGTTCCAGCGAGCGCTTGGCCGACGCGGCATAACGACGCAACACGCGGCGCAAGGCGTCTTGTGCCTCGCGTATGGCATCCAGCTTGGCATCCACGCCTTTGGCCGGTAATTGTGCGATGCGCTGCATCAAGGCCTTGGTCTGGAATTGTATGGCGGCCACGGTCTCCCCGACCTCTCGTTCGAGCTCGGCCTGCTCCTCTTCCACGAGGCGTCGTAGGTCTTGCGGGTCCGCGCCAAGGCATTCCTTTTCGAAATCGCCCGAAGGCGCGGCCGCCTTGCGCGTCGACCCCAACAAAGACCCAAAAAGTTCCGTGAACTTCATCGAGCCAAGTATATCAGATTGCGCTCAACCAACGAAAAAGCCCCGCGTACCGGGGCTTTTTGCGTCTATACTTATGGCTTTTGTACTTCGTTCAGACCTTTGGGCCCCTCGATGTTCTCCTTCACCGGGTCGGGAAGGGGTTGGGATGCGGGCGGCGTCTTGGACGAGCGGGCATCGCGCAACTTGCGCAGGGCCTCAAGGCGCTGATTGACCAATTGGTTGTCCGGGTTGGTCTTCTTGACCTCCATCACCTGGGCGATGGCGTCGTCATACCGACCGCGTTCCTCATAGAGCGAGGCCAGATACCAGCGGGCATTGGCATAGCTCGGGTCAAAGGCGACGATCTGCTCGAAGAGATTGAGGGACTTGTCCTTTTGCCCATCGCGGTAGTAGAGGATGGCGAGCTGGAAAGCCGTACCCACGTCCTTGTTGTTCACGCCCAGGACCTGCTCCAGCTTTGTGATGGCATCCTTGAGACGCCCTTGGCGTTCGTACACGATGCCGAGGCTGTAATGGGCCAGGGCAAAGTCCGGCTTGACCTGTATGGACTGGTTGAGGAAGCCGGCGGCCTTGTCGAGCTCGGACTTCACGTTCCCCTCGGCATCGGCACGGGTCTTGGCGTCGTTCGAGGAAAGCAGGGTGCGATACGCGTCCGAACGCAGCACGTACAGCTTGCCGATCTCATTATAGAAGGCCGGATTGTTCGGTTCGCGGGACAAGGCCTCTTGGTAGTTCTTGATGGCGAACTCGTCGGCGCCGCGCGTGAACGAGGCGATGGCCTGGTACACCGTGGCGAGATTGGACCAGTTGTCCACGTTCGAGGGCGAGACCTCGGTGGCCTTCTTGGCCGTATCGATGGCCGCGCTCACGAGCGAGTTGATGAGGGTCGCCTTGTCTTGCGAGGGTTGACCCTGCAATTCCTTGCTCAAGCGGATGAGATAGGCCTGCGAGAGATTGCGATAATACGAGTCATTGAGGCGGTTCAAGGCCACGGCACTGTTCAAGGCATCGATGGATTCCTGGATGTCATGCCCATTGCGGAAGCTCACGACCGAGGAGGAATACTTGGCATCCGCGACCAAGCGCTGGCCGGCAAGCCAGGTGACGGAGAAGGCGCAGACGGAAATGACCACGAGCAGGATGGAGAGCGCCGTATTGGCGGACGGGGACTTGCGTCCATCCAAGGTGATCGTGCCGTTCGAGACCAAGGCCGCCAACAGCGCGAGCAGGAACCAGAACAGGAAATGATGGGAGAAATTGAAGTTATATAGGAAGGCGATGAGGACGGTCATCACCCAGCCGACGAACACGGTCAGATAGGCCTGCCATGTATCATCGCTGCGCTCGCGCATCAGATGATGCACGCTCTTGCCGATGCCGGAACCGACCAGGATGAGCCAGAGCGAGGTGCCGACGATGCCGAGCATGGCCAGGAGCGAGAGCAGGGAATCATAGCCGCGGTCGAAACGGATCTGCCAGAACTGGGTCAAATTGGCCGCGGACGAGCGATACTTGGCATAGTCGAAGATCCACGTGCCAGGACCGGAGCCGAACAGGGCATGGTCTTGGAGGGTGTTCTTGGCGATCTCCCAGCTATGCGACGGGGACGGAGCGACCTCACCAGGAATATTGAGGTTGATGGGCGTCTTCCAGATGAGCAAGGCGACGGCCAACAGGCACAGCACGCCAGGCACGATGACCTTGGTAGGATGCCCGATGCTCTTGGTGCGCAGATAGGTGATGCCGACCAAGAGGAAGGACCCGATGAGCACCAAGGCCCATGCCACCCAATAATCGACGAGGACCAGGACCAGGGTCGAGATGGCCAAAGCGGCCCATACCAAACCTTTCGCGGCCAAGCTGCTCTTGCTCCCCCTCCCCAACACACAGCCCTCGTCCTTGCATCCGAGGACGGTGAGGGAGGCGGCGATGATGAGCGGCACGGTCAAATACACGGCCAGCGAATTGAAGGACCCGATGGTGTTGAAGCCGGCATTGGCCGTCAGCGGCGCGAGCCACGCCAAGGGATAGGCGCCCGCGGCCTGCGAAATCCCATACAGGCCGACGACCACGGAAGACCCGAGGAAGGCCAGGAGCAGATCATAGAGCTTGGTCGTCGTGTTCACCGTATTGACCATGACCAGGTAGAACAGGACGAACGCGGCGACGCTCGTGAAGGCCCATTGCATTTGGCCGAGATTGCCGACCAAGGAAAGATATCGGTCTTGCGAGAACAAGCTCACGACCAGATACCCGAGGCCGAAGAGCACGACCACCGCATGCATCCAGGAACGCGTCAGGGTCAGTTTTTTCTCGAGTATGGCTTTTCCTAACCACGCCATGAGAGCGACCATGGTCAGGACCACGAGCAGGGTCTGCTTATTGAGCTCGAGGACGTCGAGCGTCTTGGTCATGAACCACAGCGGCACGAGCATGACGGCTGCATACAGGCAGACATCAACCACTCGACCGAGGAATCGGCTGAACGCCGAAGATTTTGAGGGAGCCAGGGCTCCAGCGAGCGTATCGTGCAAGGATGCGTTATCCATATAAAAAAGAGTGAGTACGGCTACGTGCGAGTATACCATACCCAAACTTTTGTCACTTAGGGCGTCGTCGTGGAGACATTCGAGAACGCGGCTCCCGTCAAGGGGTCATATGGTACAGAGGTATTGTCGGAGTAGTGGATCTCTTCACCGGAGCCCGCCGTTTCCACGGTCCAGGCTATGCCAAGATCATAGTTCAGCGCTTCCGATATATGGATGGTGAAGCCGGTGTCGGAGATGGCGGACAGCCAGGATGAGCCCGCGAATTGTTCATCGAACTGCGTCCCTATAATGGGCCATGCCTTGATGCTGGGGAAACTGACATGCACCTCCATATCCCCTGCCCGAATGACGGCCTGTCCCTTCAGATGCT
>CAZKEE010000002.1:0-133748 GCA_964551765.1 uncultured Gammaproteobacteria bacterium | reverse complement strand
CCTTGAACATCGGGACAGGTGCCGTGAACTCCCTCTCCTGGCTCTCCGGCACGGGCATCAATACGACCAATACCAGTGAGTTCGCCACCTCTTTCCAGGCGACCAGCGGCACCATCACCACCTTGGCGGCAGGAAGCCTCAATGCCAACACCTCGGTCATCACGAATGCCACGGAAACCAGTCTCTTCGTCACCTCCTTCCAGGGGACGTCAGGAACGCTCACGACGCTCAACATCGGCACGGGCAATATCGCGACCTTCACGGCCCAGAACGCCACCAACACCACCCTCTTCGCCACGGCCTTCCAGGCGACATCAGGGACCCTGACCACGGCGAACCTCGGAAATACCAGCATTTCCGGGACCTTGGTCGTCTCCGGCAATGTCACGACCACGAACGCGACCACGACCAATCTGTTCTTCACCACGGCGTCAGGCACCAACCTCTTTGCAAGCAGCATCCAGGTGAATGGCAGCAATGTCTGCTTGGCCAATGGGACCAATTGCCCGGCGTCCTCCGCCGCCACCACGACCCTTTGGCAGGAGAACGGCACATCGAACATCGTCTATCTCACGACGTCCACGCGTGATCTCCTCGTGGGTGGCAATAGCACGGCCACGGCCGGACTGATCTTTGACTCGGGTGCGACGGGGACCTCGAATGTCCTCATTGGCGGCTCGACCAACACCAATCTCTTGGTGGGGGCGACGGCATACACGGGCGGCTTGGACGCCACCTTCTCGGTCAATGGCAATGATGTCTATGTTGCCGGCATGTTGGGCACCTCTGGCGGTCTGTACTTCCTGAACGGCACGGGGACCAACCTCGTCCTGACGGGCGCCACCTCGACCGCCCTGAACGCCACGAATTTCACCGGCACCTCTGGCACCATCGCGACCCTCGCGGCCACGACCTTGTTCTGGGGCAATGCGACGGGCGGCAATGTCACGACGACCAATATCTTCGCGACCGTGGCCTCTTCGTCCAATATCTTCGCTTCATCGATCACGGTGAACGGGTCCGCGGTCTGTCTCTCGAACGGCCTCAACTGTCCCGCTTCAGCAGGCACCTCGACGAACGTGTGGCAGTATTCATACACGAACAACGCGGCGTCGCTCACGACCTCTACCGCGGACCTCCTCTTGGGCGGCTCCACCACGGCCACGGCAGGCTTCATCTTCGACCGCGGCACGACGGGGACCTCGAACGTCATCGTGGGCGGCTCCACGAACACCAATCTCCTGGTCGGCGCCCTGTCATATACAGGTGGGCTGGATAGCACTTTCTCGCTCAATGGGAATGACCTGTTCATCCAAGGCCAGATGGGTGCCTTGGGTGGCATCGTCTTCATCGGGGCCACGGGTTCCAATGCCACCTTGACCAGCGCGACCATGACCAATGCGTTCGCGACGAACTTCCAGGCCACGAGCGGAACGGCCACGACCTTCAATATCGGGACGGGCAATGTCGCGACCCTCACCGGCGATACGTCCGTCTTCAACTCCGCCACCGCGACGACCTTCGCCTTCACCACGGCCTCCGGCACCAGCCTCAAGGTCGCCGGTCAGTCGGTCTGTCTCGCGGACGGGACGAACTGTTCCGGTCCGAACGTCAAATCCTCAAGCTCTACCAATGCGGTCGTCTTGACCACGAGCGAGCAAGACCTCGTCGTGGTCACGTCCACGCCTTCCGCGACCACGAGCCAAATGTGGATCGTCGGTAACGTGCAGGTCACGAGCGAAGCGAATGCGACCAGGCGCTACACCCTGCGCGTGAGAAGGGGCGCGACCTGTGCCGCCGGTACCCAGGTCGGCGCGGACGTACAGACGACCACGACGGCGAACGGCGATGGCGCCAGTTTGCCCGTGAGCTTCGTGGATTCGCCCGCCACGACGACGGCGACCGCGTATCACTTCTGCGTCTTCGTGAACACGGGCTCCCCGACGGCGAACTCACGGTACATGACCGTGGAAGAAGTGAAGTTCGGCGCCGACCTCGGCGAGGTCTACTACACCCAAGATGCGACCCTTAAGCCGGGCGAAGTGGTGTCCCTGGACACGACCATGTCCGACGGCGTGAAGCGCACGACGACGCCGTATGATCCACAGGCCATCGGCGTCATCTCGACCTTCGCCGGCCAGCTCCTGTCCCAACAGGCGGCGACGCAGGGCACCACTCCCGTCATCGTCGCCTTGGTCGGCCGCGTGCCGGTGCGGGCCTCGAACGAGAACGGCAATATCACCCAGGGCGATGCGCTGACCTCGGCCTCGTCATCCGGCTATGTCATGAAGGCGACCAACCCGGGCGCCATCCTCGGCCGCGCCATGGAGGCCATGACCACCTCGTCCGCCATCATCAACATGTTCGTGAACCCGACCTTCTACACGCCTTCCTACACGGGTTCCTCGACCGTCGATGGCGTGGCCATGTTCGCCAACCGCTTCATCGGCATCGGCACGAGCGCCCCGCAACAGAAGCTCGAGGTCACGGGCAATGTCTTCTCGAACACGTCCGGTACGGCGCTCTTCATCTCGAGCCGCGGCTCGGTGAGCAATTACGGCGGCTTCCAGCTCCAGACGAACGGGCACTTGGATTGGTCCTTCGGCGAACGGTCCGGCAGCGGCCAGAACTTCTCCCTCTTCGATGACAATGCGGGTCAGAGCAGGCTCTTCGTCAATGCCTCCTCCGGTTTCATGGGCATCGCGACCGCGGCTCCGCAGCAACAGCTCGAGGTCGCCGGCAATATCTTTGCCAACACGTCGGGCACCTCGCTCATCATGAACAGCCGCGGTGCGAACTCCAACTATGCCGGCTTCCAGTTCCTGACCAATGGCACCGTGGACTACACCCTGGGCACGCGTGGCGAGGGGACCAGGGCCTTCCACATCTATGACGATGTCGCCGGTGTCGACAGGCTCTATATAGACGCGACCTCGGGCAATATCGGCATCGGCACGACCAGCGCCACGACGGCCCTCTCCGTCCGCGGCACGGTGTCCTCCACCGGCATGATGGTGAACGGGACGGCCGTCTGTCTCTCCGATGGCACCAATTGTCCGTCCAGTTCCGGCACGTCCACCAACATGTGGCAGTATTCGAGGACGAACAATACGATCTACGCCAACACCTCGACGGCCGACATCCTCTTGGGCGGCTCCACGACCGCGACCGCCGGCCTCATCTTCGACAGCCAATACTCGCCGGGCACCTCGACCCTCATCCTCGGCGGGTCCACCAATACCAATGTCCTCGTCGGTACCACGACCTATGGCGGAGGCTTGGACAGCACGTTCTCGGTGAACGGCAATGACCTCTTCGTCCAAGGCCAGATCGGCACGCTCGGCGGCCTGGTCTTCGCCAATGCGACGGGGACCAAGCTCTTCGCCACGAGCGTGAGCTCGACGTACGCCACGGCGACGTACATGTTCATCAACAACACCCTCCGTGTTGGCACGATGCAACCCGCCCTGCTCTCGGCGACCAATACCCTCGCCCAGTTCGGAGGGACCTCCAACACGTATCTGCAAGTGAACGTCCAGAACGGCTCGAACGGCGGCAGCGCATCCGGCGATTATGTCGCGACCGCCGATGATGGCAATGACAGCAACTGGTACATCGACATGGGCATCAACAGCTCCGGATACAATAACGCGGCTTTCTCCATCAGCGGTCCGCATGACGGGTATCTCTACACCCAAGGCGGCAATCTCACTCTCGGCACGGCCTCGGCATCCACGGACATCATCTTCCATGCGGGCGGTACCACGGCGGCCGACGAAAAGATGCGTATCGATGGTTCGACCGGCTTCGTCGGCATCGGCACGACGGGCCCGCAGCAGAGGCTCGAGGTCAGCGGCAATATCTTCGCCAATACCTCGGGCACGGCCCTCCTCATGACGAGCCGTGGGACGGACGCCAACTATGCCGGCATGCAGTTCCTGACAAACGGCACCCTCAACTGGACCGTTGGCACGCGTGCCAATAACAACGGTTTCAGCATCTTCGATGACGTGCAGAGCCAGACCCGCTTCTATATCGCGACCAGCACGGGCAATGTCGGCATCGGCAATATCTTGCCGCAGACCACGCTCGACGTGCTCGGCACGGTCTCGTCCACGGCCCTCCTGTTCACGAACGCGACGGCCTCCAATGTCACGACGACCAATCTCTATGCCTCGGGCGTCGTTTCGACGACCCAGCTCTTCGTGAACGGCAAGAGCGTCTGTTTGTCCGACGGCACCAATTGCAATATCGGCGGGAACGCGCATTCCAGTTCCTCGAATGCGACGACCGCGCTGACGCCGGCCAATACGCGCGTGTATCTGGCCAATGTCACGACCACCCCGATCTCCGTCAACAGCGAGATATGGATCACGGCTTCCATCGAGGCCACGAATACCGCGTTCTCCGCGAAATCCATCGGTCTGACCATCTGGCGCGGTCCGAACCATACCTGTGCCGAGACCCAGGTGGGCGCCACGACGACCTTGATCACGTCCACGTCGACGAATTCGTACTTCCTCACGGCGAGCTTCATCGATTCTCCCGCAACGACGGCGGCAACCGGGTATTCGGTCTGCGCGGCTGCATCTATCGCGTCGGTAAGCGTCGTCTTCCGCAACATCACGACCCAGGAAGTGAACATCGGCGCCGACCTTGCGGAGGTCTATTACAGCAAGGACGACCTCCTCGAGCCGGGTGACGTGGTGAGCCTCGATCCGCAAGCGGCGGGCCAAGTGATGGGCAGCCGCAATGTCTATGACACGCATGCCCTGGGCGTGGTCTCCACGCGTCCTGGCTTGGTCATGAGCGCCGGGAACGGCGAGGGTCAGCCGGTCCTCATCGCCCTGTCCGGCCGCATCCCGGTCAAGGTGACGACATCCAATGGCGTCATCCAGCCAGGCGATTACCTGACCACGTCGGACATCACGGGCGTGGCGATGAAGGCCACCAAGGCCGGCATGGTCATCGGCCAAGCCCTCTCCTCCTATGACGGTGACGGTGAAGGCAAGGTGATGATGTTCATGAAGAACGCCTACTATCTCGGCGTGGACCTGACGCCGTCCGGCGCGACGACCACCTTGCAAGACGGCTCGCAGCCGCAAAGCGAGACCATGGACCCGAGCCAGGTCACCGTCATCCCCAAGGCCCTGGTCGTCCAAGAGGCCGCGAGCTTCAACGGCGAGGTCTATATCACCAAACATGTCTATCAGGGCCAGGATGCGGCGGGTCTCGCCAAGATCCTGCCAGGCTCGACCTCGGTGCGGGTCTCGTTCAAGGACCATTATCTGTATCCGCCGGTGGTCAGCCTCACGCCTCAGGTGCGCCTCACGACGTCCTACTGGGTGGACCACGTGGACGAGACCGGGTTCACGGTGAACATCGGCGACAAGGACACGGAACGCGACATCGACCTGGGCTGGATGGTGACCGCCGTCCAAGAGCCGCAGCTCTTCGTCTCGGATGGCACCCATGGTCCGTTGTCCTCCCAGGATACGTGGAGGGGACTGGCGCCGACGCAACCTGATCCGACCTCGACCTCGACCACGGTGACCTCGACGAGCACGGAGCAGGCTCCACCCCCAGAGCCCGCGCCGGCCGACACGTCGACCACGCAGACCCCGCCGCCTCCCGCAGACCCCCCACAAGATCCGCCGGCAGACGCCCCCACGTCGAGCGAACCCGCCCCCTAAAGGCGGGTTTGTTTTTGTCCGTTCGGGCTTCTATACTCCTGGAGTATGTCTGAACACCGAAAAAGCCTCTTTTCCAGCCTTGTTTTGGCCCTGTTCTGCCTCTTGGGCCTGTCCGCCGTCGTCCTTGCCCTTCGCAATACGCCTGCCAAGGTGCCGAGCGAGAACGGTCCGCCTCCCCGTCTCGAGACCCTGAAGCAGCCCATTGCCACGGAGGATACGGCCGGTTTGCTCTGGCGCGTCTCGCACATGGTCCTTGTGCCGTCCGACGCGACGCCGACCGTCGCCACGGTCCAGGACGTGGACGCGCTTCGGAAAGAGAACCCCGCTTTCTACAGCGAGGCCCAGAACGGCGACCGCGTCATCGCCTGGCCGACAAAGATCGTCCTGTATTCCACCAGCCGCGACATCGTCCTCGTCGCGATGCCGGTAAAGAGCCTCCCGATGCCGCAAGACGGCAAGACCAAATAATATGGAGATCAAAAAGAAGTCTGTCATCCTCGCCGTCTGTGCCGTCCTCCTTGTCCTGCTGGGCGTGGGCATCGGTTCGTTCATGGACGGGAAATGGGGCAAACGCTATACCGGGTTGCAAGCCGTCTTCCTCACGAACGGGCAAGTGTATTTTGGGACCATCGACCGCATGGACCGCGGTGCCATCCATCTTTCCGGCATCTACTACATCCAACGCAATGAGCAGGACAAGACACAGAACGACATCTCTTTGACCAAGTTAGGCAATGAACTTCATGGTCCCGAGGATTGGATGGACATCAATCGCGCCCAGGTCCTGTTCATCGAGCAATTGAAGACCGACGGTCGCGTGGCAAAGGCCATACGCGAGTATCAGGCCCAAGGAAAATAAACGGTTCGCATGCGTCTCATTACCGACCTCCACTTGCACTCCAAGTGGTCGAGGGCCTGTTCGAAGGACCTGACCTTGCCGAACATCGCCAAAGCCTGCGAACGCAAGGGTATCGCCTTCGTGGGCACATCGGATGCCTTGCATCCCGCCTGGCGTGAGGACATAGGCACCCAGCTTGAGGACGCGGGGGAGGGGACATTCGCACTGAAGGACGGGTCTTCCAAGACGCGCTTCCTGCTCTCGACCGAGATCTCGTGCATCTACAAGCGCGGCGGAAAGGTACGGCGCGTGCACCATATTTTGCTTTTTCCGACCCTTGCGGCACTGGATCATTTCCGGCAGGCCCTGTCCGCCCGCGGCTGCAACCTCAAAAGCGACGGTCGTCCCATCGTCGGCCTGGATTCCGAGGAGCTTTTCAAGATCTTGCTCGATGCCGATGAGACCTGCATGCTCATCCCAGCGCATGCTTGGACGCCTTGGTTCTCCATTTTCGGGTCCAAGTCGGGCTTCGATGCCATTGATGAGTGCTTCGGGTCTTTGTCGGACCGCATCCATGCCATCGAGACCGGCCTTTCATCCGACCCGGCGATGAACTGGCGACTGTCCCGTCTCGACAAGACCTTCCTCGTGTCCGATTCGGACGCGCATTCCTGCGACAATCTCGGCCGTGAGGCGAACGTGTTCGAGATGCCGAAGCCGTCATACGCGGAGCTGTACCGCATCCTCTCGACGCATGACCTCAATGGCTTCGTCGAGACCATCGAGTTCTTTCCGGAGGAAGGGAAATACCATGCGGACGGTCACGCGTCGTGTTCCTTTTGGTGCGAACCGGAGAAGACGAAGAAATTGAAAGGCCTGTGCCCCGTCTGCGGCAAACCGCTCACGGTCGGCGTGCTCAATCGTGTGAGCGAATTGGCCGACCGGCCTCCGCACCCGCCGCGTCCGCAAGGGTCGGTCCCGTTCCGCTCCATCATCCCGCTCGCCGAGCTTGTGGCGAGCGTCCTGGATGTCGGAAAAAAGTCCAAAGCCGTTGTGAAGGTCATCGACGCGATACAGGCGAGCGGCATGAGCGAGTTCGAGATATTGCTCGACGCGCCGCTCTCGGAGCTCACGCGCATCGCGCCCGATGGCGTGCCCGAGGCGATACTCGCCATGCGCGAAGGGCGCGTCGAACTGCGTCCCGGCTATGACGGCATCTACGGCACCATCGTGCCGAAAGGCGCGGAAAAAGCCCGTCAATCCGGGCTATTCTAACGGTCGCGACGACACGCATATAAAAGACCCTCACGTTGCCGTGAGGGTCTTTCCTCCTGACGAAAGAACGATCGTGGAGTTAGGCGCGGCGCTTGGCCTTCTTCGCTTTCTTCTTCGGCGCGGCCTTCTTCATTTTCTTCATGGCCTTCTTCTTCTTTGCCATAGGGGTGACCTCCTTTCGTGT
The DNA here is from genome assembly GCA_964551765.1 of uncultured Gammaproteobacteria bacterium. Taxonomy (GTDB): domain Bacteria; phylum Patescibacteriota; class Patescibacteriia; order 2-12-FULL-60-25; family 2-12-FULL-60-25; genus JAHFIO01. The sequence goes on along the minus strand of CAZKEE010000002.1, from coordinate 125,758 downwards.
TCGTTCGTCCCGATGATCCTCGGGATCGATGTCGCGCGTCTCATGATGACGACACGATCATGAGGTCAGTATACCACACATTGGATGCGTCAAAGGGTCGCCGACGGCATGTCAAGGGTCCGCGAGGGAGGATTGACGGTATCGGCGTGACATGTAATACTTTCTCTGGATAAAACGTGCGTAGCGCCCCTCGCTGGTCGAAAGGTTAGGCCCCGCAAACGGTATCCGTGTTAATTCGATAAGTGTTTGCACATGCCTAGCAAGTTGTTCGTCGGCGGCATCCCGTACCGCACCACGGAACAGGAGCTCCGCGACCATTTCGCCCAGGCCGGTGAAGTCGTTTCCGTCTTCATCCCGCTCGAGCGTGAGACCCGCCGTCCGCGTGGTTTCGCCTTCGTCGAGATGGCCGATGACTCCGCCGCCGAGAAGGCGATATCCATGTTCCACGACACCGAGATGGGTGGCCGCAAGATCGCGGTCAACATGGCCCGTCCGATGGAGGAGCGTGGCGGTGGTGGTAACCGCTACTAATCGTAGTGGACCCCCCAAAAACACCCGCATAACGCGGGTGTTTTTCTATGCATGCTCTGTCGCCCCTGCGTAGGCAGGGGCCCATGAAATAGGATAGTACTCACCTATTGATCGGTGAGAACTATATATTTTCTGGATCCCCGCCTGCGCGGGGATGACAGATCGTTCAATTCTTCGGGAGCGAGAGGATATTTTTCCCTTTCCACGCAAGAAGGCCGTCGGAGACCAGGCGTTCCGCCATGGCGCGGAGCCAGGGAAGGTCTTTTTTCGAATACGTCTCGTCTATCTCCGGACCGATCTTCGCGATGTCCGCGCGCGCATGTGCGAGCACGAACTTCACGAGACGGCCGCGATAGATGCGGTCCGGATATTTTTTCCCCTCGCGTATGGTCTCGCGCGGCGTGCTTGCGCGCGGCCTCGCGATCTTGCCGCCGCCGAGGAAGTACCACGCGGCTTTGCAGTCCTTGCGCAGCGGGCATGTCGCGCAGGAGGGCGAGCGCGGCAGGCACACGGCATTCGCGAAATCCATGAAGGCCTGCGGCAATATCCAATGCGCGCCTCGACGCGGCGTGGCCTCGTCCAATATCGGGAGAAGCTTTTTGTCCGCCTCGAGCGAGGGAAACGGGTCGCCGAGAAAGAGCCGTCCGGCCACGCGCCGCACATTCGTATCGATGACCACCGCGCGTTCATGCTGCGCGAACTCGCGCAAGGCGGCGGACATGTACGCGCCGACGCCTTTGATCTTGCGCCATCCTTCGAGCGTGGTCGGCAATCCCGTCTCGACGATCTGCTTCGCCGCATCGCGCGCATAGAGGCCGCGGCGATTATAGCCCAAGCCGCTCCAGGCGATCAGGACCTCCGGGGTCCTGGCCTTGGCGAGGGTCTTCCAGGTGGAAAAACGCTTCAGCCAGGCCTGGTATTTGGGAATGACGCGGTCCACCTGGGTCTGCTGGAGCATGAGCTCCGAGATGAAGATCGCGTAAGGGTCGCGCGTCCGGCGCCAGGGCAGGTCGCGGGCATGTGCCGCGTACCAGGCCGTCAGGCGTCGAACGATGGCGCGCATGCTACTCCGCGAATTGCAGGGTCGCAAGGACGGTTTGCAGACCCTTATTGCCCGTTTTTCCGCCAAACGGGTCGCGCGCCCAGATGAGCCGCTGCGGCGTGCCGTCTTTCACGAGGTGCAGGACATAGACCTCTCGGCCCGTGATGTCCGTTCCGGACAACCCGAGCAATAAGCGGCCGTGTTGCACGATGGACACGCTGGTCGTGGCCACCAGGCCGTCCGCCAATTCCTCTTCCAATCGAGGCTGATACGGTTCCGCGTCGAACCAGCGATATTCCTGTCCATACGTCGTGCCGCTGGCCGCCAGGGTGAGGGAGAAGTCGTTCGATACGAGGGAGGATGCGGCCGGGTATTTCAAAGAGATGCCGAGCTGCATGTTCGCCGCTTCCTTCCATCCCTTGAGCGCCGCGGGCACGGGCGTGGGCAAGACGGTCGCTTTAGCCATCAGGTCGCGTTCTTCCTGCATGGCCTTGATGGTCTCCTGCGCGGCGTCCACGCGCGACTTGGCCTCTTCGATCTTGCGATTAGCTTCCTCGATGGCGAGCTGGCCATCGGTCTGCGCGCGCTCGGCTTTGACCGCCGATTGCTGCACCAGGTCGCTCAAGCGCTCCCGGTCCGCGTTGGCCTTGGACAGGGAGATGCCCATGCCCGCCGCCACGGCCAATGCGCCGATGAGGATGGACAGCATGATGGGGGCAAGCCTGCGCATATCGCGTCAAAGTGTATCCGACGGGGCTTTGCCGAGCCAGGTCCGCAATCGTTCCCGCGAGCCGGGGTCGAATTGCATGCACAAGATGGCGTACATGACGCTGGTCTGGCGCATCTTGCCCGTGAGGCACATGGTCACGAGCTCGTCCCAGGCCACATGCATGACCTCGATGCGCTCACCGGCATCGGCATGGGCCTCATGGGTCTTTTTCGCATGACGCGCCACGAAGATGGTCTGTTCGAAACGGACGCCGCCGCGATGCGCACGCAGGCTCCACTGCATCCAGTCCTCGTCCGCGGCCGTATATCCGGTCTCTTCCTGGAACTCGCGGCGGCAGGCCGTGAGATGGTCCTCGCCGTCGTCCACGCGGCCGCCGGGGACGTCGATGAAGGCGGGTCTGCCGGGTTGCTCTTGTTTGGTGAGCACGATGGTCCCGTCGTCCGAGAACGCGATGACCGTGGTCGTATCCTGCCGCGTGATGCACTCAAAGGTCTGGGTCGTGCCGTCGAACATTTCTTGCGGCCATTCCCAGGCCGCGTGTATCAGTCCTTGCCAGGCTTTCGTGGCGTTCGAAGGGGGCGTGATGGGCATACGGGATGTTTATAGCAGGCGCTTGGCCGCCGCAAGCGCGTCTTCCTTGCTGCGGACCTCGCCGGCATCGCGTTTGTCCTCGATTGCGCGGATGATCTCGCCCACGCGCGGGCCGGGTTCGAGCCCGAGCTCCAATAGATCGCGTCCTTGGAGGAGCGGGGTGGCCGCTTCATGCGCCAAAGCGTCGCGTTCTATGGCCTCGACGAAGGTCTTGCCGATGTCATAGGCCGCCGTATGCCGTTCCGGGATGCCGCGGCCGCGCCAATCCGCCTCGCAGGCGGCGATGAAAGGCTTCCAGCCGAGCGGGAGCAGACGACGCAGCAAGCGACGCACCGCATTGGCATACCCGGCCGCGTCGAGCGTCCCTTTTTGGAGGTCCGCATAGAGCGCGGAGGGTTTGAGATGCTCGCTCGCGATGGCGGATGCGGCTTGCGAGATGAGATAGGGGAAAGTGAGACGCAGGGCGAGCGATTGGGCTTGCGGCGAACCCGCCTCCTCATGCCCGCGCGAGCGGATGCGGCCTTCCACGGTCTGTGTCGTGGCCGGCTTGCCCAGGTCATGGCACAAAGCGCCGAACATGGTCTGGAACTTTTCCTCGTCCGTGAGGCCGCGATCCGTCTGACGGATGATATGTGCCGCCTCGTCCACGACCATGAGGGTGTGCACCCACACATCGCCTTCCGGATGCCATTCCGGGTCCTGCGGCGTGCCGATAAGGGCGTTCAGATGCGGAAAATGGCGTCCGATGAGTCCGATGTCCTTGGCCAGGGTCAGGCCTAGCGACGGCTTCTCGGCCAAAAGCAGGAGCTTTTTCATCTCCTGGCCGATGCGTTCATGCGACAGGCTGTCCGTTTCACCGCCCGCCGTGAGGTCTTGCAAGACATCGAGGGTGCCCACGTCCACGGTGAGGGCAAAGCGTGCCGCGAGCTGCACGGCGCGGAAGGCACGCAAAGGGTCCTCGACAAAGGTCTTGGCATCCACCACGCGCAGGATGCGGGCCTCGAGGTCTTTCATGCCGCCATACGGGTCGATGAGCTCGCCGGAGAGCGGATCAAAGGCGATGGCGTTCACGGTGAAATCGCGACGGCGCGCGGCCTCGACCGGATCGAGGAAAGGGTCTGGCTCCACGTCGAAACCCTTGTGCCCGGTCCCGGATTTGCGCTCGCGCCGCGGCAAGGCTACGTCCAGATCATGCCCCTCGGAGACGCGTATCTTATAGATGCCAAAGCTTTTGCCGACCAAGTGCACATTTCCCGGGAACAGGCCTTCCAAAAGCGCTTGGAGGGCCTCTGCAGGCAGGTTATAGACCTCCATATCGGCGTCCAAAGAGGGGAGGCCGAGCAAAAGGTCCCGGACATAGCCGCCGACCAGGCAGGCCTGGGGCAACAAGGCGGGATGACGTGCATCGGCAGGATGTTTCGCGACCGCATCGGCCGTGCGGCGTATGGCATCGGCTAGGACGTCTTTGCGGGCCTCGAAGAGGGCTTGGGGGGAGGCGAGCGGCATGGGGTGAGCCTATCAAAAAAGCGTCCCAGGGGGAACGCAGATATAAGTTGAGGGCGCTCTTTGGGAGCGCCCTCGGTGAGAGGCGAAGGTACGGTCAGGTGCCGGCGAACTGCTGCCACCCCCACCTGTACGTATTGTGGAAGGTGAAGCCGACGGGCACCTCGGTCTGCTTGACCGTCGCCTTCTTGGCTTCCTTGCGGCAGCGGTCGAAGGTCGTGCGATCGATGCCGAGGACCTGGAGGGCGTCGTCGAGCTTGGGATTCCCGCGCCCGTTCATGGCATGGCGCAGGATCTTCGAGGCGTCGTCACGGCTGATGGATGGGTTTTTGCTGTCGTTTTGCATGGTTCTCATTCTCCCTGTACGGCTTCCAGCGATAGCGCATGATCGAGCTATGACTGAAGACCGCAATGAGGGGAACGAGACGTTTTTTGGCCGGGAAGGTACGGGAGTGGCAACGTGGAAGTAAACCATGTTTTAGGCAATATGTCAAGGCTCTTCTGCGATTTTGCGAACAAAAATGGCTCTATTGAGCCATAATGCTTTTTCTCATTTCTCTAAACTGTCATGCGACCCATTGACAAAAGACGGTTTTTCGTGTAGATTGCGTCCTGTAGTGAGGGGATGGTCCCCTCAATACGACAGCACCTTGTTCACGGACGTCCATCGTCGTCACTGGCTCCACGCCACAACGCCTGCGAGCCTCCGAAAGGAGGATATGGAGATGAGCGGAATTGGTTGATGACAAAAACGAAACAAGTCCACAGCCTCCGCTTCTCGATTGAGAAGCTATTTTTTTAACTTCCAGTATAGTTCAAAGAATGAACGCAGAGTTTCAGCTATCCCCTCACTTTTGATGATCACTGAGATTTGCTGACCTTTTAAACTCGATAACGCAACCTTGTTTTTGTAGACAAGGATATCTCCGTGGAAATCGAAATCTTTGGGCGAAATTATTTCACGTTTTATTGAAGCATCTTTTACGGGAGCGAGGTCTGCGCTAGAAGCGAACACCAACTTTCTTGGTATTTTCGCCTTTTCAAATTTTTTATGTGTGTCAGACAGGTCTCTCTCTTCCGAATATAAGGACAACAAGTCGTCCAAATTTCCAAACTCATAAATGCCATCCGGTTTTGATTCAATCATGTCAGACTGAATATTATTCAGCGCCTCCTTACCCTCAAATAACTTCACAACCGGTCTATCGCCATGCTGGAGCAGCTTTAGTTCTTTTATTGAATTGCCAACATCCTTGAGAGTAGACTCCATTTTTTGAATCTTCCCTTGCAAGAAAGAAAGAAGGCGTTCTGGTGGCTCGGCTGTGTAAAGCGTCTTTTTGCCTTTCTGAACAGAGCTCATCAGACCCTTGCCGGATAATGATTCTATGACCGTATAAGCAGTCATTCTCGAGACCCCTACAGTTTTTGCAATTTCCTGAACGGGCTTAGGTCCGGCCTCAAGTGAAGCCAGGTAGACCTTGCTCTCACTGTCAGTAAAGCCGAGATTTTTTAGCTGTGTTTTCCAGTGGTTCATATTTTTCTATGTTATTTTCTTAAACTAAGATCGAATAAGGCTCTCAAAGTATCGGCGAGGTGCTTACTGTCTAAAAGTATAGAGTACTGTTTTCCACTAAAAACTGATAAAGCAATCTTGTTTCCGTAGAGCATTATATCTCCTTTGAAATTAAAGTTATCAGGATCTAATGCCAGCCTTTTTAGGTTCTGTTTTCGTAAAGGAAATTCAACCCTTTTCTTTTTAAGAATTATTGCTCTAGATTTAATATTCAGTTCGTCCAATTTTTCTATAAAGGGTCTCAACTGACTTCCCCTATTATAAACTTTATCTATTTCATCAAAATTTCCAATCTCATCAATTACTGTCGGCTTTGTCTGCAGGACGTCTGCTTGTATTGCGCTTAGGGCGTCCTGCCCCTCGAAAATCCTAACGACTGGTCCCTCGCCCTTTTTGATAGCTTTTAAATCCTCCATGGCATCCCTCGCCTGCTTCACCGAATCCTCGGCATGCTTGATACGCCCTTCTGCATAGGATATGAGCCGTTCTGGAGGCTCGACCATGAAGCGCTTCCGCTTCTCGCGCATGAGGGAGCTCATGAGGCCGCGGTCGGTCAGGTTCTCGATGGCGGCATAGGTCGTCACGCGGGAGACCTTGGCCTTGCGGGAGATCTCTTGCGCCGTTGCGGGTCCAAGCTCAAGGCAGGCGAGATAGACCTTGGCCTCGGTATCCAGGAACCCGATGGAGCGGAACAGGGTATGCCATTCGGCGAGCATAGGTTTGATGGAGTGAGAGTAGCAAAAAATACCTACATTGACCAAAAATATCCTTTTCCCTATCATCCGGACACGACCTGGGCCCTTAGCTTAGTTGGTAGAGCGCCGCGTTTGCAACGCGGAGGTCGTCGGTTCGAATCCGACAGGGTCCACCATCGCGATGCCGCCTTACCGGGCGGCTTTTGCGTTCGCGCGACCCTCTCCAAAATCCATTGACTTCCTCTCATTTCCTGCTATCGTGCCCTCGCACATTTTCATCCAGAACCAGAACAGACATCGGAGGAAGATATGGTCTTGTCGCTCGTCTGGCCGACCAATGTCCCGGAGCTCCAAAAGCAGATCGTCCTCGGACGCCTTCCCCTGCGCCGCTCGAGCAGCGTCATCAACCAACCGGTCGAGACGCGCTTCGCGCATCAGGTCTATGAGGCGACGACGGAGGCGCTGTTCGCCCGCCGCCTCACGCGCACCCTGCGCTTCCAAGGCTGGCGCTATGCGGTCATGCCGCCCCTGCCGCGCGACCAGTTCAAGGCCGTCGAGATCCGCTTTCTGCGTGGCCACGGCCGCCACGACATCATCGTGGGCACCGAGGCCGATGCGGCCAGGCTCATGGCCTTCATCAAGGCCGCGGAATGCTGCCTCAAGGGACGCGCGGCCGTCTATGAACCGCGGCTCTTGCGCCTCCCGGACCAATGCCTGGACGTCATGTGGCTCAAATCCCGGCGTTCACAAGGCCTGTTCGTGCCTCTCGACGCCAAGCGCATCGGCCTCATGCCGGGGCGTGCCTATGGCCTCAAGGCCTTCCGTCGCGCGCTTTCCGCCATCCATGCCTCGAAAGGAGGCTGACATGCGACGCATCTTGCCCGTGCTTGTCCTGGCCCTTACGGCCTGTGTGAACGATCTCCGCGTCCCATCGATCCTGCGGGCCCAAGAGCCCCCGGACCCCAAGCCCGAGGCCTTGCCCAAGGTCCACCAAGACCCGCTTCCCGCCTTGCGCGTGTTCGAATGCGATGGCGACCATTGCCATCAGATCTATCGCGTCTCGGCGGACCTGGGCGGCACCTTCTTCCTCGAAGGGGAGCAGGAGCCAGACATGGTCATGACCTTCGCCGAGGAAAAGGCGATAGACCTGTACAGCCCGGCCGGCCCGCCGATGCGCAAACAGGTCGATGGTGGCACCATCTTGGTCACGCCTTTCACCTACGTGCATCGTCTCGGCAAGCCCGGGGTGTTCCATGTGGTACTGCGTCGCACCAAATGCGGCGGTCAGGTCTGCGACTATCTCGCGCAGGACAAGCCGCCTCCGGCCGATCAGGTCGCGGAGTTCTGGGTCTCGGCCCAAAAGGCCGATTACCCGCCTCCGAAAAAGCCTAAGCCGCCCAAGCGGCCTCGCTGACACCGTCCACTCGGACGGTTTTTTTGTTTGACGCCCCTTGGGGCGTCTGATGTCATGTCCTTGTCCCTTACAAAGGAAAACGGAGGACCGTCATGGCCCTTGTCCTGATCGGGTACATCATCCAGACCAAGAACAACCCGGGCTTTTCGCCCAATAGCACGACCGTCAGTTTTGATGACAAGGGGCCCGTCGCTCATGTCTTCTATTCCCGGAACCAGGCCCGCGACGTGCTGAACCTGCATGAACGGGGAGGCAACCTGGTCGAGGATTTCGCCAAGACCATAGACGAGAGCGTCTTGCCCGAGGCCTCGGCGACCGAGCTTGTCCGCCTGGACGGCGCGGTCGCGAACGAGCTCATCGAGGCGATGCTCGAAAGGGGGCATTTGCCCGAGGGCGTCTTGGTCGGACCCGGCATCTTCCAACTGACCGGCCCCTCGCCTTTCACGCCCGATGACCCGTACGTGATGTGCGCGGTGAACGGAAAGGACGGGAAGGTGTCCATCTATGCCTTCGCGTCCACGCAACAGTTCGACGATATCGTGGCGCGTCACGCGGACATCATGGAACAAGAGTATGTCGATGCCGCGCGGCTCACCCTGCTCGAGATCGGCATGCCCGAGACCTCGGACCTGAAGCTCGTCCATATCGACGGCCTCGCCGCCGAGCACTATGGCCATGGCCTCCATGTCCGCCGGTATCGGCATATGCAGGCCCAGGAGCCGGAACAGGGCGAGGAGGAGCCCATCCCCGACACGCAACGGTCTTTCACGGCCGATGCGGACGCGGTGCGCCTCATCCTGGCCGCGAACGTGCCGCCTCCCACGGTCGGTGCCGCGGACAAGGCCCGGATGAGCGCCATGCTCTTCTTCAAGGAAGCGCAAGGGCAATCCCTCGCCGTCTTTTACTCCAAGCGCCAGGGCATCTCGCTCGTCGCGGAGTCCAAGCACAAGAGCATAGAGGACCATGCGCTCGAGCTCATCACCGCCTCGGCCTTGCCGGACGCCTCGCGCAAAAAGGTCGTGATGGTCAAAGGCCACGCGGCCAAGACCTTGTATGACGCCTTTGGGTGCCATGCCACGACGCCGATCGGCGACGAGGAGCGCGCGCACGATGCCCAGCTCGGCCGCGAGCTGCTCGACCCTTTTTTGCCGATGATGGGGCAGGAGCCGGATGCCATGCTCGGCATCATGCTCTCGCCGCGCGAACATCTGGTCCATGTCTGCAAGAGCAAGCAGCAGATGCATCGCTTGCTCAAGAAGCATGCCGACCTTATCGGCATCGAGCGAAAGGCCCAGCTCAAAAAAGGCGTGGACGGCAGCCTCTTGCCCGCGCGTTCGGACGAGCCCATCGTCACCATCGAGGACACGGCCGCGTCCATCCTCTATCGCGGCTTGCGCCTGCTGTGGCTCCGCCATCGTTCCAACTGACCCCACCTTCGCGAAAGGTGGGGCTTTTCTTGACCGGACCGTCGGAAAAGGGGAGTATGCCTCCCACGGAGGTCCATCATGTCAGAAACATTGCTGGGAGTGTTCTCCTCGCAACGCGTCGACCCACCTACCGAGCACTTTCTACACAATGCCGTCCTGTTCACGGTCGACGAGCAAGGCAGGGCGTCCGCGCATCTCGTCTATTCGAAAGGCCAAGCCCGCGAGGTCATGGCGATGTGCGAGGGGGAAGAGGTCGCGCATACCGACCTGCATCTCAAGCGCAGCGCCCTGCCCGTCGCCTCCGTCCGGCCGCGCCTGCGCGTCGATCATCCCGCCGGCCGCACCCTGTTCGATGCCTTCGACAACATGGTCTCGGCGCAAGGGTCCGTCCACATGGACGATGTCCTGCCCGGTATCCTGACCGTCATGGTGCCGGATGTCCCGAAGGCCCGGCCTTGCGCCATCATCCCGCTGCGCCGGTCCGACGGCCGCTGCGAGGTCCATGTCGTGTACAGCCTGGCGCATTTCCGCGAGGTCGCCGCGCATGCCCATGATGTCGCGGGGCTCACCGACTCGGAACGGCTCCACTTCCTCGAGCGATTGCGCAAAGAGCATCTGCCCGAAGGCTCGGACAGCCCGCGGCATGTCATCGACGGCCCCTGCGGCCTCATGCTCTTCCAAGGCCTCTTCCTCATCTGCGTCTTCGCAGGGAGGGACAATTCCCGTCTTTCCTGAAAAGACGGTTTTTTATTGCCACTGTTCGCGGTCGAGCTTGTCGATCTCCGCGGTCACGCGTATCCATTCGTCCTCGGTGTGCCGCAGCACGGTCTCAAGGGTATGCAGGCGCTTGTCGCGGTCCATGGAAAAGGCCGGGTCCGCCGCATAGGACGCTTGCAGGGCCTGCTTCTCCGCCGCGAACTCGTCCATCTGCTTCTCGAGCTTGGCCAATTGGCGTCGTTTCTCGCGCATCTCCTGATAGGCCTCCTGTCGCGTCCGCTTTTTCGGCACCGCGTCGTCCTTTCCGGTCCGGACCTTGTCTTCGCGTGGGGCCTGGGGTCCGCCATAGGTCTCGCGCACGTGCAACACGTACTCCTCGTAGGTGCCGGGATAGTAGCCGACCTTGCCGCCGCCCACCTCGAGCACCTTGTTCGCGATCTGGTTCACGAAAGTGCGACTATGGCTCACGAAGAGGATGGTGCCCGCATACTCCTTCAAGGCCTCGCCGAGCGCTTCGACCGTCTCGAGGTCTAAATGGTTGGTCGGTTCATCGAGCACGAGCACGTCCGGCCGCGTCAGCAGCATGCCTGCGAGGATAAGTCTGGCCTTCTCACCACCGGATAGCATGTCCACGGTCTTATCGAGGTCATCCCCCGTGAACAGGAAGTTCCCCGCCATCTGTAAGATGACCTCCGGCACCAGATCTCGCGTCGCGAGGCGCTCCAAATACCCGCCGACCTTCTCATGTGGGATGAGCGCGCGATGCACGTGTTGCGCATAATACGCGACCTTGAGCTTGTGGCCCCAGCGATAGGTCCCTTCGAGCGGTTCCAGCTCGCCCGCGATGGTCTTGAGCAAGGTGGTTTTTCCCTGCCCGTTCTCGCCCAAGATGGCCACCTTGTCGCTGCGTTCGATGTCGAGCGTGATGCCGTCGGCCACGCGTTTGTCGCCGTATCCTATGGCCAGGTCCTGCAAACGCAAGGCCACGCCCTTTTTGCCCTCCACCGGCGGGATATAGATGCGCACGGTCTTGAGGGCATGCTCGATGTCTATCTTTTTGAGCTTGGCCAGCATCTTGAGGCGCGATTGCACCTGGGTGACCTTTGACGCATTGGCGCGGAAACGTTCCACGAACTTGCCGATATGGCGTTGCTTGGCCTCGATCTTCTTGTTGTGGCGCTTCTTGAGCTCCAATTGCTCCTCCTTATGCGCGAGATAGGCCTCGATGCCGCCATGATAGAGCTCGAGCGCCCCGCGTTCGATCTCGAGCGTCTCATCGCACGTGTCCTTGAGAAACTCTCGGTCATGCGAGACCACGATGAAGGCGCCGCGGAAGTCGCGCAGGAAGGCTTCGAGCGCGATCTGGGTCTGCAGGTCGAGATAATTGGTCGGTTCGTCCATCACGAGCAGGTTCGGGTCCCCGAGCAAGAGCGCGGTCAACTTCACCCGCATCTGCCCGCCGCCCGAGAGCTCGGTCACCACGGTCGTGAGCGCGTCCTTTTTGAGCTGGAAGCGACCGGCCATCTTGGCGCATTCCCATTCCGGCTTGCCGCTCATCCGCATGAGGAAGTCCATGACCGTCTCACCGGTCTGGAAGCGGTCATGCTGTTCCAGATACCCCAGTCGAAGTCCCGGATGGCGTATGACCTCGCCACCATCCGCCTTCTCCTCGCCGATGAGGATGCTTAGCAAGGTGGATTTCCCCGACCCGTTCCGCCCGATGAAGCCGATCTTCTGTCCTTCGGACACGCTCAAGGTCGCCCCCTCGATGAGGGTGCGCGTGGCGAAGCGCTTGGTGATGTCCTTGAGCTGGAGCAGGATGGCCATATCCTGCCTGATTGTGCGGGAAAACGCGTCACTTGGGTAGTGGCACAAAAGGTCTCACCGTGGCATCATGCCCGCATGGATACCGTATATTATTTCCCCATAGACGGTGCCGGCAACGAGACCGGCGAGGCCATTCCCGTGAGCCTCAAGGCCGATGGGTCCGTGGACCTGTCGCATCTTCCGTCTGACATGGTCCGGACCTATGAGGTCATGGGCATACCTGATGAGATGCATCTGGGCCGTCTCTATCCGCGGAACGGCGAAGCCTTCCTGCAAGCCCTGTTGCGCATGACCAATGGCTATGTCCGTTTTCGGTCTTCGTCCGGTCAGGCGACCAAGAATCCCTTTGCCGTATGACCCTGGACGCGATGCCGAAACAGCCGCAGATGCCGAAGCGGCCGGAGATACGCAAGAAGAAGGAGGCCATGCCGGTCGTCCCCGGGGACACCTATGAAAATTCCCGCGCCGACCTTGAACGCAGCCTGAACATCATCGACACGGTCCAGAACACCCATGTCCTGGACCAAAAGTTCCTCCAAGGGGTCTGGAAAGGCCCGGAGGACCTGTCCGAACGCATAAGGCGCATCGAGACGCTCGAGGCCTTGTCCATGGGCGAGGAAAAGGGGGAGCCGCACTACCTCGGCGATGGATCGGCCAATGCGGTCAGCCGCCGCGTGTTCGAAGGCAATCCCGATGTCACGGCCTATGTGAAGAACCAGAGCGGCGAGGGTGCTTGGCACTATGATGAAACGACGGGGGCGGTCAATAAGATATCGCGCACCGTGGACGCGGCGGTCGGCCGGGTGGAGAAGCATGAAGAGCCCCTGGTCACGGCCGAGGCCGCGGAGAACTTCCGCCAGATCATATTGAACCCGGCGTCGACGGCGGAAGAGAAAGATAATGCGCTCTACAAATACGGCATATGGCGCGCCTTCTCCGACAAGGCGAAACAATTGCCGGCGACGAAGAAGAACGTGGCTTTGGCCTATGGCATCAAGCCCGAGGAAGTGCCGCTCACGGAAGAGCTGACGCCGCGCAATGGCGTCGAGGCCGGCAGCATGGCCATGCGCGGATATGCGGTGAGCCGCATCGATCAGCTGTTCAATTTGGATTCCGTGCCGCTGACCGTGTTGCGCACCCAGTTCGACGGCCATGACCTGGCCTCGGTGCAAGAAGCGGTCCCCTCGTCTGACCCGGAGAAGCCGGCGAGACCTTTCAATATCGAGGACCTCGACGCTTTCAAGGAGCAGGGCAAGGACCATCCGGGCGCCCGGTCCATCATGCGCATCGCCTGCCGCCAATACCTCGTGAAGGCGCTCGATTGCCACAATGAGAACCTGTTGGTCGATCCCGTGACAAAAAAAGCCACGGAGATCGATCCTGATCTGAGCCTTGGCCTGCAGACCGTCGAGACGGACGCCAATGGGGACCCCGTGCTTAAGAACGGCAAGCCGGTCTTGAAGGACATGGACCCGTACCGCTCCTTGCCGATGGAGATCATCGCCGACCACGACGATTGGAAGCTCGATGACGAGGCCTTGGCGGAGTTCAGGCGCATCTACGAGAACACCGTTTCATATCTCTCATTGCGCGCCACGGGGGAGCATGTGGAGTCCGTCGAGGAAGGCGAAGGCGGCGCGCTCAACGTAGGGAAGCCGGAAGCCGACGGCAAGGAGATCAAATACATCACCCAGTTGTTCCGCCAGCTCTATGGGAACGAAAAGATCGCGTCCGTCGAGGCCCAGGGCATGTTCGTCCGTCTGGGCGAGATCATCCAGAACGGCCGTCCGCCCGTGAAGGACCTGCTGGAAAAGAGAAAACTGTTCCGGGTCTCCGGGTTCATGGAGCGACCGGCCCCGCAGAACGAACAAGCCGCGCAATAGCGCGGCTTGTTCATACGAACTCTCCTATTATTTCGCGGGGTTCAAGGCCGGTTTGCCTTCGAGCACGGCGATGATGTTCTCTGCCGCGACCATGCTCATGGCCTCGCGGGCCTCTATCGTGGCGCTCGCGATATGCGGGGTCAGGATGATGTTCGGGAAGCTCTTCATCTCGAGATCGTCCGTCACGTCGCAGTCTATGGCGGGCTCGCACTCGAACACGTCGAGCGCGGCGCCCGCGATCCGCTTGGTCTTGATGGCGCGCAACAGGGCCTTCTCGTCCACCACCGGGCCGCGCGCCGTGTTCACGAGGAAGGCGGTCTTTTTCATGGACGCGAACTCCGCCGTCGAGATCATGTGGCGCGTCGAGGGGAGCAAGGGGACATGGAGCGAGACGACATCGCTCTCTTCCAAGAGCTTTTGCAAGGAGACCTGCATGCCGCCGTATTTCTGCTCGAAAATGTCGTTCTTGCGAGCATCGGCATAGAGGAGCTTCATGCCGATACCGAGCACGGCGCGCTGCGCCAATGCCCCACCGATGCGGCCCGCGCCCACGATGCCCAGGGTCTTGCCATAGAGGTCCGTGCCGATGAGCTGGGTAGGCGACCAGCCTTTGTATTTCTTGGCCTTGGAGAACGCGTCTGCCTCGGGGATGCGATGTGCGAGGGCCATCATGAGGGCGAAGGCATGCTCGGCCACGGACTCGTTCACCTTGTCCGACGGCGTATTGGTCACGACGATATTTCGTTTCTTCGCCGCGGCCAGATCGATATTGTCGAAGCCCACGGCATAGTTTGCGACGATCTTGAGCTGGGGGCCGGCGGCCTTGAGCACCTCGTCGTCTATCTTGTCCGTGAGGAGGGAGAGCAAGGCATCGCAGCCTTTGACGTTCTTGAGCAGGTCTTTGCGCGGGATGACCTGGTCCTCCGGATACACCGTCACTTTATAGCCTTTGGCCTTGAGGGCCTTGATGCCGGAGTCGGCGAACTTCCGGGTCACATAGATCTTGGGAGTAGGCATAGCGTTGCCGTCATAGTATACGAAAAAACCCATCGGCGCGATGCCAAGGGGTCTTGTGCATCATGCCGATGGGCGAAGAGCGTCACGCCGCCTCTTGGGCGGCGAACATGCCCAGCAGGGCCCGTCGTACGATGACGGGGGCGGGGCGCAACGTGATCGCATGCGCCGGGTCGAGGGGGAAGGCGAGCGCGGCCGCAGCCGCCCTCGCATCGATGCCGATGCCATAGAGGCAAAGCTCCCATCCCGCCCTCGCCGCCCCGCGGGCGGCAGTGACGAGATCTTGATGGGAGCGGCCGTTCAGGCCTTCCGAGTCCGCGCCGTCCGTGATGACGGACAGGCTGACCGTGGTCGAGAGGCCACGGACCGCGCGCTCGTCGACGATGCGATGCAGGGCGTCGAGCGTCTCGAGGACGGTGGCATCGAGCCGGGTATAGCCATGCGCCCGATAGGGCGCGGTGGGCATCGCGGACGATGCGGGCATGAGCGGCACCAGGACATCGGCCGTGGCGCCGAAGCGGATGACGGCGACGCAGCGCTCGGCCGCGTCCGGCTGACGCTTTTCCGCGGCCAGGAGGCCGTCGATGACATCATGCGGCAGGTCGCCATAGGCGCGCATGCTGCCGGACCCATCGATGAGCAGGACGGACAGATGGAGGACCGCGGCGTCTTGGCTGCCTGCCGGTGCTTGCAGATCGAGGCATGAGAACGGGTTGTTCTTGGCGTTCATGACTTCCCCCGTACGGGTTGCGTGGAATGTGAGGTACAGGGCGGAACCTACCGTATTTTAGCGGAATTGTCAAGCCCTCACGGGAGCTGCTTGGTCCGTACTTTGCGTTGGGCGGCAGGGGTTGGAAAACCGTGCAAGATGCCGGTCTTGGCGCCCATATGGGTCACCACACCGGTCGCGTTCAAGCTCGCGCAGCGCAAGGCCTTTTCGATGTCTCCGGTGCGTATGACCCCGGCCGTGAACCCGCTGCCAAAGGCGTCTCCGGCGCCCGTCGTATTAATGCGTTTGCCTTTTGCCGGTTCCACGAACCAGGTCGTGCCATTGGCATGCGCATAGGCGCCCTTGCTGCCATCCGTGATGACGAGGGCGGTGCGCGGCATGGGGCCGAGCACGTTCAAGATGCCTTCCAGGTCGCGCGGCGGCCTGTCCGTCAGCTCGGCCGCCTCTTCGCGGTTCAGGATGAGGATGTCGCAATGCAGGACATAGGGACCGAGCTTTTTCAGACCGAGATGTATCTCGGCATTGCCGGGGTTCCAGGCCACGCGAGCCAGGGTCTTGCGGGCATGGGCGAACACGTCGTCGAGCAGCTTGAGGTTCCCTGCGAAGCTCGTCATGTATATCCAGCGGCTGTTCAGCTTGCTCCAGGGGATCTGTTTGGGGTCTATGTCTTTGCCCGCGCCTCTCGCGGTCAAAATGGCGCGATGCCCGGAGCCGGCCAACAGGATGATGCTCGTCCCCGTGGGATGTTCATGGTCCGTTTGCAT
This sequence comes from uncultured Gammaproteobacteria bacterium, assembly GCA_964551765.1. Lineage (GTDB taxonomy): Bacteria > Patescibacteriota > Patescibacteriia > 2-12-FULL-60-25 > 2-12-FULL-60-25 > JAHFIO01. The sequence goes on along the minus strand of CAZKEE010000002.1, from coordinate 109,317 downwards.
GGCCTTGATGTCTATATGCTCGCGCTTGAGCTCGGCCACGATGTCGCGGGCATGGAAATCATTGCCCACGCGACCCACGGCCGCCGTGCGCAGGCCCCAGCGGGCAAAGGTCACGGCCGCATTCGTCGCGCCACCGCCCGAGGCATAGACCAGCTCGTCCACGGGCACCTTGGCGCCCATCATGAGGCAGGTGTCGAAGCCGTCCGGGGCCTTCTTGTCCGGCGTCGTTTCGAAGGCGCTGCTGCGCACGAAGATGTCGCGGACGGCCGCTCCGATGGCCAGCACGTCATAGGCGTTTTTGGCGGTTTTCATGCATATATCTTACCATAGGGTCAGATATGACCTCGCGTCGCCTTGGAACCGTCCTTTTGGCCCTGTTCGCCCTTCTGCCTGGCATGGCTTCCGCCGCCTCGCCCGAGACCGTGAACGACTTCTCCGTGCATGCCCTCCTTGGCCGGGATGGGCATGTGAGCTTTCGCGAGAACATCCTCTATGACTTCGGTGATAACCAGCGCCATGGCATCTATCGCTATATTCCGGTGGACTATCGCCGCTATGGCGCCCGCTATGAGCTCAATGTGAAGCTCGGCGACATCACGCAAGATGGGCATGCCGAGCCATACACCTTGAGCTCCACGGACCTGATGGGCGATGGCAAGGTGCTGAACCTGCGCATCGGCGATCCGAACGTCACCATGCCTGGCCAACACGGCTATGGCATCGCGTATTCGACCGATCGCGCCATCACGTTCTTCAAAGACCATGACGAGCTGTATTGGAACGTGACGGGAAATGGCTGGGACGTGCCCATAGAGCAAACGGCTTTCGCGCTGGACCTGCCGCCCGGCATCCTGACCGCGGGCATCAAGGTCATTTGCTATACCGGACCGGTGGGTTCCACGGAACAAGCGTGCATGGGCGGCGTCGTGGAAGGTCGCGTAGAGGTCAAAGCCACGCGCGTCCTGGGGCCCAAGGAGGGCCTGACCCTGGCCGTGTCCTTCCCCAAAGGCATCTTGCATGAACCGACCTGGTCGGAACGGCTCTGGATATTGTTTTCCGACAATCGGTCCCTCGTCCTACCCCTCATCGCGCTCATCATCATGTATTGGCTGTGGAGCACGCGCGGCCGCGACCCCGAATTGCGCACCATCATCCCGCAATATGAGTCACCGGACGACTTGCCGCCGTCCTTGGTCCAGGCCATCGCGTCCTATGGGCATTCAGGCGACCGCGGCGTCACGGCGACCATCCTCGACCTCGCGAGACGCGGCTATCTGCATATCGTGTTCGAGGACGGGAACAAGACCTTCTCCCTGAAGCGCATCAAGCCGGCCGATGATCGCATGTCGCCCATCGAGAAAGAGCTGTTCGTCGGCCTGTTCGAAAAGAGCGATATCCAATCGGTCTCGGGCTTGCAGGCCTCGATGTTCTACCGCCATGTCGCGGCCTTCAAACAGAAGGTGCATGCGGGCATCGAGGACATGGACGTGTTCGAGGAATTGCCCGAGAAGGTGCGCGGTCGATACGTCCTCGCGGCCATCGCCATCTCCGGCCTTCTGTATCTCATCATCGGTCGTGACAGCGTGCCCGTGGACCTGTTCGCGACCCTCGCGACCGGCGCCGTCATCATGGGCTTTGGCTGGGTCATGCCGCGCCGCACCGTGAGCGGCACGCGGCTCGAAGAACGTATCGAAGGCTTCAAGCTCTTCCTCTCCGTGACCGAGACGGACCGCGTGGCCTTCCACGATGCCCCGGAGCGCAGGCCCGAGCAGTTCACCGAGTTCCTGCCCTATGCCATTGCGTTCGGCATCGAGGCCAAATGGGCCGAGCAGTTCAAAAACATCGATATCCCGCCGCCGGGATGGGCCGAAGGATATAGCGGTACCATGAACGCCATCGCGTTCTCCCACGGCTTGAGCACCTTCCACAGCTCCGCGAGCTCCGGGGCCTATGCGCCCATGTCCTCCGGCGGCTCCGGCTTCGGCGGAGGTTCTTCCGGCGGCGGAGGCGGTGGGGGAGGGGGCGGCTCGTGGTAGGCTTGGTTGAGCCCAGAAGAGAGGAAAGGCCATTGACACGATGGTCTTTTTTTGATAGGTTCCTTTGTCCGATCTCGAACCTTCACAGTCGCCATTGGTGGAAGAAAGCAGAGAAGAGATGAAAGCATTCATCAAGTCCGCGGTTTCGTTCGTGGTCATCATGGCCCTCAGTGTTGCAGCGTTCTCGTACTTCTTCGGGACGACGACGGTCAAAGCGAAGTTCGCTGAGACCCCGCTCGAAGGTGCGAAGGTCTTCATCGACGGCAAGGAGGTCGGCAAGACCCCGTACCAGGCTCGTCTCACGCCGGGCATCTATTCGATCAAGGTGGTCCCGCCTGATGGCTACGAATCGAAGCAAAGCGAGTACTCGTTCGAGCTCTTCACCGTGTGCCGTGGCGCGCATTTCGAGGCACCCTTCGATCCAACGTCCACGGAAGAATAAGCAGCCCCCTTCTCCTTTCGGAGCGCTCCCGCTTTACGCGGTCGAGCGCTCCGAACGATCCTTGAGACCATGAGATACGCTCGTGAGCTCAAAGACCGATGCGGTCTGTGCACACTATGTTCCTCCGAAAGAGGAAGATAGAGAATAGACAATGAAACTGGTCATGATACACGGGGGCTTTACCGCCCCTGTCACCTACGTCCAGCCGGAGTTCGAGGATTTGCGACGCTGGTTCCCGTCCTACGAGCGCTGCACTGCCTTGGAGAAGGGGTGCCGCGAGGTCGCCTTCGAGTATGTCCACATGGGCGACTACGCGTATACCGACGAGGTGCTGGCCGAGATCGACCGCCATGGACTCCGACCCGCGCTCTACGATGAGCTCCTCGGTTTCGCTAAGAAGTACCCCGAAGAGCAGCTGAGGTACCCGATCGTCGCTCTCGGCTTCGTGGTGAAATATGACGGTCACCGCTCCGCCGCGGTAATAACGAGGTCTGGAGGTTGCCGAGACCTCTGCCTGCGCCGGTCCGACATCAGCTGGAACGGCGGCTACCGCTTCCTCGCCGTCCGCGAATAAACCGCACATTCCCTCCTTTCGGAGCGCTCCCGCACCCGCGGTCGAGCGCTCCGAACGATCCTTGAGACCACGAGATGTTCTCGTGGGCTCAAAGACCGATGCGGTCTGCGTACACTATGTTCCTCTGAAAGAGGAAGATAGCGAATAGACAATGGAACAGGTCAAAGTATACGGGTCCTTCGTCGTCCACGTGGCGTACATCCAGCCGCCGTTCAAGGAGCTGCTGCGCCGGTTCGACTATGTCCACTCGTACTTCGATAAGTGCTTCTTCCCGATCGAGCGCTGTAAGGATGTCCCTTTGGACGCGCGCGAAGTGAGCTTCGTATACGTCCAACAGGACCGCAACGGATCTTCCGATGAGGCGTTCAACGAGATGGAGCAAAAAGGCCTCCGGCCCGCGCTCTACGAAGAACTGCTCTGCTTCGCGAAGGCATATCCCGACGAGCAAATGAAGTTCCCCATCGTCGCCCTCGGCTCCGAGGTCGAGATGAACGATCGGTATTATGCCGCGTTCTTGGACAATAACGGAGTAAGACCGAACCTCCGCGTGCGTCGCTACAGAGACTTCGGAACCCGTTCGGACCACTTCCTCGCTACCGAAAAATAGCCCTTTCCCTCTTGTTCGCGCTCCGAACCAAAACCCCGCACTGGCATGCGGGGTCTTTTAGATCCTTTTTATCGTTATCTCACCCGTCCCGCGCTGCCGAAGAGCTTCATCTTGCGCATGGCGACCTCGCGCATGAGCAAGTTGGCCGGTTCCAGCAATTTGCGCGGGTCAATGACCTTGGGGAGGTCGTCGCAGGCCTCGCGGACCCCGGCCGTGAAGGCCAGGCGCAGGTCGGTGTCGATATTGATCTTAGCTACACCGTTCCGGATGGCATGTTTGATGTCCACGTCGAGCACGCCGCGTGCCGCGCCAAGCTTTGCGCCATGATGCTCGGCCAGCTTTTTCACGTCCTCGAGCACGCCAGAGGCGCCATGGAGCACGATGGGGAGCTTCACCAGCTTGGCGATCTTCTTCAAGCGGTCGATGTCAAGATGCGTCTTGCCTTTGAACTTGAAGGCGCCATGGGCCGTGCCGATGGCCACCGCGAGCGAGTCGCACCCCGTCTGCTTCGCGAAGTCACGCGCTTGCTCCGGATTGGTCAGATGCGCGTCCTTCTCCTCGACCGACACGAAATCCTCGATGCCGGCGATGGCGCCGATCTCGGCCTCCACGCTCGCGCCCTTGGCATGGGCCAGGCGCACGACCTCTTTGGTGATCTTGAGGTTCTCCTTCTCGGGCAGGGCCGAGCCGTCGAACATCACGCTGGTATAGCCCGCGGCAAGCGCCATCTTCACGAACTTCATCTGCTTGCCATGGTCGAGATGCATGACCACGGGGATCTTGCCCGCGGCGGCCACGCGTATCATGGCGGCGAGATAGTCGATGCCGGCATATTCGATGGCGCCTTCGCTCGTCTGGATGATGACGGGGGAGCGCATCTTTTCGGCGGCCTCGATGATGGCTTTGACCATCTCGAGGTTGTTCACGTTCATGGCCGGCACGGCGTAGTGCTTGGCGCGGGCGGGGACGAGCAGTTTTTTGGCGGTAACGAGCATAGGGGTGTTAGGGAGTAGGAAGGGTCATGACCTTGGGTTGTATGGCGCGGAACTTGGTGAGCGCGCGCTTCAGCTCGCGCATGCGCATGAGGCCGGTCTGCGGGCCGATATGATGGATGACGTTCCAGCTGTTCGCGGAGCCCCAGCGCAAGGCCTCGGCAAGCGGTTCGTCCTGCAGCATGGCCGCGGTCACGGCAGAGGCGAAGGCATCACCCGCGCCGGTGCGCTCTTTGACCTCGCCCGGGAATATCGGCATATGCCAATGCGTATGCCCGTCGAAGGCGTCCGCGCCCTTGCTGCCATCCGTGATGATGACGGTCTTGGCGCCCTGATGCCTGAAGCTCTCGAGCATGTTGCGGATGGGGCGATTGCCGTCGCCCAGGAGCATCTGCGCCTCTTCCTTGTTCAGGATGAACAGGTCGCTGCGCGCGATGAGCGGCTTGAGCGGTTCGAGACCGGAGCGCACATGGGTCGTGCCCGGCTGGAAGGTGAAGAACACGTTCGGTTGCTTCTTGAGCTGGCGCAACAGCTCGGCGTCGGGCGCGGCATGCGCCTTGCCCATGGCGGAATAGTAGACGGCGCGGCAAGGACGCATGGGAGGCAGTTTGTACGTACGCGGTTGGAAATAGACCAATTGGGTCTTTTCGCCTTGGAAGGTGATGATGGTCGCCTCGCTGGTCGGGAACCTCTTGTCCGTGACCAAGCATCGTTCATCGATGCCTTCTTTGCGCAGGGCTTGGCGTATATGGTCGCCTGCCACGTCCTCGCCCACCCAAGAGACCAAGCAGGTCTTGAGCCCGAGACGCGCCATGGAGACGGCCGCGTTCGAGGAATTGCCCGCCGCCGCGACCTTGACCACGCGCTCGACCGGGATCTTGTCCGCGTATTCGAGGCAGAGCAGGCAGCGTTCCTTGTGTATGGAGCAGCTCAAGGTGGCGTCATGGATGAAGTAGAAGACATCGCGCAGGGATTCGCCGATGCATACGACGTCCAGCGGTTTTTTGGGCATATCAAGACGATGATAGCACGGGATTGACGGCCCGGCTTGCGCGGCGCATGGTGAGGGCAGGACCTTCCATGAGAGGTGTGACATGAAGCTCAAAGACCGACTTCTGCAGGTCGCGGAATGCCTCGAACGCCGGACCGGCATTCCCCATCTCGCATCAGGGCTCTCCGAACATCGTTGGCTGAACAGGGACAAGGACCTGGGTCTGGCCGAGGTCGATGCGGCATTGTTCCGCGGCACGGTCGTCACCATGTGCCGCCTGGGTCTGGAGGCAGGCATCGCGAACATCCCCGTCTCCGGGGACCTGACCGACGAACAGATCGCGACCTGCATCCTCCTGGCCGCATGTTCCGTTCCTTCCGAGGCGGACATCCCGAACGCCGAGCACATGCGCCACTGTCATGCGCATCGCGAGATGCTGAAGGTGATGTTCCTCCTCTTCATCGATTTTACGGGCATCGCCTCGGGGATCCTGTCTCCCACCAACGAGGTCGCCCCTCTGAAATGCTCCGAATGACGGTCCTCTCCGTCATTTTTTTATTTCTTCCGCTTCAGCACGCGCTTTGCCGCCTCGACCATGTCTTTCGCCCGCATGCCGTATTTGGTCAACAATTCGTCCGGCTCGCCGGATTCGCCGAAGGTATTCTGCATGCCCAAGGTCTCGAGCGGCGCGGGGGAGAGGCGCCCCAGGGTCTCTGCCACGGCCCCGGCCAGGCCGCCGGTCACCTGATGCTCTTCAAGCGTCACGCAACAGCCCGTTTTTTTGACGCTGTTCACTAAGGTCTCGGTATCAAAGGGTTTCAAGGTATGGCAATTGAGCACTTCGGCATGGATGCCGTCCTTTTCCAGTTCGCGTGCGGCGAGCAAGGCCTCATGCAGCAGGGGACCGCAGGCGGCGAGGGTCACGTCCGTGCCTTCCGCGCACACGTAGTTTTTTCCTATCTCGAAAGGCGTGTCTTTGGTCGTGATGACCGAGGTCTTTTCACGCGCGAAGCGGAAGTACACGGGGCCCACATGCTTCGCCGCGGCGAGAGTGACCTTGCGCGTCTCTTCGGCATCACAGGGGACGATGACCACGAGATTGGGCAAGACGCGCGTGATGGCGATGTCCTCGAGCGCCTGATGCGTGGCGCCGTCCGGGCCCACGCTGATGCCCGTATGCGCGCCCGCGACCTTCACGTTCGCGTTCGAATAGCAGACCGACACGCGCAATTGGTCCCAATTGCGGCCGGGAGAAAATGTCGCGTACGAGGAGACGAAGGGGATCTTGCCCGCGAGCGCCAATCCGGCAGCGACGCCCATCATGTTCTGCTCGGCCACCCCGCATTCGATGAATCGGTCGGGATGTTTGTTCGCGAAGCCCAAGGCGCGCGTGGACTCCGCCAGGTCGCCGGTCAGCACCACGATGTCCTCGTTCGTCTCGGACAGCTCCACCACGCCATCGCCATAGCCATTGCGCGTGGGGACCTTGTCGACCTTGGGATCGAACAGCTGTTGGTTCAGATGCAGGTCGGGGTTCAGCATAGGATCATTCATGTTCGCTCGTGATCTGCCCGCCCAGGGTCCGCAGCTCGGCGAGCGCGACCTTGCCCTCGTCCGGGTTGGGCGGTTTGCCATGCCACTCATACCGGTTCTCCATGAAGCTCACGCCCTTGCCGGGGATGGTGTGGCAGATGATGACGGTCGGGTTCTCGATGGTGGCGCGCGCCTGGTCCGCGGCATCGATGACGGCGCGGATATTGTGCCCGTCCACCTCGAGCACGCTCCAGTTCCACGCGCGGAACTTATCGGCCAAGGGCTCGAGCGGCATGATGTCCTCGGTATCGCCGTCTATTTGGATATTGTTGCGGTCGATGAAGGCCGTGAGGGTGTGCAGGTTCTCTTTGCCCGCGAGCATCAAGGCCTCCCAGCTCTGTCCCTCGTCCAATTCGCCGTCGCTCATCAGGGCCCAGGTGCGCCAGACGGGCTTTTTCGCGTCCTTGGGATGCGCGTCGTTCCATCGTTCGTTCATGCGCGAGGCCAAAGCCATGCCCACGGCCTGCGACAAGCCTTGTCCGAGCGGGCCGCCGCAGGTCTCGATGGGGACCTCGGGACGGAAATGGTTGTTGGAATGCCCTTGCAAACGCGTACCGAGCTTGCGCAGGGTCTTGAGCTCCTCGCGGGGGAAATAGCCGCGGTTCGCGAGCGTCGAGTAGAGGACGGGGCAGATATGCGCGTTCGAGAGCACGATGCGGTCGCGGTCCGCGGCGTCCCGCGTTTCGGGGGAAAGCTTGGCGATCTCGTAATAGAGCGCGGTGAACACGTCGGCCATGCCCAAGGGGCCCGCCGAATGGCCGCTTTTTGCCGAGAGCAAGGCCTCGATAAGGTCTTGGCGTATCTGATTGGCCGCCTTTTCGAGCTCCAGGATGCGTTTTTGCGTCACCATGGGGCAAGTGTATCACTTTCCATACGAAAACGCCCCGGAACCCGGGGCGTTCTTTCAAAAGGTGTGTTAGTACGCGGGATTGACCACGTTGATGGTGCCTTGCATCACGGCATGGCGGCTGTCCGAGTAGTCGAACGAGCCGACCGAGTCGAAGGTCTTGGTGTAGGTATCCTGGTATTTGAGGTCCGAGGAGCCCCAGCCATTGCCTTTGACCGCATGCAGGTCGGAATCCTGGTTGGTCCAGGTCACGGCCGTGCCGCGCTTCACCGTGAGGGACACGGGCACGAAACCATTGTCCACCGTGCCGATGGAGATATTGGCGATCTCCTTGCTCAACTGTTTGTCCTCGGCGATGGTCGGCGTCGTGGTAAGCGCATCGGCGGGCTTATAGTCCGACGCCGTCTGGATCTCCGTCCCCACCCGGTAGTTGGCGAAGAAGGCATCAGGCACGTCATCGATGCGGGCCTGCCAATTGGCGCCGAACAAGGTCTGCGCGAGCTGCTCCGTTGCCACGTGGCGCAGCACGCCGCCCTGGTCCACGGCATAGACGCGCGGGTCCGTCGTGATCTTCACCATCTTATAGCCCGGGTGATAGGTGACATTGCTGCGGGCGAGCGGGATGGTCGAGAGCGTGCCGTCCGAGACCTGCTTTACCGTGGAGAAATCCTTGTACCAGGTGAAATAGGTCTTGTCGTTCGGGAACACGTAACGACGACCATCGCTGCCGAAATAGTACACGGCAGGGCCGGACCCCTTGATGAGGTCACCGACGCCGAAGGTCTTGAAGATGGCCGCTTGGGACACGGCCGGCGCGGCAAAGGCCAAGGCGGAGGCCAGGACCAGAGCGCGCGAAAGAAGGGAGTGGGTACGCATAGCGCCGAAAGTATAACCTGTCTTCAGGGTTTTGCCACCACGTCGAAGTTGGCGGGATTGGGAGCCGTGCCCCACATGCCCTTGGTGTCCGAGGCGCGGGCCGTGAGCTGATGCATGCCGGGGCCGTCGAAGGGGCCGACCGACACCGTGCAGGGAGCGGGGGAATCGCAGTGTTTCATCACCGCGCCATCGAGCAGGACCTCGATGGCCGCGATGCCGTCATTGTCTCCCGCCGTCGCCGTGGCATCCAACTTCTCGCCGACATAGGCCGAGGTCTTTGCCGCCGACACCGTCACCGAGGGCGAGTCGTTCGTGCTGACCGTGATGGACGTTGTCTTGGATTGATAGATGCGGCCCAGGGTGTCCGTGACCTTGGCGAAGACCGGATAGGTCGTGCCGACCTGCGCGTTCGCGATGTAGTCGGCCCAGCGGCATTGGCGCGCGCCGTCCGCGCAGCCCTTGACGATGGTCCCGCCCACGCTGATGTCCACGCGATTGATGGCGATGTCCGGGCTGATGTCCACCACGACGGAGCCGAGCTGGCTCGGCAGGATATTGGCCTGGCCCACGGTGACCATGACCTTGTCGGAGCCATTGGTCTGCAAGGGGAGGGTGATGAGGCGGCTCACGACGGTGGCATCCTGCCTGGTCAGGCGTCCCTCGAACACGTATTGGTCTTTAGGACCCGAGACGGGGATGGTGAACTCGCCGGTGCAGGATTGGAAGGTGCAGAGCTTCACCAATTGGCCATCGCCGAACAGCTCGATCTTGGAGATGCCCGCGGCGATGTTCGACACGCCTGTGAGCAGGACGGTGTCACCGCCTTGCACATGCTGCTTGGACACGCTGAAGGTGAACTCCTGCTGTGTCGTGGTCGTCGTGGGGGTCGTCGAGGTCGCGGCGGGCGGATTGTTCACCGGCGGCAAGGGTTGCGGGCTCACCTGGCGTCGCACCGTGAGGTCCGCGTCTATCGAGGTCGCGGCCATCGTGACCGAGGCGGGGAGGAAATCGCTGGTGTTCACGACATAGGAGCCCATGGTGTAGTTCACGAAGAACGCATCCGGGATGTCGTCCACCTTTTTGGACCAGTCCGCGCCATAGAGGGATGTCGCGACGGCTTCGGTCTGCACCCAGCGCAGCACGCCACCCGCGGCCACGGCATACACGCGCGGGTCGGTGGTGATCTTCACGAGCCGCGTTCCCGGTTTGTAGGTCACGTTCCCGCCGATGGGGTATCCCGCGAGCTCGGAGGTCGAGACCGTCTTCACCTGGCTGAAGTCCTCATACCAGGTCTTGTACGCATTGGCGTTCGGGAACACGTAACGGCGTCCATCGAGACCGAGATAGTAGACGGCTTCGCCCGGGCCTTTGATCAAGCTGCCGAGCGTCGCGGCATGGAGGGGGAGGGTCGGCAGCAACATGCCGAGGGCGGTCAGGGCGGCAAGGAGGCGGCGTGCGAAAGAGGTCTGATGCATATGCCGACAGCATAGCAAAAACCCCGACTTTCCGCGCGGGTGCGCGTTTGACCGTCCACGGCGGCGCATGGAATAGTCCTTGCAGCGCCCTTTACATTCCGAACGGAGGTTGTCATGGGTCCTGTCATCCGCAAGGAACCGTGGCCTCGGTTCACCGGTTCCTCGTCCCTCATGATCGATCTCGCGATCCTGTCCTATGGCTTGTATGCCGTGTTCTGGAACGCGGGGTATGCCCTGCTCATCATGGTCAGCCTGCTCATCCACGAGATGGGCCATGTGTGGGCCTTGTGGCATTACGGGCTCAAGGTCAAAGGCATCTATGCCATCCCGCCCTTGGGCGCCGCGGTCATCACGCGTGACACCGTGCCGAGCCGCATGGCGAACATCGTGTTCGTCCTCATGGGCCCGGCCTGGGGCTATGCGGGCGCCGCCGCGACCTTCGTGATCTACTGGATCACCGGGTCGCCGATCTTCGCCGGCATGGCGGGCTGGATGGCCATCCTCAACTTGGCCAACCTGCTGCCCATCCTGCCGCTCGACGGCGGACATGCCTGGAGGGCCATCATCAGCCCCTTGCCCAAGGCGCTGCGCATCACCCTCATGGGCGCGCCGCTCCTGGCCGTGCTGTACCCGGTCATCCAGGCCAATGCCTGGCCGATCTGGCTCATGTACGCGGCCGGCGTCCTCGCCACGGCAGCCGCCGTCTTGGCCCATCTGTGGCGCGCGCGGGACCGCCGACGCATCGTGCGTTCCCTGCATGCCCTGTTGGGGGCAGAGGAAGCCACGTCGCATGCGGTCGGCGCGCGCATCGAGGCCTTGCTGTACCAGGTGAGCCTGTACGCCGCGCATGGGCAGACGCATCCGCTCTTCCGACACCCCGGCGTGCTGGCCGTGTCCGCCCAAGCGGGCCGCAAGGTCACGCCCCTCTCGCATGAGGTCGCCTTCCTGCTCTGCGTCACGCATGCGGCGCGGCAGGCGCGCATCGTTTTCCGCGTGGGGGAGAGGCAGCTCGACGCCACGTCGGATGACGAGCTCGACGGCTTCACCCTGCCCGTTCCCTTCCACAAATCGCCCTTGGGCGTGTATCTCGCGGACCTGCCCGAGCATCCGCCCCTGCCGCGCATCAAGGCGGTGACGGCGCTCGTCGGATACGGCCTCCTGGCCTTCGGCCTCACGGGCCTCCTCTGGCACGTGCGCGGATCGCCGGGCGCCTTCGACGCGCTCCTCGACCTGATGACGCGTTGACCCACCCTCTCCGGAGGGTTTTTCTTTTGACCGCGGGGCCGATGTTTGGTATCCCATCCCGGTACCTTCCAAGGAGCCAAAGATGAACGACCTGATAGTGCGCATGAGCGCGTCTGTCCTTGTCGTGGTGTGGACGCTCTTCCTCATCGCCGCGGCCTGGGGCTGCAAGCGCGCCTTCGGCAAGCTCGTCGAGGCCGTCCATGCCTCGCGCCAAGAACGCGCGCGGCGGCGTCTCGTACGCGGCTTGGCCCAGGCGCTCAAGACGCCTCCCACGGCCGCGGCCGTCATAGACTATCTGCGCAGCTTGAGCCGCGAGATCGAGTCCGATCCCAAGGCCACGGAGCGACACGAGTTCTTCCAGCGCGAGCCCTTCGTGGGCATGTTGCGCAAGCAAGAACGCGCGTTCACCACCCATGACGCCGCCTCGAGCTTCCGCGCCCTCATCACCGAGCTTGCGCATGAGATCGCGAGCGATGGCGCGGAAAAGCCGTGGAAGCGCGCCTTCATGCTGTGGCCCACGGATCTCGCCTTCTATCGCAGCGACCGTTCCGTCCCGCCCGAACAGGAGTTCGACCATCGTCGGCTCATCCTGCTCCTGGCCGCGCCGCCAAAACCGTCCGAGGTCCTCAATTGGGTGCTCGGCCTGTTCGCCTGCGCGGGCTTCGTCATCTTCCTCTGTTGGGCCTATGCCGCCTGGCTGGCGCCTTTCGCCAATGGGCCATAGTGCCTCTCCCATCCCGCGTCCCCGCGGGTTTTTATATCTGTTCCAATCCGCTCAATGCCACGCGTGGATAGTCGGCGCCGAAAATGCTGCTCGCGGCGCAGAGACGCGTCACGCCCGCGTCCTTCAAGGTCTGGATATTTTCCGGACCGACACCGCCGTCGAAACCGAGCGGGAGATGCGGCCAGGTCATTCGTATCCGTCTGGCCTTTTCTATCGTCGAGGGGATGAGGCCTTGCCCGCTCCAGCCCGGTTCCACGCCCATGACCAAGATCTCATCGAGATGATGGGTATAGGGGGCCACGCGGTCTATCGGCGTCTTTGGGTTGATGGCGAGACCGGCCTCAAGCCCGTTCTCATGACAACGGCGTATCAATGCATCATGGTCCACGTCCGTTTCGACATGCCAGATGAGCCGCGTGACGGTCCGGATGCCTTTCGCCGCGTCCACGTATCGTCCCGGATCGCTCACCATGAGATGCAGTTCGAAATGCATGGGCGTCTCGAGCGTCCGCAAGACGTTCAGGTCGCACCAGGTGCTGTTCGGCACGAAATGCCCGTCCATGACATCGATCTGCGCCGTATCCACGAGCCCCTCGATGAGACGCAAACGCTCCCGGAAGTCCGCTTCCGTCTTCACGAGGATGGCCGGGATGATGAGATTACGCATATGTATGTCATTCCCGTGAAGACGGGAATCCATCCGTTATCCCAATTGTTTCACCCTCCGATGATGCCGCGTCGCCGTGGAGAACGGCGTCTTGAGGAAGAGGGTGATGAGGGATCTGGCCTTGGCGGGGGAGAGATGCCAGCCGGAAAGCGCGATGATGTTCGCGTCATTATGTTCGCGCGCCAATTTCGTCGTTTTTGCATCGAAGGCATCGAAAGCCCGCGCGCCGTTCACCCGGTTCGCCGCGATGGAGATGCCCACCCCGCTCCCGCAGGCCAAAATGCCACGGCTTCCCTTGTGTTTGGCGACGGCCAAGCCCAGCTTGAGGCCATGGACGGGGTAGTCATCGCCTTCTGTGAAGACCGGCGAGACGTCACGCACCTGATACCCGAGCTTTTGGAGCCACGGCTTGAGGCTTTCCTTGAGCGCGAAACCGGCATGATCGGCGCCGAGGAACAGGATGCGGGAAGACATAGATAGGGAAAGTGTACCAGGATTGACGCCAATCCTCGAAAACCGCATAGTAACGGTACATTTTCCTATGTCCGAGCAGCAGAAACCGGAGGGCCAGGCGACGCGTCCGAACTTCCCCCAGATGGAAGAGGAGATGGCGCACTTTTGGCAGAAGCAGCGCATCTTCGAACGCTCCATCGAGGAGCGTCCCGAGAACAAGGCATATGTCTTCTATGACGGTCCGCCGTTCGCGACCGGCTTGCCGCACTATGGCCACCTGCTGCAATCGGCCATCAAGGATTGCGTGCCGCGCTATTTCACGATGCAAGGCTATCGCGTGCCGCGCCGCTGGGGTTGGGACTGTCATGGCCTGCCCATGGAAGCGCTCGTGCAAAAAGAGCTCGGCCTCAAAGGCAAAAAGGACATCGAGGATTTCGGCATCGGGCCTTTCAATGAGAAGTGCGCGTCGAATGTCTTGCTCTATGCGAGCGAATGGCGCCGGTACGTGGAGCGTCTCGGCCGCTGGGTCGACATGGACAATGCCTATATCACCATGGACACCGACTTCATCGAGTCGGTGTGGTGGGCCTTCGCCGAACTTTGGAAGAAGAAGCTCATCTACAAGGACCTGCGCGTCTCCATGTACTCGCCCTCGAACGGCACGCCGCTCTCCAATTTCGAGGTGGCCATGGAGAACTCCTATGTCGATGCCGAGGACCCGTCCGTCACGCTCAAGTTCAAGGTGAAGGGGAAGAAGGACACCTATTTCCTCGCCTGGACCACCACGCCATGGACCCTTCCCGCGAACGTGGCGCTCGCCGTCCATCCTGAACACATCTATGTCTCGGTCCGCATCGTCGAGAGCGGGGAGACCTTTATTTTCGCGGAAAAGCTCTTGAACAATGTCTTGAAGCAATACTTCCCGCTCTCCGAAGGCGAGGCGCCCTTCGAGGTGCTCGAGAAGATGACGGGCAAGGACCTCGTCGGCATGTCGTATGAGCCGCTTTTCGACCTGGGCAAGGAGGCGCTCGCCCGCATGACCGAGCGCGCCGGCAAAAAGATCTATCAGGTCGTCGACATGCCCTACGTGTCCATGGAGGACGGTACGGGCATCGTGCATACGGCGCCGGCCTTCGGCGAAGAGGACTTCCTCGCGTCGAAAGAACACGGTCTTCCCGTCCTGGTCACGCTTGATGACGCGGGGCATCAAAAGGCGGACGTGCCTTTCGTCGCCGGACAGTTCTATCTCAAGTCGAACGCGGAGATCGTCGGCTATCTCGAAGGCAAAGGGCTCATGTACCGCTCGGAGAAGGTGACGCATAGCGTCGCCATCTTCGCGCGCAACAATACGCGCCTCATCTACAAGGCCCAGCCGGCCTGGTACGTGAACGTCACCAAGCTCAAACCGAAATTGCTCGACACGGCCAAGAAGATCAATTGGCACCCGGAGCATTTCAAGGAAGGCCGTTTCGGCAAAGGTCTCGAGACGGCGCCGGACTGGTGCATCTCGCGCAGCCGCTTTTGGGGCAATCCGCTGCCTGTCTGGACCAATGCCGATGGCACCGACGTGCGCGTGTTCGGCTCGCTCGATGAGCTCGAAAAGGCCTCGGGCGCCAAGATCGACCGCAAGCACAGCTTGAGCCTGCATCGTCCTGCCATAGACCAGATCGTGTTCACGAACGAAAAGGGCGAGGAGATGCACCGTATTTCCGACGTGTTCGACTGCTGGTTCGAATCCGGCAGCATGCCCTATGCCTCGACCCATTATCCGATGGAGAACCGCGAGTTCTTCGAGGCCAATTATCCCGCGGACTTCATCGCCGAGGCCCAGGACCAGACCCGCGGGTGGTTCTACACCCTGCATGTGCTCTCGACCGCGTTGTTCGGCAAGCCGGCCTTCACGAACATCATCTGCACGGGCCTCATCATGGCCGAGGACGGGAAGAAGATGTCGAAGAGCCTCAAGAACTATCCCGACCCATGGGAGCTCATGAGCAAGGTCGGCGCGGACAGCTTGCGCATGTATTTGCTGTCGAGCCCGGTGGTGGAGGCGGAGCAGCTCAATTTCTCCGAACGCGATTGCGAGACCTTGCAGCGCACCCTGCTCGGCACGCTGTGGAACGTGCGCCAGTTCTATCTGATGGTCGCGGGCGAGGACCATCCCGAGATCGCCAAGCCCAAGAGCACCCATGTGCTCGATCGCTGGCTGCTCTCGCGACTCAACGGCCTCATCGCCGAGATGACCGAGGCGCTGGAGCGCTATGACCTTGTCGCGGCCTCACGTCCTTTGCGCGCCTGGGTGGACGACCTCTCGACCTGGTGGCTGCGCCGCTCGCGCGACCGCCTCAAGTCCGCGGATGCGTATGAGCGCGCCGATGCCCTGCGCACTTTGCGCGAGGCCCTGCTCGAAACGGCCAAGCTCATGGCGCCCTTCATGCCCTTCTTCGCCGACAAGCTGTATCAGGATGTGGGCGGCGCCAAGATGTCGGTGCATCTGGACCGCTGGCCCAAGGCGGAAGAGCGCGTCATGGACGAGCGCCTGGCCGCGGACATGCAATGGGCGCGCGATATCGCGGCCGCCGGTTTGGAAGCTCGTGCGCGCCTCAAAGTGCCGGTGCGCCAGGCCTTGGCCAAGCTGTCCGTCTCCATGCGCGATGCGGCCGAGGCCTCGCGCCTCAAGGCCCGCGGCGAGCTCGTGAGCCTCATCGCCGAGGAATTGAACGTCGAAGGCATCGCCATCTCGGGCGGCGCGGCGACGGGCGAAGACCATTGGACCGTCGAGCTCGATACGGTCATCACGCCCGAGCTCAAGCGCAAGGGCATGGCCCGCGAGCTCTCGCGCCATCTCATGAACCTGCGTAAACAGCTCGGCCTCACGCCCAAGGACGACATCCGCGCCGTGCTCGCGACCGAGGACCTTGGGTTGCGCGACACGCTCGAGCCCTTGCTCGCCGAGGTGTCCGTCGGCCTGCATGCCGCGGAGTTCGCGGTGGGTGAGGCCCTGCCCGCGGGCTTGGACGCCACGACCGAGGTCGAGATGGACGGCGGCAAGGTCTCGCTCGGCATCACCAAACTATGATCGCTTCATTGCGCGGGAAGGTGCTCGAGGTCCATGCGTCCTCGGCCCTCGTCGAGGTCGCGGGCATCGGCTATGCCATCAAGGCGCCCGTGCCCGTGCTGACCGCGCTGAAAGCGGGGGAGGAACGTTTCTTCTACGTGCATGACCATGTGCGCGAGGATGCGCATGATCTGTTCGCGTTCACGACGCGCGATGAGCTCTCTTTGTTCGAGCGCCTGCTCTCGGTGAGCGGGGTCGGGCCCAAGGTGGCCCTCACCGTCATGTCCTCCGGCACCAGCGCGGCCGTGCGCGGCGCCATCCTCAAAGGCGACCTGGCCATGCTCACGTCCGTTCCGGGCGTAGGCACCAAGACCGCGCAAAAGATCGTGCTCGAGCTCAAAGGCCAGATCGTGGACCCGGGAGACGTGCCGCCCGGCGATGCCGAGGTCCTCGAGGCCTTGGTCTCGCTCGGCTATGCCGCGGCACAAGCGCGCGAGGCTTTGAAGGCCGTGCCGAAAAACGTCACGGACGTGTCCGAGCGCGTGCGTGAGGCATTGAAACGACTCGCCAAATGAACGTCATCGAGGTCATGGATGGTCAGGCCTGGGATGCGTTCGTCGCGACCCAGCCTTTGGCGCAGTTCACGCAGAGCTGGGCCTGGGGGGAGCTGCAGGCGTCCTTGGGCAAACCCGTGAAACGCTTCGCCTTCGCCGAGCGCGGGCATTGGGTCGCGACGATGCAGATGGAATATCGCGCCCGCCGTTTCGGTTCGGGCTATTGGTTCGCGCCGCGCGGCCCGGTCTTCGCGTCCTCCCTCCCCGTCGCGGAACGGCAAGAGGCCATGCATGAGCTGATCAAGGCCTTGCTCGACCGCAAAGACCTCCGCGAGAACTGCCTTTTTTGGCGCGTCGAGCCGGTGTCCGAGGTCGCGCGGCCCGAAGGCCTGTTGCCCCTCTCGTTCCGCCGTAATCTCGCGGCAAACCCGGCCTCGACCTATGTCATCGACCTGTCCTTGGACGAAGAGGACCTGCTCAAGGCCATGCATGAGAAGACGCGCTATAACATCCGCGTGGCCGAGAAACATGGCGTGATGGTGCGCACCTCGACCGATCCCCGCGACCTCGAGACCTTTTTGACCCTCATGGCCGAGACGGCCAAGCGCGACGGCTTCGTGCAGCATGATGACGCATATCTGCGCGCGACCTTCGCGGCTTTGTCCGGCCGCGGCATGGCACGCGTGCGGCTCGCGGAATGGCAGGGCAAGGCCCTTGCCGCGAATTTCGAGGTCCTCTATGGCGACACCGTGACCTATCTCTATGGCGCATCGTCCTCGCAAGAACGCCAGGTCATGGCGCCTTATGCCATCCATTGGGCCGCCATGCAGGATGCGAAGCGCGACGGTCATCGTCTCTATGACATGTGGGGCGCGAACCCGCAGTCGAAAGCGATGTATTACTACAAGGATTCCTGGGAAGGCATTACGCGTTTCAAAAAGAACTGGGGCGGCCGCCTCGTGAACCTTGTCGGCACCTGGGACCTGCCTTTCAACACCGTGCTGTATCGTCTCGCGTTCATGAAGAACTTTTTGCGGGGATGAGGTCCGCGTGGGGAGGGTCATTTTTTTGACGTATACTGTGGTCATGTCGCGAAAAAGCGAGGTCCCGGCCTTTGGCCCCGTCCCAACGGTCCTTCGAGCGGCCCTGTTCCTCGTCGGTGGCTTGGCGATCTGCGGCGCGGTCCTCATGGTCCTGCAGAGCCCGTATCTGAAAGTGTTGCGCAAGGCCATCGCCAAGCCATGCGAATACCCCATCCCCTACGCGATTGGCAGTTTCGACACGCGCTTTGGCATTTCGAAGGCCGCGTTCTTGGCGGACCTCCGGCAAGCCGAGGCATTGTGGGAGAAACCGGTCGGCAAACAGCTCTTCGTCTATGACCAAGAACATGCGGACCTCACGATCAACCTCATGTTCGATCAAAGGCAGGCGGCCACGACCAAGTTGCAAAAGATCGGCATGACCTTGAAGGACGATCGCGCCACGTATGATGCCCTGAAGGCGAAGTATGACCAGATGAGCGCGTCCTTGGCGGGAAAACAGGCCACGGTACAGACACAGCAAGACGCCTATCGGAAGCATGTCGACGCGCTCAATGCGGAGATCGCCTATTGGAACGAGCGCGGAGGCGCGTCTCGACAGGAATATCAAAGACTCCGTGACGAACAAGGCGCGGTCGAAGCGGAATTCGCCCGACTGGACCAGGCCCAGACGGACCTCAAGGCCTATGTCGACGAATTGAACGCCGTCATCGAGGTCTTGGACCAAAAGGCGAGCAATTTCAATGCGGACGCATCTCGCTATAACACGGTCGGCAAGACCTTGGGCGGGGGCTTCGATGAAGGGCTGTATGTGAGGACGCCGACGAGCACGGACATCAACATTTATCAGTTCGATGATCAGGCCAAGCTGGTGCGCGTCCTGACGCATGAACTGGGCCATGCCTTGGGGCTCGAGCATGTGACCGATACGAGGGCCATCATGTACTACTTGAACCGAGGCACCAACGAAAAACTGACGGCCGCCGACATCACCGCGCTCAAGGCGGTCTGCGGCATGAAATAAAAAGACCCCGCTCTTCGCGAAGGGCGGGGTCAGGAGAGGTGTTCGACCTGCCAGGAGACGGTCTCGCCGGCACGCCAAGGGATGACGGTCAGTCCGCGGCGCGTGAGCCGACGAGGGACCTTCCGGGGCTTTTTGACGAGGGTAAGCGTCCCTTGGTTCGGCGGCAGCCCATAGTGCCTGGCGCCGAAGACCGAAAGGAAGTCATTAAGCCGATGCAATCTGCCTTCGGCCTCGAAGACCTCGGCCAAAGTGCCGAGCGCGGCATCTGCCGTGAAGGCTCCGGCGCAGCCTTCTGCGCATTCCTTGGTCAGGACATCATGCGGCGCCGTGTCCGAGCCAAAGAAGAAGCAGGGATCGCCACTGGTCGCGGCCTCGACGAGGGACGCGCGGTCCTCCGGCCCTTTGGGACACGGCTGACAATGCTCATGCACGCGCACCTTGGAGCCGATGACATCGTCGAGCGTCCGGACAAGATGATGCGCCGTGATGGTCGCGGCGATCCTGTGCCCCAAGCGGGCATGCTCGCGGACGAAGGTCACGGCTTCCTTGGTCGTGATGTGCTCCAGGACCACGCGCAGCTTCGGAAAGTCGCGCAGGATGGCCACGAGCACGTCCAGGAAGGCGATCTCGCGCTTTATGCAGTACGTGCCAGGCATTTCGCCGTGCAGGCACAGCACCAGGTCATGACGTTCCATGGCCTTGAACAGGGGCCAGAGGGAATAGATGTTGCGTACGCCGCCTTCGGACCCGGTGGTCACGCCATCGGGATAGAGCTTGAAGGCGATGGCGCCCGCGGCAGCCGCTTCCTCGATGTCCTTCTCGGTGGTTAGAGGCCCGAGCATGACGGTCATGAGGGGCGTCGGTCCGTCGGGACCAAGCAATCTGACGATATCGTCGCGATACGCGAGCATGTCCTTGGCATTGCGTATGGCCGGCTTATTGGGCATGACGAGGAAGCGCTTGAAGACCGACGCGGTCGCCCAGAGGACCAGGCGCAACATGTCGCCGAAGCGCAGATGCACGTGGAAGTCGTCCGGCCGGGTGATGGTCAGGCGTTCCAAACGCGCATCCGCGAGCTTTCGTTGCCGCCGCCTCGCGGCCCAATGGGCGAGGAGGACGGTGGGCAGGACAGAGAAGGGCCGGCAGATGGCCATGCTCCCGATACCGATGCCATCGGCGCCGGCCTCGATCATCTCGATCGCGTGCCAGGGCGCGCGGATGCCGTTCTGCGCGATGATCTTCTTGGTCACACCGAGCTCGCGGGCTTTGCGTATCCACGCGGTCACGTGCCGGCGCATCTCGGGACCCGAATATCCGCCGCCTCCGTATGATCTCGGCAGGGGCGACTCGTCGGTGCCGAAGATCTTCTTGCGGTCGATGCCGAGGCTGGGAAGATCGTCCCAGCGCGCCGTGTTGAACACGGTCCAGCCGTCTATGCGATCCTCGCTCTCGAGGTCTACGACGATCTGCACCGGCGTGGTCGGTCCGAGCTTGATGAGCACCGGTATGCCATCCAGGGCATGGTCGGCCTTGAGGATGGATATCCAGTCGCGCAGTTCCCGAACGAGGTCTTGCGCGGCATGTCCCGTATTGGGGCAAGAGACATTGATCTCCAGTCCGAACGGCGCGGCGAAGTTCGGAAGGGCCCCATAGAGCGCCGCCCGAAAGAAGCGGAACTCGAGCGCGCGTTGCCAGGCCGTCGCCGCGATGGGCATGAACGAGAGGAAGAACGGCTCGCGCCGTTTTTGCCATTTCCGGGTCCCGAGCAATGCCTCGAACCCCGGTCCGCTCAAGCCGACGGCATTGAGCAATCGACCGCGCCATGCGTGGCGCAGATAGATACAGTCGGGTACGAGACCTGCCGGGGAATAGTCGTCCGTGTTGAGCGGCATATTGCCCTTGTTGGCCTTGTACGTGGTCGTCTTGGCCACGAAGGTCGTCCAGAGCCAGATGAGCCCGATGAAACGGAAGAACCGATGGAACCAGTATTCGTCTCCTTCGCCGAAGAACCCTCGCGCGCCCGAGGCGTTGAAGGCCACGGGAAACTCGATGCGTCGCATGCGTATTTTTTGCATGTCTCCCTCATGTCGTGGTCTGTTGATGTGCCGAAGGTGCGGCCGGACCTTAGCCCATAAAAAAAGACCGAACAAGTCGGTCAGGGCGGGGGAGCGGGGGTGGCCAGAAGGGCCGGAGCGGGTCGTGGGGAGGCCTTGGCCACCGCCTTGGTCGCCGCGGGCATGAGGCAACCGACGATGAGCAGGCACAAGATGACGCACGCGAACTCTTTCATGGGTCCTCCGAAGGGGGTGATGACGAGCGGGCTGAAGGTGCGGGCCCTGATGATATCGCGCTGCCTTCCGAGGGTCAATGGAAATGAAAAGACCCGCCGGAGCGGATCAGTTGAGCGACATGTCGGAGGCAGGACATTCTTCCTCGCGGCGTCGCAGGAAGACCCAGACGCTGTCCTCGACGCCTTCGAGATCGCGCGTGCGGACGATGTACGTGACACGGCGCGTGCCGAGATCGGTCTCGAGCTCGGCCGTGAAGCGCATGCCGTAGAACTCGTTCCACGACACGGTCGAAAAGTCGGTGACGATCTGGCCCTCGGCCTCGGGGAGCTTGATATTGCGCCTCGACAGCTTGTCGGTCGCCATCGTGAGCGCGGAATAGAACAGCTCATCGCACATGGCCGCGGTCATGAAGGTGCCGCCGCCCATCAAACAATAGATCTTCACGTGATACCTCGTAACAGGGGTTGGGAAGAGAAAAGGTCGGAGGAGCACTCTATCCCAAAAATGCCATCATGTCAACGCGCGAGCATCGAAAAGACCCGCGTGTGGCGGGTCTTGTCCTGGTGCACCCCAGACGATTCGAACGTCTGGCCTCTTCCTTCGGAGGGAAGCGCTCTATCCAGCTGAGCTAGGGGTGCATGGCCATCGGATGGTAGCCGAGAAAGGGTCGTGTTTCAAGGGTCTGAGGCCGGGCTCCAGGGCTTGACCTTTGGCCGGAAATAGGGTAGGTTCAAGCGTCCTTTCGACGTTTCCCATCCCTGTCACCAAGGAGATCTTCGTCATGGACGATGCAGCGGCTCCCGGCACGTATCTCGTGCAGGTCGAGGACATGTTCGTCCCGACGCGCAAAGAGCTCGAGGGCAAGCGGTTCAAGAACATCAGCTCGCTCTTCCGCGATGAGACCAGATGGCGCTACCACGCGTCCTGCGGCTGGCAGTGTGACGTCCCAGGCGTTCGCGAGTTCGCCATCGGCCATTTCGATCGTGTCATGGAAGGCGAAGAGGCCATCGCGCTCGCGGCAGAAAGCGGGTTCCGTCCGTCCTGCCTCGTTGAAGGCTTGGCCTTTGATAAGGCTCATCACGAGGTCCTGCAACGCTACCGTCGCTTGGTCCTGCTCGGATCCTTTGCCCTGTCCATCGGCCGGCGTTATGCCCCCTGTCTCACCGAACCGCATAGCGGACCTCGCGGCCTCCTGCACGAGCTCTATGACATCGAATGGCCCAGGGACACCCGTTTTCTCCTGGTCAGGATCTGACCCTCAAGCCCCGTCGACGCTCTTGTCCAAAGAGCCGTCGCGCGGGGCTTTGTCATAGGGGAAGAAGGGCGATATCGCTTGACGGTTGAGCCGTGTTTTGATATCGTCCCGCCACATGTGAAGAGCGCGCAGCGGTAGCTCAGCTGGTAGAGCAGGGGCCTCTTAAGCCCAAGGTCCCGGGTTCGATCCCCGGCCGCTGCACCAAACAGAAAGTCCCCCGGAAGGGGACTTTTTTATTTCGGTTTGTCTCCCGCGTGCGCGTTCCCTAAAATATCAAGCATATGAGCATGGAACGCATGTCACCGTTCAAGTCGCCGGAGCAGAACGTCCCCAAGACCATCCCGCCGCCGACCGAGGAAGAGATGGACCGGATGCACGCAGAAGCGCTCGCGGTGAACGAGGAGCTCGATACGGTCTTGGCGCAGGGCAAATACACCAAGGTCCAGGAGACCGCGGATACCATCATCCGCAAACAAGACCTGGCCAGGAACTTCCGCGAGGAGATGCAGAGGGCCTTGGCAGAGCTTCCTGAAGGCCAAAAGCCCACCTTGGCTTTGAACGAGAAGGGCATCGCCAACATGTACATGGCGAACCATCTGTTCGGGAAGGATTTCACCATGCGGCATATCGCCGAATGCCTGGCGAAGGGCGAGGAGGTCACGGACAAGATGAAACACGGGGCCGAAGGTTCGAGATATTTCAGGCTGAACATCCCGGAAGGGGCGGGCATGCCGGGCCGTTTCGTCCTGCCGCATGAGAGCGGCACCCAATTGGCGGAACATGTCGCCAACTGGAACCAATCCTGCGAGTTCAAGTTCAGGCATGGCAATCTTTCGCCCATCGTGAAGAAACGGGACCTGCCCCAATGGCTCATCGACTACGAATCGAGCTTTTACGTCATCGTAGAGAAGAACCAATTGCCTGATGGGAAGCTCCAGGTGGCAGACGGCCCGACGGACAATGACCCGGAAGAGAGCTGGCTCATCTCGACCGTCCATTATGGTCAGCCTTCCCGCATCAAGCCCCGGCCGCCGCGGGAACCCAAGTGGGACAAGCTCAAAGGCGACCCGCAAGCCATGATGGAAGCGCTCGCCCAATATCAAAAAGCGCAGAGCAAATACCTGGCTGACCATGACGCATGGAGCGATGAACAGCGCCGCGTGGTCTTCGTCGACCTCGAAGAAGAAGGCGTCGGCCAAAAAGGCGTGAAAGAGGGGCCCAAGACCCAAGAGGAGTTCAATGATCAGAGCTCGAAGAAGATGGCCGAGCTTGAACAGGACAATGCGGCGTTGAAGAAGATGCTGATGGAGGCCTTGGGAGAGATCAAGCGCGTAGACGCCGAAGTCAAAGGGCTGAAGACCAGGCAGAAATCCCAAAAAGGGTGAGAATGCGTCTTTGACGCAAAAAAGTGTTCGAAAGATCGGTTGACAAAAGCCGATTTTTCTGCTATTATGTCTACATAATTTGGCTAAAATAAAAACAAAAGTATGCCGTCGGAACGCCCAAGCCCCCAAGAGGGAGCGTTGTCTCCGGAACAACAGCAGCAGTTCGATGCTGACGTGCAAGCGCTCTCGTCGTATGGCGAGGCGCACAAATTACGGCAGCTCGAAAGACGCACGAAGCATGGTCTGGACCCATCAGGCATGCTTGCCGTGCCAGACTCACGCGCTCGCGCGGTGAGGATCGCCGAACAGCTCGGCACGTCCGTTGACGACGTGGAATCTTTCATCACCGAGCTCCACACGGGCGGTCTGTGGCGGAATATCGATAAATTACGAGACGGCGGGACCGATCCAAAGGCCAAGTTCTATCTTTCATTGGCCGGTATCTGTCAGGAAAGGGATGAGGAGTTCGTCCCTGCGGGCTATTTGGCGGACAGGCAGCGCGTCCTGTCCGAGTTGGACGTGCTCGGCGGTGAGGACCGGGCCAATGCGCAGCAGGCGTTCGATGCCAATCTCCAAGAACGCGTCTATGCATTGCCCGATAAAGAGGTCGTGGAGGTCGATGGGGAGCGTATTCCCATCGCGCGCGGCTTTCCGTTCATAGGCATGGCCGCGGAAGGTTTTGAAGGAGGCATTTCGAAGAGCGGCGACGATGAGGACCCCAACACATTGTATTTCGTCGGAACGGAGAACATCTCCGAAGCGACCCTGGAAAACACAGGCATGGTGCCCGCCTATGCGGAGCTTGGCGATGGTACTCGCGTCGAACCAGTATCGGAGGAGGCGAAGAAAGGCCGACTGGTCTTTGCCGAGGCATCCGAGCTGTCGCAGCCCCTCACGGAACGCAAAGGAAAGCTCAAACGCATCACCGGCGGGTATTATCTCGCCTATCACAACAAAGATCTTGCCAAGAAGCTTTTGGCCACGGAGTTAAGAGGGCGTCGGAAAAACCCCACGGAGGGCCAATGATATGGGTATTGAAAACTCGTTCGGACAACCACAAACGCCACCGGCGGCGCAAGAAAGACCACAACCGGCGAAGTTCAGCCGTGAATGGTTGGAAACGCGTAATACGCTGCAGTTCGAGGTCCATGCGGACCTTGGCCCCCTGCGCGCTCGATTGAGCGAGGCTCTTGGGGTAGACCTAGGGTTGGGACAACGGGCCGAAGGTTTTCATGTCACAATCATCGGTCCCTCGGAAAGCGAGAAGCTGAAAGCATTGACCGACGAGCAGGTCGCGCGCTTGAAAGAGATACAGCAAGCCATCGTGGATGGCACGGGCGTCACGATCGCGGGCATCGGCGTCATAGACGGCGCGACGGCTCCAGGCATACGCCCTGCGGATAAGGCAAAAAAGACCGCGTATGTCGCTTTGGACGTCCCCGCATTGAACGAGTTCCGAGAACAGCTCGGGCTGCCGAAGAAGGATCTGCATATAACGATAGGTTTCGTTGAAAACGACATACATCAACAGATCATAGGAAGCGAAACTGACGCCAAGGGCAAGAAGAAGGATGTCTTCGGACCCATACCAAAACAGGCTGACCCCGCCTATGACGGGTACCGCGACCTCTTGGGCGAGGTCCGTTTTGGCGAGCTCGATGGCCAGGCCAAGCAGGAAAAACAGGGAAAGAAATAAAGCGTGGCTTCATTGAGCCAAATACTTTTGCCTCAACAAAGCCTAAAAACTGTCCAGTCATCCCTTGACAAAACGGGTCTTTTATGGTATCTTGTTTTGTTGCGATGAATTGACGTCGCGCCAGGCTGTCCCGCCTGATACCCCAGGGACAATGGAGTTTCACAAATGAACAGCTCGATCCGCTTCCTCCTCTCCTCCAGCTCCTCAAACCTCCAGTTCGTCATGGACAAGGCTCCATCGGCGACGGTCGAGGCGGAGTACGGAGAGGTCTGCGTGACCGGCTCCTTGCTCACCATGGCTCACCATGGTCCGCGCGCCGGTCAGCCCGCCCCGTGCTCGTACGAGAACGGGTGCGCTGACGGCGTCGAGGTCGTGGGGATCTCCCACGTCGACCTCGACACGCTCGGAGGGTGCGCGGCCGTCATCAGCCGCAAGCCCGAGGCCCCCTCGTTCTGGGCCCTCGCGGAGTTCGTGGACCTCAATGGGGCCCACAAGCTCGGCGTGAGCGGCGCGAACGATGAGGACCTCCGCCGCCTCCACGCCTTCTGGGCCTGGAGCGAGGCGCATCGCGTCTACGCGGCGCGCGACGGCTCGGTCACCGAGGTCACCGACCAGGTGATCGCCGGCATCAGCGTCATCGAAGGCATCCTCGCCGGCGACGAAGCCCTTCTCGCGAAGGGCGACGAGCACAAGGCGAACGGGGAGGTCCTGAACGCCGAGAGCTTCGTCGAGATGCGGAACGGCGTCATCGTCCGCGTCTCGCCGTCGTTCACCAACCACCTCTACGTCGCCCCCGACGGAGAAGTGGCCAAGGCGGTGGTCGCGCTCAACCCCAAGACGGGGTCCATCACGGTCAGCTTCGCCGATGCCCCCAAGGGCAAGACGGCGCGGCAGATCGTGCAGGCCCTCTGGGGAGGCCTGGCTGGCGGCCATGACGGTATCGCGGGTTCTCCGCGGGACCGGCGCATGGGCGTCGATGACCTCCGTCGCGCGTTCAGTGCGACGATCAAAGAGGTCTGAAAGGCTTCTACAGCACATTCCCTTAAAAGGACGTCACACGCGAAACTCGCGCAGACGTCCTTTTATGTTTTCCAAGGCCCATGCTAGCCTGTCATCCAGACCTTTCACAGGAGCAGGACCATGACCACCAAGGGCCGGGAGCCCTGGTGGCTCCGCATCCGTGACACGCTCACGCTTTCCGAAGACCGCTTCGCCCTGACCGAGGAGACGGCGGGCCTCCGTGCCACGGCCCGCGGCCAGGCGACCGACCTCGCGACCACCGTCCTCGTGAAGCTCGGCATCGCCAAGCCGCCCATCAGCATCGAGGATGTGGCCGCCAAGCTCGGCATCGTGCTCCGCGTCACCGATATTGACGGCGGGGAGTTCACCTACGAAAGCGCCATGGACGCGCGCCAACATCTCGACGATGGGAGCGCGCCCCAGGTCTGGGCCAGCAAGAACCTGGACTGGAAGTCCCAGCGTCTGGCCTGGGCCCATGCCATGGGCCATCTGCTCCTGCACCCCTATGCGGCCATGCGCGTGCGTACCTGCACGTGGTATGAGCATATGGAGGACCAGATGGAGCTCGAGGCCTGGCGTTTCGCGCATGGCCTCCTCATCCCGCTCTGGATGGTCCAGCGCATGCGCTCCTTCAAGGGGAGCGCCATGCATCTCGCCTTTGAGTTCCAGGTGCCCGAGAAGGCCATGGAAAGGCGGCTGCAGCTGCTCATCGATTGATGCCTCGTCCCGCGACGGGGCTTTTCTTTTCCATTGACCCGCGGCTCGAAAAACGGTAGGTTTCCCCGGCACATTTCATGAAAGGGACTGCCCATGTCGAAAGAGATAGAGCGACGCTGGCTGCTGACCTCGGTCGAACCGGAGGTCCTCGGATGGCCATACAAGCATATCGAGCAAGGGTATGTGAGCACGGAACCGGGCGCCATGCGTTCACGCGTGGTCGACGGGAAGACGGGCTACTTCTGCTATAAGGACGGCGAGGGCATGCAGCGGGAGGAGGACGAAAAGCCCGTCACCGACGTCGAGGATGCCAAGTTCGTCCTCAAAGGCTGTAAATACCGCGTCCGCAAGTATCGGCATCAAAAGCCGAACGACCCGTGGGAGGTCGATGCCTGTCAGGACGAGTTGGCAAGCGTGTTCCTGGCCGAGATCGAACATCCGGACGCGGCTTCCTACAGCTTGCCGCTCGAGATCGGGACCGGCATCGAGGTCACGGACTCCATCTCGAACTCGCACTTGGCGCGTCTCGCCTATGACCTTCGCACCCGCAAGGTCGAGGGGTCCATCCGCGACCTCCTGCTCGCCCCGCAACGCCTGCCGCGCATCGTCCTCACGGGCGGTCCCTGCTCAGGCAAGAGCGAGGTCATGGAAAACCTCAAGGCCGAGTTCGGCGGCATGGTCCATTTCATGCCCGAGATGGCCACCATGATCATCACGCATGGCGTGAGACCGTCCACCGACCCGGTGTTCCAGTCCTTCATCTATCGCGTGCAGCGCGATTTCGAGACCATCACGGACATGCAGGCCCGCGCCGCCGGCAAGGGAATGCTCATCACGGACCGCGGCAGCGTGGACAATGCCGCCTATTTGCCCGGCGGTATCGATCAGTTCGAGCGGGTCTGCCGCACCAAGCGCAAGGCCGAGTTCGCCCTCTATGATGTCGTGCTCTGCCTCGAAGTGGCGCCGCAGGAGGTCTATGAGGAGAAGAAGCGGAACAACCCCGCCCGCACCGAGACCTATGACGAGGCCATCGTGCTGTCCAAGCTCATCGAATGTGCCTGGCGCGAGCATCCGGGTTTCCGTCTGATCTCGAACGACTTCGGATGGAAAGGCAAGCTCGACACCGTGCGCCACATCGTCCGACGACATCTCGCCCGCTCGTCCTGACCCCACCCTTCGCGAAGGGCGGGGTCTTTTTCATGAAAAAACCACCCGGGGAGGGCGGTCAGGGGAAGACGAAACGGGGTTTGCCCGTGGCGTCGACATGTTCGGTGCACGGTGTGCCGCTGGCGGTGTAGGGATGGGTCGCGCTCACCGTGTACGTGATGCTGCCCGCCTTGAGCGTGCCTGCATACGTGAGGGTCCCGCCATCGTCGAGCGTGGCCGTGGCCTTGAAGGCCTCGCCGTCCTGGGTGATGGGCGTGGCCATGCCGAACTCCATGATGGTGAGGCCCTTGGCCGTGCGGAGGACGTCCATGGCGCTCTCATTGACCTGTACGTCGCTCATGCTCGCGCCGTCGCAGTCCGTCTTGTACGCGTATTTCACGCGGTAGCGGTTCTCGGGTTTCGCGAACGCGGGGATGACCTTGGCGCCTTTGACCATATAGGTCTCGACGCAAGGGCCCGCGCTGTCCGACACGAGCTCGATGTGGAGGTCCATCGCGTCTGGCGCGGCGTTCCCGCGCACCGTCCCGATGCGATCGCCGAGCGTGGCGTCGTACACGCTGTACATGCCCTGCCCGGTCGCGCGCTTGGCATCCTCGGACCGCTTGAGGGCGAACGAGGTCGAACCGTTCAAGGTGAACGAGACATAGCTCTTGGCCGGATCGTCGCCGACGTCGAGGGGCATGTCCGCGCTGCCGATGGCGATGTCCGGTTTTCCGGGACAGACATAGCTTCCGGTCAGCACGACCGTGTAGCGGCCGTCCAGGGCGCGCGGATCGAGCAGCGGTCGCGCCTTGCCCTTGAGCTGCACCGTATTGGTGCAGGCCTTGGCCGTGTTCGTCTTCGCGTCCCACCCATGCGCCTGGCCTTTGATGGTCAGGTCGATATGGTCGGGGTCGAGCACACCGGTGACATGATGGACGAACTTCCCGGAGTAGTCGGTCTCCTCCTTGGTGTGGTCGACGCGGCTGCCTTGCCGCACCACGTTCTCGTACGTGGCCGAGCCGGGGACGACGAAGTTTTCGATGGAAAGCAGGAGTTTGCCGTCGGCCTGGAGATAGGCGTCGACATCCGTCGCCGTGCCCTCGGGGATCTTGCTCCCTCCGCAGTCGGACTCTCCCTGTATGACCGTCGCGTGGTAGAGCATGTCCACCGGGCGCAGGTCGGAGAGGGCGGGGTCCGGGGCAGGCGTGAGGTCCGGCGCTGGCGCGTCAGAAGTGCCGTCGGCGCAAGCGGCGACGAAGAGAAGGGCGGCCGTGAACGCGATGCGTCGTTGCATGAGAGCCTCCGATGGGGTGAAAGTGCGGGGGCATTTCTGCATAAAATGGCGTTCTTGTCCAGGTGGACATCCGCATTTGTCCAGGCTACGCTTGCTCCACTATGCGAATGTCGCGACTCTTCACCAAGACCTCCAAGACCCCGCCGCATGATGCGGAGACGGCCAATGCCCGCCTGCTCGTCCAAAGCGGCTTCGTGCATCAGGAGATGGCCGGCGTCTATTCCTGGCTCCCGCTCGGTCTGCGGACCCTCCGCAAGGTGGAGGACATCGTCCGAGAGGAGATGGATGCCTTGGGCGCGCAAGAGGTCCGCATGTCCGCCTTGCAGCCCAAGGAGAACTGGGAGACGAAAGGCCGCTGGGATACGTTCGACGTCCTGTTCAAGGTCCCGAGCCAGACCAAAAAGGAATATGCGCTCGGCCCCACGCATGAGGAGATCGTGACCCCGCTCGTCGGCGCCTTTCTGCGTTCGTACAAGGACCTGCCGCTCGCCGTATACCAGATACAATCCAAGTTCCGCGACGAGCTGCGCGCCAAATCCGGCGTGATGCGCGGACGCGAGTTCGGCATGAAGGACCTGTACTCCTTCCATGCCACGCAAGAGAGCCTGGAAGAGTTCTATGCCCGCGCGATCGAGGCGTATCTGCGCGTGTTCACGCGCTGCGGCTTGGACGCCAAGGTCGTGGAGGCTTCCGGCGGGTCTTTCACCAAAAAGTTGTCGCATGAGTTCCAGGTGCTCACGGATGCCGGCGAAGACGTCATCCTGGCCTGTCCCAATTGCACCTTCGGCCAGAACACCGAGATCGCGACCCTCAAGGAAGGCGATGCCTGCCCCAATTGCGGCGGGACGCTGGAACTGCGCAAGGGCGTCGAGGTGGGCAATATCTTCGACCTGGGCAGCGCGTTCACGGATGCGTTCAAGGTAGGGTTCACGGACGAGGATGGCAGCCGCAAGACGGCGCTCATGGGCTGCTATGGCATCGGCACGACCCGCCTCGTGGGCGCCATCGTCGAGGCCAGCCATGATGCCCGGGGCATCCTGTGGCCCAAGCAGGTCGCCCCGATGCAGGTGCATCTCGTGAGCCTGCGTTCCAAGGACGAAGCGGCCGACGGGCGCATCCGCGACGCGGCAGAAAGCCTGTACGAGGACCTGATGCGCGAAGGCGTCGAGGTCCTGTGGGACGATCGCGAGGCCTCGCCGGGCGAAAAGCTCGCCGACGCCGACCTCATCGGCATCCCGCTGCGCATCCTGATATCGGAAAAGACCCTCAAAGAGGACGCGGTGGAATGGAAGGAGCGCCGCGCCGAGAGCGCCGAGCTCGTGAAGCTCGAGGACGCGCTCGAAGACATCCTCGCCTACGCCAAAGAGTGAACTGAAAACCCCGCCGAAGCGGGGTTTTTCTTATTCGTGCTCGTTTTCATGGTCGACCGCGTCCTCGTCGTCCCCATAGGGGTCGAACGTGCTGCGTTTTTGCGCGTAGATGCGCGCGACCTTCGCCGTGATGCGGCCTTCCTCCACCAGGTCCACGAGCTCGCGATCGAGGGTGGTCATGCCCTCTTGCGAGGAGGTGAGGAGGACATTATGTATCTGTTCGGTCTTGCCCTCGCGGATGAGGTTGGACACGGCAGGCGTGGATACCAGGACCTCGCGCGCGGCCACCAATTTGCCGTCCGTGCCGGGTAACAGGGTCTGCGAGATGATGCCGCGCAAGGTGAGCGAGAGCTGCTGCTGCACCTGATGCTGCTGATGCGGCGGGAACACGTCCACGATGCGCTCGACCGTCTGGGCCGCGCTGTTGGTGTGCAGGGTCGCGAAGATGAGATGCCCGGTCTCGGCCAAGGTGAGGGCCGCCGACATGGTCTCGAGGTCGCGCATCTCGCCGATGAAGACCACGTCCGGGTCGCGGCGCAACATATGCGTGAGGCCATGGCCGAACGTGGTGAAATCGTGGCCCAGCTCCATCTGGGAGATGATGGACCGTTTGGGCTGGAACTCGAACTCGATGGGGTCCTCCATGGTCGCGATGTGCAATTGATGGTTCTGGTTGAGGAACTCGATCATCGAGGCGAGCAAGGTCGTCTTGCCGGCGCCGGTGGGACCCGTTACGAGGACCAAGCCGCGTTTGTGATGCACGAGCTGTTCGACGATATGCGGCAGGTCGAGCTCCTCGAAGGTGGGGATGCGCGAGGGGACGATGCGCGCCGCGAGCGCCATGCCGTTCTTCTCATGATAGACATTGAGACGGAAGCGCTCCTTGGTCGGCAGCTCGAACGAGAGGTCCGCGGTCAGGTCCTTTTCGATACGTTCATGCAATGACGCGGGGACGATGGAGAGGACCTCTTTCTTCACTTCCTCGGCCGTGAGCGGCGCATAGTCCATGAGCGACTCCAAGTGCCCTTGGATGCGCAGGACGGGCGGCAATCCGACGAGCAAGTGTACGTCGCTCGCGCCTCGTTCGACGCCAAGTTTGAATATCTGCGTGATGGCGAAAGGGGTCGGCATGCCCCCATGGTATCACCGTGGGCCTTACAGCCCCAGTTTCCCGTGCAGGTCCACGTCGCTGCGAAGATCGGTCTTGAGGTCGCTTTCCGCATGGGCCTCGATGTCCGGGACGCGGATGTCCGCATCGTCTTCGATATGGGCATCGAACTTCGTATCGGTCGCGGCCTCGTGCTCAACGCCGTCTTCTTCATCGAATGAGGACGTGGCGCCGAGCTGCAGCTTGATGCCGGCAGGGCGTACGTCATGGCGCGTCTCTTGCTGATGTTCGTCTTTACGTTCCGCTTGACCTTCCTCTCGCATGTCGGCCTTGTCCTCGTCTTTCGGCTCATCACGATGGCCGGTGATGAGCTGCACGCCGGCATCCAGCTTGGCGTGGATGGCGGCTTTGACCGGGAAGAGGAAGTCTCCCGGATGCGAGACCTCGGCCGCGGCAACGGTACCGGTGCCGAGCAGGAGCGAAAGGATGAGCGCGAAGGGCATAGGACGGAGAAGGGAGGGGATAAAGGATGAAAGTTTTGCCTCCTGCCCTATGTGACGGATGGGTGCCCCATCCCTTACCGGATGCTCGGACATGTACGCCTCCAAACTCCCGCGCAGTTCTTGCTTGCGGGCCTTGGGGAGCTTCCAAAAAATGAGGTTGGGCATATCAGCGGTCCATGAGGTGGCGTAATTGCTTGATGGCGCGATGCAGGCGCACCGAGACCTGGTTCTCGTTCTCGCCGCGCGAGGCCGCGATCTCCTTGGGGGAGAGGCCCTCCACATGGCGCAGGATGACGGTCTCGCGCGAGGAGGCATCCAGGCCCTGCATGGCATGGACGGTGCGACGGGCGGCGTCTACGGCAGCGAGTTGTCCGCGCGGGTCATGTCCGGGTTCGGCCGCGGTCTCGGTCATGGCGTCGAGCGACACCGCTTTGCGCTTGCGTACATGGTCTATGACGAGATTGGTGGCCACGCGATAGAGGAAGGCGCGCAAATTGTCGATCTCGGCCCCTTCGGCAAGGCTTTTCCATGCGCGCAAGAAGGTCTCTTGGGTCAGGTCCTGGGCCAATTCCGCATCGAAGACGCGAAACACGCAATGCCGGTAGATGGCATCTGCATGGGCGTCATAGGCGGCCAAAAAGGCCTGTTCTGCGTGTCCCATCATGCTATGTGACGTTCATCCTGCCTGTTTCTTACCGTTCGCGGAACCTAGCCGCTTATCCATATAGGTCCCGCGCAGGCGATAGCCCAGGGTCCGATAATAGGCGCGTACTCCGATGCCGCTGATGACGGACAGATGACCATATCCTTCCTTCGTCGCGATGCGCTCGGCCTCGGCCATGAGCGCTTTCCCATACCCCTTATGCTGGGACGCGTCGGCCTTGGTTTGCCGCAAGCTCAAGGCTTGGCCATAGGTATGCAGTTCACGGACGAAGGCCGCATCTTTCAGCTCCGGCAGGCCTTGTTCGATGGCTTCGGAATAGCGTGCAAGCTTGTTGTCTCCTGAATGGTCCGGGTGTTTCCGGAGCGCATCAGGCGTCGGAGGCAGCCGTAAACGTAAAAAAGCGAAAACGGCGCGGCGTTCCGGGTCTTCCATGGTCAAAAACACCTCGCGTCCGCCGGCGCTGTCATACCGTTCCTCGAAAAGTCGCGGCGTGACGTGCGAAACGTCCAGCCCGGTCACATGGCCGACCTCGCGGCAGCGCAAGCATTGGCATTGGATGCCGCGCGCCTTCATCTCCTCCTCCAAGATATGCCGCAAGTTCGTCACCTTATTGCCATGCGAGATGTCGGGGGAGGGGAAATCGCGGATGAGTCGCGAGATGCGGCAATAGCGCGGCACGAGCTGCTGCATCGCGATGAGCAGTTCTTTGAGCGTGTCGCCCTCGAGCGGCGTAAAGCGTCCTTGCTCGGTCCACGCATGCAGTTCGGCCGTGGGCAGGACGACGCACGGATAGAGCTTGATCATGTCCGGGCGATACTTGGCGTCCGCGAAAAGCGTGCGGAAGTCTTCGAGGTCCTTGTCTGGCGTCGAGCCTGGTTGCCCCGGCAAGATATGGAAGTCCACCTTGAAGCCCGCTTGTTTCAAGAGCGCGTTCGCGCGGATGGTCGCCTCGATGGTGTGACCGCGTTGGGTGAGCTCGAGCACCGCGTCTTGAAGCGTCTGCACGCCGAGCTCCACGCGCGTGCAGCCGATCTCGCGCAGGCGGAGGACCTCTTCGGCCGTCACCCAGTCCGGCCGCGTCTCTATGGTCAGGCCGATGATGCGATAGGTCGCGTGTTCATTGGCGTCCTGTGAGGCTTTGAGGCTGGAATAGCGGGTTTTCTTCTTGGCGCCGAGATGGTTCGCGGCATCAAAGCATCGCTTGATGAACCATTTGCGATAGTCCCAGCGATACGAAGACCATGTGCCACCCTTGATGATGAGCTCGATCTTTTTCGCTTCATGTCCGTTCCGTTCGAGCGCCTCCACGCGTTGCACGACCTGGTCGTATGGATCGAACTTGAGCGAGAGCGCGCGTGCCGCCGCCGGTTCGCTCGAGATATAACTTTTCGGCATGCGGTCCTCCGTCGGGCAATACACGCATTTGCCCGGGCAAGGGTATGGCTTGGTCAGCACGGTGATGGGCGCGACGCCGGAATCGGTGCGCGTGTCTTTCACGCGCAAGGCACGTTCGAGCGCGACGTCTTTTTTCAACAGGCCATGCGCGGTCGCATAGCGATAGGTCTCCCACAAGTGCTGCACCGTGGGGAAACGATGGTCCGTGTCTTTCAGGACGGTCCGCGCCGCCGCGATGACATCCGTGCGCGCGGAAACGCCCTTCGCGCTCGCGGTGCGGAGGATGTCGAGCACCAGGGCTCGCGGCGGGCGGCTCTGTTGAGGACGGGTCTGTTGGGGCATCAAGTCCCCAGCTTGCTATAGAAAAGCCTTTGTTTCAAGCATGAAAAAGTCCGCCAAAGGCGGACGAGAGAAAGGTCAGAGCCCCCACTTTTTGCGTTCTGCCGCCTCGGCGGCCTTTTCCGCAGCGGCCTGCCTCGCTTCGTGCCTCTTTTCATCCTGCTTCCGGGTGCGGTTGGTATCCCCGTGGAGCGCTTCGAGCCGCTCCTCCCAGGCGCCGGGGATATAGCAGAGGACCTGGAACTCGTCGGCGCGGAACACCTCTTTGCCGCAAAAGGTGATGACCGTCGTGGGATTGGTCCCGTCATCGTTGTACTCGTAGTCGTACTCGATGCGGAGCCGGTCTTGGGCGAAGACGTTCTTATACTTCCAGTCATCGCCCGTCTTTTCCCCAAGGACATGCGCGACATCTCGCGCCTTGTCCTTGATGCGCTTGTCGCGAGCGGCACGTCGTCGTTCCTCGATCTGTTGTTCCAAGGTGCTCATGTGACCTCCGTGGCCGTGTCTTAGCATGGACCGCAAATGACGGTCAAAAGGCATGAAAAAGCGGCACAACGATGTGCCGCAGAGAGTTTCAGAGCCCCCATCGCCGCGCTTCATGTATCCGCTCGTTCCGTCTTTCGCGCCTTCTTACGGTGCGGACAGCGTCCTTGTGCAGGGACTCGATCTTTTTTTCCCATGCACCGGGGACAAAGCCGAGGATCTCGAACCCGTCGCAACGGAAGACCTCTTGGCCGGAAAGGGTGATACTGGTCGTGGTCTTCCTGCTCTCATCGTACACGTAGTTGTATTCGATACGGAATTCTTTTTCGACCAGGACCGCTTTGTACCTCGACCCATCGCCGGTCTTTTCACCGAGGGCGCTCACGATCGCCTGAGCCTTCTCCTTGATATATCTATTAAGCGCCTCCTGTTTGCGTGCCTCGATCCGCTTTTTCAAGGTGCTCATCTTTTCCTCCGAGCCCCTTTCCTACCACGCGTTCCGCATGACGGTCAAAGCGGGTCATGTTAGGGTATGCGCATGAAAGAGAATGCCAGATTGGCCGCGTCCGTCGCCGATTTCTATGAGATATTCGGTCCCAGCTTTGCAGCGACGCGCAAGAACTATTGGGGCGTCATGAAATTGGTCGCGGACCGCCTCCGGTCCGGCCAGGTCTTGTTGGATGTCGGCGCGGGCAATGCGCGGCTGGCGCAATTCCTGCCAAAGGACGTCCGATACGTGGCCATCGAGCCTTCCGCCTCGCTCTGCGCGCAAGCGCAGGCCGCCGTGGCCGAGAGAGGTTCAGGCGAAGTACGCCACGGCGGCTTTCCGCGGCTCAATGCCGCGGATGGCGAGGCGGATGTCGTGGCTTGCCTCGCGGTCTTGCATCATATTCCCGGTCACGCGGCTCGTCTTGCGGCGGTCCATGAGCTGCACCGCATCCTGAAGCCGGGCGGTTCGCTCATCCTGACCGTGTGGAACCTGCGTTCCCGCCGCTTCTTCTCGCTCAAGACCTGGCTCGCGTCCTGGTTGCGTCTGCCGCTCGTGCGCGGCGGCGGTCTCGGCGATGTCTGGATGCCCTGGCGCGCCGAAGGGCATCCCGCCCCGCGCTATGTACATGCCTTCACCCTGTCCGAGCTTCGCGGCTTGTTCGGCCCTGACTGGCAAATCGATCTCTGTACGCCCTGGGCGCTCACGACGCCCGCTTCCGTTCTTGAAGCCGTGAACCTCGTCATCATCGCGACAAAAAAATAGACCCGCGAGATGCGGGTCGAGTCATTTTCTCTTTTTCACGTTCGAGGGCGGCGATCGTACCGTGGACGGCGGCCCCTCCTCGTCCTTGGACTGATTGCGCGGCAAAGGCGTATAGCCCGGAGGTTTCATCGGCGGGTCCCAGCGTATCTCATCGGGCGTGACCGCGGTGGTATGCGGCTTGCCCGAGAGCGCATGCAGGAACCAGCGGAAGACGTCCAAGGCGGCGGGGGAGAACATGCCGACCAAGCTCGGCGGCGCGCCTGCGAGCGGGTCCGGCTCGAGCAGGACCAGGGACACCTCGCGTCGGGTGACGCGTATGGTCTCGGCTTCATGGTGCATGCCGCGCGCCGGCGCACCGGTGAAGGTGAAGATGAAACCGGTCGGCCGCATCTCGGCGGCGACCGTACAGGCATAGCAAGGCTCCAGGGCCTTGGCGAAGGGCAGCACGAGCTCGCGTGGGAGCACGGTGCCTTTTGGCGCGACCTTGCGGACAAGGGCGCCCATATGGATCACGGTCCCGAGCGGCGCATTGGCCGTCGGCGGGTTGCGGAAGGCACATTCCAGCCCTTCCATGACGAACCTATCGCCGGCATCGAGCATGTCATGACCTCCTCCTGGTCAAAGGGGCAAAGCCTTGTCGGCTTATCCGTCTACTCAATCGCATGCGTCGAAGCGCGTCAAGAAAAACACCCCGTGATGGGGTGTTTTTCGTCCGATGAGGGAACTCTCTTACATCGCGGCGGGCGCGGCCATCTTGGGAGCCTTGAGGGCGTCCTTGAGGCCCTTGCCGGCCTTGAACTTGGGCACCACGACCGACGGGATCTGGATCTTCTCGGTCGGGTTCTGCGGGTTCACGCCCGTGCGGCCCGCGCGGGTCTTGGCCATGAAGGCGCCAAACCCGGCAATGGTCACCTCGCCACCATTGGTGAGGGTCTCGGTCACGGTCGCGACGAAGGTCTCGACCATGTCCTCGGCCTGCTTCTTGGTGACGCCGACCTTTTCGGCGATGTGGTTGATGAGCTCTGCCTTGTTCATAGGAGTGACGAATGAGTGAACTTATGGGAACAGCGTAGCATGAAATGGCTTAGATATCAACAATTTTACGGAGGCGGTCAATACTCAGGGCCTTACCCGTCTTTGCATCGGCCTCGATGAGGACGGCATTTGCCTCGGCCAGACCTTCCTTTTGGGGATCATAGGCTCGCGTGCCAGGCACTAAAAACCGCTCTATTGCGCTCTTTTTCTCGAAACCGACCACGGAGTCATGCCCGCCGTTCCGCCCCACGTCCGTCACATAGGCCGTGCCGCCGGGCAGCACCTTTTGGTCCGCCGTGGGCACATGGGTGTGGCTGCCGAGCACGGCCGTGACGCGACCGTCCGCATAATGCCCCAAGGCCTCTTTTTCGGACGTGGCCTCGGCATGGATATCGAGGATGGCCAGGTCAAAAGCCGGTGCTTCGGCCAAGATCCCGTCCACGGCCAGGAAAGGGCTCGTGCTTTCGTCCTTCATGAACAAGCTTCCGAGCACGTTCATGAGCAGGATGCGTGCGCCGTCCTTTTCGAACAGGGTCCAACCGCGTCCCGTATTGCCGGGACGCATGTTCACCGGGCGTATGAGCCTCGTCTGCCACCGTGGGTCGGTGAAGCAGGAGAGTCCTGCCGCGTTCTCCCACACATGATTGCCCGAGGTATAGGCATCGATGCCGAGCGCGTCGAGCTCGAGCAGGCCTTTGGGCGAGATGCCGCGTCCATGCGACAAGTTCTCGACATTGGCGATGATCAGGTCCGGTTTGTGCGTCTCGCGCCATTCGGTAAGCGCGCTCGCGACCACCTTGCGACCGATCGACCCCACGATGTCACCGAAGAAGAGTATTTTATACATAAATTATTTCTTCCCCTGCGAAAGCAGGGGCCTTTACTTTCTCACTTCAATGCAGCGCATAAGGTCCCTGCTTTCGCAGGGAAGGGAATGGATGGTTTACCGCGCGTATTCGACGATGCGCTTTTCGCGGATGAGGGTCACGCGCACCTCGCCGGGATATTTGAGCTCTGCCTCGATCTTGCCGGCGATGTCCTTGGCCATCTTCATGGCGGCCAGGTCGTCTATCTCGCCGGAGTTCACGAAGACGCGTATCTCGCGGCCGGCTTGGATGGCATAGACCTTGTCCACGCCCTTGAAAGACATGGCGGCGGCCTCGAGCTCTTCCAAACGCTTCACGTACATCTCGAGATTATCCTTGCGCGCGCCGGGGCGTGCGCCCGAGATGGCGTCCGCGGCCTTCACGATGACGGCCTCGAGCGTCTTGGGCTTGTCCTCGTGATGCCCGATGGACTGATAGCAAAGTTCTTCGGGGAAACCGAACTTCTTCATGATCTGATAGCCGAGCTCGGGATGGCTGCCCTGCATGTCATGGTCCACGGCCTTGCCGATGTCATGGAAGAGACCGCCCTTGCGGCACACGCCCACATTCGCCTTGAGCTCCTCGGCCATCATGGCGGAGAGCATGGCGACCTCCATGGAATGCATGAGGGCGTTCTGCCCATATGAGGTGCGGTATTTGAGGCGGCCCAGGATCTGGATGAGCTTGGGGTCTATGCCGGCCATGGAGATGCCGAGCTTGAACAAGGCCTCTTCGCCGGCCTTCTTGATCTCGACCGCGAGCTCTTTTTTCGACTCCTCTATGCAGTCCTCGATGCGGCCCGGGTGGATGCGTCCGTCGGCGATGAGCTTTTCGAGCGCGCGCTTGGCCACCTGGCGGCGGATGGGGGAGAAGCCCGAGACGGTCAGCATGCCCGGCGTGTCGTCCACAATGAGCTCGCAACCGGTCAGCCATTCGATGGCCTTGATATTGCGGCCTTCGCGGCCGATGATGCGGCCTTTCATCTCGTCGTTCGGCAATTCCACGTATGAGGTCGTGGTCTCGGCCACGGTGGACGAGGCCAAGCGCTGGATGGACACGGCGATGATGTTCTTGGCCTTGCGTTCGATCTCCTCCGTCTCCATCTGGTCCAGTTTGTGCATGCGCGAGACGATGGTGTCCTTGCTCTGCTCCTCGACCTTGGCCAAGAGATGTTCGAGGGCTTTCTCTTTCGGCATGCCGGCGACCTCTTCGAGGCGCTGGGTGACCTCGAGCTGCTTCACGCCGAGCATCTGTTCGTTCTCGGCGAGCTTGGCCGTGCGCGTTTCCACCTGTTTGCGGGCATCGTCCACCTCGAGCAATTTCTTGCCGAACTCGTTCTCGCGCTGGGCCAGCTCGGCGCGTTGGGTCTTGAGGTCCTCATTGAGGCGCTTTTCCTCCATGCGGGCCTCTTCGAGGATCTTGATGGCCTTGTCCTTGGCGCGCACCAGGATCTCCTGCTCCTTGGTCTCTGCCTGCGAGATGAGGAGCTTGGCCTTTTCTTGCGCGGCCGCGGCCTCTTGCTCCGCCTTCTTCGATTCTTTGGTCGCCAGGGATTTGGCGACCATGATGCCGATGACGGCACCGATGGCTAACCCGATAAGGGCGTAGATGAACATATGTCATACGCCCGTCTGAACGCGTTCGCGTGGTTTTCCCTGTATATCAACGTCTCCGTGGGGGACGGAGGTTTAGCGTGCCAGGACTGCGTTGAGGAACATGGTCGAAATACGGGTGAAACCGACGTGTCGGACCTCCAGGACGGGCGGAACTAATGGTTATGTCGGTACTCCCAAGGTATCAGACACCTCCGGTTCCGTCTATTCATATTGAAAACCCGCCGGCGGGGCGGGATGGGGCTTAGGGAGCGGCGGGCGGGTCCGCGGATGGAGGCGGCGTCTTCTCCCTCAGGAGGCGATAGCCGACGCCCACGCAGACGATGGACGCCAGGAAGGCGAGGATGGTGCCGACGAGCTCGGACGAGATCAGGAGGAGCATGTCGAAGTTCGGCGCGAGGCGGAACTCCTTGCTCACGGTCACGAAGGTGAGGACCACGGAGACCAGACCGAGCACGAGGGTGACGCCGAACAGGGACAGGCCCAAGAGAAGCATGGCAATGCCTTTGAGGACGGATGATCTCACGGAAGCCTCCTTTGGAAGGGACGAAAGCAGGGTAGCCCTAAAGAAAAAGACCCGCAAAGCGCGGGTCATCGTTTGCGGACCTGCAGCCAGTACATGAGGCAGGTCACGAGGAGCGAAAAGACGACGGCCGGGGCGAGGAGCGTGAAGGCCACGAACAGCACGTCCAGGCCATGGCCGAAGATGGCGGGCCAAAAGAGGAAGCCGATGCCGAGCCCCAGGTCGAGCGCGAGCCCCAGGATGAGGAAGACGCCGAGGAAGAGCCGCGCGAACGGGATCTGCGCCTTAGCCATCTTGCTTCTCCCGCTTTGCGTCCGACCAATTGTCCGGATCATTGAAGAAGGCCGTTTGATAGCCCAGGGCCCGGCCGAACCGCAGGCACATGAGCTGCAGCCAGAGCATGACCAGGAGGAAGGGCCAGGACCACCAATGGTCATAGAGCGGGAACGGTCCGTGATAGATCGGTCCGGTCAGCCATTCCACGTACCCGTTCATCATGAAGTCATTGCCCGTCCTCGTCGGATCGAAGGGATGCTTCGAGAAGTCGAGGAAGGACGCGTACCGCACGTTGAAGTAGGACGAGAGCTCGAGGCACCAGAACCCCAGGATGAAGAGGGAGAGGAGGCCGTTCACGCGCACCGCGCGTTTGCGGAACTCCTCTTGGCGGAACGGCGGCCTCTTTCCGCGCCGCAATCCGATGAGGGCGCCGACAAAGCCCACGAGGAGCATGGTCGGCGGGTCGACGAGGAAGGTGTAGAGCCTGCCTTGCCGCGCCTGATACTGCATGGCGCCATAGGCCACAGTGGCATACAGCAGGCCGAGGGTGATGATGAGCATCATAGCTGCCCCTCCGTCTCGTATGAGGTGATGGTCCTGAGCAGACCGTTGATGGAGTCCGGGTATCTCGGCTTCCAGCCCAAGGCTTTGAGCTTGGAAGCGTCGAGCAAGGCGTCATACGCCATGAGATCGGTCATCTCCGGGTTCATCCGCGAGACGCGGCCCAGTTTGTCCGCCTTCTTCATCAGGTTGCCGATGAAGAAGCGCATGATGCCGATGGGGAAGTTGACGGGCAGGAGCGGGAAGCCGAGCTTTTTGGAACAGGTCCGCATGAGCTCGGCCGTCGTGTATGCCGAATCGTCGTTCACGTTGTAGATCTCGCCCGCGGCCTCGTCGCGTTCGGCCAGGAAGGCCGCGGCATCGCACACGTCTTGCACATGCACCATGCCGGCGCGGGTCTTGCCCGGACCAAAGTAGAACGGGGCCATGCCGCCGCGCGCCGCGATCTTGATGGAGAGCGCGACGCCGTAATTGCTGCGCGGGCCATAGACGCCGCCGGGACGGATGACCGTCACGGGAATGCCGAGCCGCGCGCCTTCGGAGAGCATGAGCCGTTCTTCGTGATACTTGGTCGTGAGATAGCCCCCTTTGGGGTTC
This sequence comes from uncultured Gammaproteobacteria bacterium, assembly GCA_964551765.1. GTDB lineage: Bacteria > Patescibacteriota > Patescibacteriia > 2-12-FULL-60-25 > 2-12-FULL-60-25 > JAHFIO01. Next base: position 66,727 of record CAZKEE010000002.1, on the reverse strand, counting down.
ACGGCCGCGGTCTCGGGCACGCCTTGGGGATAGCGCGTACTAAAGTCATAGACCCCGGCCGCGCCCCACACGACGATGCGTTTCGGGGGTTTGCGATGGAACGAGAGCGCCTGCAGCAGGTTGAGGCTGCCGGCGACGTTCACCTCATACAGGTCTTTGTAGCTCGCGCTGTAATTGAACAGCCCAGCCACGTGGAAGACGATGTCGAAGGGATCATTGCCGCGCACGAGCCTATTGACCTGGGAGGGGTCCCGGAGGTCGCAGCGTTCATAGCGCGCGCCTTCATTTTTGAGGACGGCATTCGGTTCCGGCCCGATGTCGGTCGCGACGGGAGTGCAATACCTCGCATCGTACGGATGTCGGCCGAGGAGCTCGACCATATGGCTTCCCATGAAGCCGTTCGCGCCGGTGACCAGGACCTTGAGGGCCCGTCTGCCGACCTCACGAGCAGTTTCTTCGGTTGTCATGAGCCGTCTCCTTTCGTAAGAGAGGGTGTCGAAAGTGCGGCTTCAGCTTACCTTCAAAGGTCGCGATGTCAACCTTTCAATTCATCCAAAGTCTTCGCATCCTTGATGTCATAGGACCCGATCTTGGTGCGACGAAGCGCGGTCAGATAGGCGCCGCAACCGAGCATCTGCCCGATGTCACGGGCAAGCGCGCGGATATACGTGCCGGAGGATGAACGCACGCGGAAGGTCAATGCCGGCCAGTCATATGAGACGAGCTCGATCTCATGGATGGTCACGACCTTGGTCGGCAAGGTCACCGTATCGCCAAGTCCTTTGCGCGCCAGTTCGTATAGTTTCTTCCCGCCGACCTTCTTTGCCGAATAGATGGGCGCCGTTTGTTCATGCTGTCCCGTGAAATGCCGCAAGACGGCCTCGATCATCTCGCGCGAGGGGAGAGATGATGTCTCATTTTCCACGATGTCGCCTTCGATATCATCGGTCGTCGAGGTCGCGCCGAGCCGCGCGGTCGCGACATATTCCTTGTCGAGACCGACAAGCGCCGTCAGCTCCTTTGTCGCAGGCCCCACGCCCACGATCAAGAGTCCGGTCGCGAAAGGGTCGAGGGTGCCGGCATGACCCACGCGACGCGTCCCTTTGATGCGACGCACGCGGTCCACCACGTCATGCGAGGTGATGCCCGCGGGTTTGTCTATGAGAAGCAATTCTCCGTCCATGGCCATACCCTATATGAAAAAACCGCTCGACGCGAGATGCGGAGCGGTCACATGTATCGAAGCGCTTGGCCGAAGCGCCTTGCCATGAGCGGCAGGCCGAGGAAGAGGAAGCCCATGGCGAGCACGGCGAGGAGCGGCAGGACGAAGCCGCACGCGATGCCCGCCACCATGAACAGGGTGCGAGCGGCGACATAGAAGGCCGAGCTCGGGTCCTCGCCCATGTCTTGGACGAGATAGCGCCGCACCTGGTCCAGCCCGACCAGGATCGGCACGGCGCCGAGGTCGAACCAGTGGCTGAACAGGAGCGAGTGCATGTGTCCGATCCCCACGGCCATGAACAGGATGACGCCGCAGGTGAAGGTCTCGACGGCGCCCATGCGCTTGCCGATGCGGTCGAAGCGCTCGAGCCAGAGGGTCTTGCGCAGGGCCAGGAAGTCGGCCCTTTCCTTCTCGAGACCGAGCGGGTCAGGCTCCCGATACGGGTTGTCCAGGATGACCTGTTCTTGCGGGTGGTCGATCTCCCATTGATATGCGGCGATGGCTTTTGCGAGCATGTCTCTCCTCCCGGGATAAAGTGCGGGCCTATTTAAGCGGAAAAATCGACTTTTGTCAATCCCTCGCCGGGCACCGGTATTCATTGACGGAAAGCCCGTTCTGGCCTATGCTTGGCCACATGAACGTCTCCGACCTGGCCCGAAAACTGAAGACCACGCCGCATGAGCTCCTGGACAAACTCCCGGCGCTCGGTTTCGACGTCGGCCGCAAAGCCATCAAGATCGACGATAATCTCGGGGACCGCATCATCCAAAAGTGGTTCGAGAACGAGCGCCGCGAGCGCCTGCGCAACACCCTGCTCGCTGGTTCGGCCAAGGCGGAACGCCCGGCGGACAAGCCTCTCAAAGAGGTGGTCATCCCGGCCGTGGTCGTGGTGCGCGACCTGGCGGGCAAATTGGACCTGCCGGTGACCAAGGTCATCCAGGAGCTGATGCGCGCCGGCATCTTGGCCTCGCAGAACGAGCGCCTCGATTATGAGACCGCGGCCATCATCTCGGAGGAATTGGGTTTCAAGGCCAGCCCCGAGGTCGTGAAGAAGGAAGACGCCGTCGAGATGGTGCAAGCCACCGACCGCGTCAAAGAAGTGTTCGATCAGGAAGACGTGGCCAATTTCAAACCGCGTCCGCCGGTCATCGTCGTGATGGGCCATGTGGACCATGGCAAGACCAAGTTGCTCGACGCCATCCGCGAGACGAACGTCATGGGCGGGGAAGCGGGCGGCATCACCCAGCATATCGGCGCCTATCAAGTGCATCGCAAGAACCGCGACATCACCTTCATCGATACCCCGGGTCACGAGGCTTTCACCATCATGCGTTCGCGCGGCGCCAAGATCGCCGACATCGCCATCCTCGTCGTGGCCGCGGATGACGGCGTGCAGCCGCAGACCAAGGAGGCCCTGAGCATCATCCAGGCCGCCAAATTGCCGTTCATCGTCGCCCTCAACAAGATGGACAAACCGGACGTGGACGTCGAGCGCATCCTGGCCCAGCTCTCCGAGCTCGGCGTGCAGACCGAACTGTGGGGCGGCCCCGTGCCGATCGCCAAGATCTCGGCCAAGACCAAGATGGGCATAGACGAGATCCTCGACGTCATCTTGCTCGTGGCCGATCTCAATGCGGACAAGATCCGCGCCAACCCGGACCGTTTGGCCGTGGGCACCATCATAGAATCGCATTTGGACAAGGGCGAAGGCCCGGTGGCCACCGTGCTCATCCAGGCAGGCACCCTGCATCGCAACGAATCCCTGGGCATCGCGGGCGGCTTGTATGGCCGCGTGCGCTCGATGCGCGATTGGAGCGGCAAGAACGTGGATGGCGTGACGCCGGGCATGCCGGCCAAGGTGCTGGGCTTCAAGGTCCTGCCCGCCGTCGGCGACATTTTGGAGATCCCGAAAGACCCCAAGGAGCTCGAGCTCAAGAAGGCCAAGACCAGCATGCAGGTCGCGTCCCAGATGACGGCCACCAAGCAGGCCAAGCAGCCGGAAGAAGAGGGCGTGAAGGCCAAGCAAGTGCTGAACATCATCCTCAAGGCCGACACGCTCGGCTCGCTCGAGGCGCTTCTCGGCATGTTCGAGAAGGTCCGCAGCGAGGACGTGGGCGTCGAGGTCATCCAAAAGGGCTTGGGCAACGTGAACGAGACGGACATCAGCCGCGCCGAGGCCTCAAAGCCCTCGGTCGTCTACGCCTTCAGCGTGGTGCCGACGCCGCAATCGTCCATTCAGGCCCGCGACAAGGGCGTGGACGTGTTCCAGTCCAAGATCATCTACGAGATATTCGACGACATGGTGGCGCGCTTGAACAAGCTCGTGCCGCCCGAGGTCATCGTGACCCATTTGGGCAATTTCGAGACCGTCGCCGTGTTCCGCACCGAGACCGGCCGCATGGTGGTCGGCGGCAAGGTGAAGGAAGGCAAGATGGTCGCCAATGCCAAGGTGCGCGTGTGGCGCGGCGAGGAACCCATCGGCGAAGGCGTCATCGAGAGCGTGCAGATCGGCAAGCAGGTCATGAAAGAGGCGGCAGCGGGCCAAGAGTGCGGCTTGTCCTACAAGGGCAAGGTCAAGCTCCAGGCCGGCGATCGCATCGAGGCCTATCACGAGGAGGTCAAAGAAAGGAAGTTCGTGGTGCCGCGGGCGTAGGAAAATACTCATAACTGAGAGTATCTATCGGTACGTGTTGACCGTGACGGACATAGGCTGATACGGTCTTGCATCACTACATGGCGAAAACCAGGTCAAAAAAGAAGATGGGTTCTACCGCCCAAGCCGGTCTTACCGGGACTAAGGCGTCCGTAAAAGACGCTCCAAAGAAAAAAAACCTCGTAATGGACTTCTTTTTCATGCTCTATGGGAACGGAGCTGCAATTACGAAAGAGGATGTGCATAGCGTTATCGAGGAACTGGAGACGATGCCAGATGACCCACAGAGGCATTTAGTTCTCGTGCTGAACTCAAGCGGAGGCGACATGTTTGCAGCAACTAAAATTGCTCATCTCCTTCGTTCAAAGTGTAGGCGATTATCGGTTCTCGTGCCCGAGAGGGCCAAGTCAGCTGCTACATTAATGAGCTTGGCTGGAGACGAAATCGTCATGGGACTTCAGTCAGAGCTTGGTCCTCTGGACAAGCCTTATGAGCACCCTCTTTTGCCTGGAACAGACATCTCATCGTGCGACGTGATACGGTCACTGGCTGATATACATGAGACCGCAGAAAAGCTTTCGGTGCGTTACGCTATGGCATTCCGTAACCAGACCGGGATTGGGATGAACGAAGCTCTTGGTCACGGATGTGCGTTGGCTGCTGAAATAGTTCGGCCGCTTCTAGCAAAGGAAGACCCTCGCGTTGTAGCGCTTTGTACACGTCGTCAGTCGATGGCTGTTGCATTGGCAGATAGGCTACTTTCTGCGTACATGTTCAAGGAACAAGACGGTCAGGCGACGACAGGGTATAATGCCCGCATACGCGAGATAGTTGAGCGTCTCGCGTGGGGTTTCCCCGATCACGGTTTTGCGATATTAAGGCATGACGCCCTGTCTACGGGTCTCAAGGTCGTAGATGCCGAAAAGTTCGATGGGTGGAATCGTGCTTGGGTCAGTTTCAACCTTTTCAGGAAGAGGTTGAATGATCCGTCTGACAGTCTCAATAAAGTTATCCTTTTTTCACCAGGAAAAGGATAGAAAGGCATGACCTATGTATATGTTTGATACCTCCAAATACGATCCTTCATCGGATAGTATCCATAGAAGGATTGCCGACGATGCAGTCCGTCGTTATTTTGAGGCTACAACTCCGGCAAAACCCGAACAGGACCAGCCCGCTTCTGAGAGGAAGACTGTTGAGCAGAAGAAGCCTCCAACAAAGTAAGTGCAAATCTAAAACGCCCCGCTCAACGGGGCGTTTTTGTATTGACAGGAGGTTCGGCCCATGGCAGCGGTGGAGTATGGCCCAAAAGGATTTTCAGGCATGGCATGCCGTAAAATCAGGGATAGACAGGCGCGAACGGTCGTTGGATTTTCAAGAACAGGAAATATGGTGGTGTTCCGTCGGCTTGAACGTAGGGTCAGAGGAAGACGGTAAGAACGAGACCTTTGAGCGTCCCGTGCTCGTCTTCCGGAAGTTCAATCGAGAACTGTTCTGGGGTTTTCCAATGACCTCGAGGCTAAAAGGTGGGATATTCCATCATGCTTTTCCTCTGCATGGTGTGACTCGGACAGTCATTTTGTCACAGATCCGCACGTTCAGCTCAAAAAGGCTCATACGTCGCATCGGCAAGATTAGCGACAATGAACTTGAGCGACTTGAGCAGGCTTGGAAGAGGCTTGTAAAAGAAACGGACCCCCACGATGCATCGCGGAGGTCCTCGGGTGCCTAACGGCAATTGTAAATACAGACTATCAATGAAAATGGGTCATGTCAATATCTTTTGCAGCACAGGATATGAGCCCTCATACATTGACGTCGGGGTCTTTTTGGTATAGGTTGCTGGCTCTGGACCCGCTAGCAAGGAGGTACGCATGCTCGTTCGATTAAGGTCTCAGCTGATCGCATACTACGTCGCTCTGCTGCGATGGCTGCTCTTTCACACGACCGGCCGTTACGTGGCCTGGCGCCTGCGCCGTGCGGGCAAGGTCGATGTGTTCCTTGGGTCTTACGATGACCGGTCCATGATCTTTTGGCCCTCCTCGAAGAAAGGAAAGAGGGTCCTCGCTTTCGCGCTCACGCGCTTCCCCAAGAAGTACGGAGGCTATGTCGTCCCCCAAAGCCAATGGAGGGATATACACGACTTCGTGCAGAACGGATGGATCATCAGGGACGTGAGCCCGGGCACCCTCGTCGTCCGCACTCCCTCGTTGTCATCCTGACCCGCAAGTGCGCGGGTCTTTTTCATGTCAGGGTCTGAACAAAAAAGAAAAAACGCCGGGTCCAGTTGGGTCCGGCGTCGTGCGTAGAGGTCAGCCGCTCTGAAACTCGAGGGTTGAAATGAGCAAGCTTTCTTCTTTGAGCTGCTGCTCGATGTGTTCCAGATAGCGGAATTGCCTGCGCCGCCTCCCCGTCCATTCGGATACGGCGTTTTCGAGCATGGACCACACGTCCCGATACGGGAGGCGACTGGCCCGCATCATCGGCTCCACATCGGGCCATCGTCTGATGAAGAGCTTCGTGATGCACCTCACGCCGTCGATGTCGGTTTCCCAGATCTTGAATTGCATCCAGTTGGCTTCGCGCGTGAGCCCGACGATCTGATGCGAATGCTCGTCGCCTTGGCTTGCGGAGACGGATCTCCAGATCCCTTGGATCTGCAGCTGCTGTGCGAATTCCGTGGAATCGGCCAGCTTTCCATCTTGGATGAACTGATCGAGCGTCAGCATGGTGCCGATGTCGGATGCGGCGAACTCCACAGAACCGGCCGTCTGCAGCGACACCTGGTCGAGGCACGGCCTGATCCGCTCTTTGCGGTCTTCTATCAGGTCCATCCATTCATGCGAGGCGAGCTTGTCTTGTCGCAGGACCATCTTTTGAACGAGCGAGGTCTTGGGCATACCCGTAACCCTTCCTTTCGACCCGCGAGGCGTACCTCTTGGGCGAATGAGAACTATCATTTTTTAGGCCCGTCCGTCAAACCGTGAGCATAGGGATTTCCGTCACGGATTGATATACTCCTCCCGACATGTCGATGGAGAACCCGTTCGCCGCGCCGGCTCCCAAGGCCCCTGAAAGGGAGGCCTATCGCGACCGTTTGGCAGAAGCTCTACGCGCCGCGAAAGACTATGACGGTACCGAGACCTCCTATGACAAGCTGTTCCAGACCCTCGGGGGATATGAGGAATGGCTGAAGGCGAACGCATCGGCCTCGGGCAAAAGGCTGAACGAGGAAGAGGAGACGTTGCTCTTGAAGGAGCATCATCCAAAACACCAAGATCGCACCATCAGCGACCTGCTCGCCTTGGCGGACAGGCGCTTCCAGGAACGGCTGCAGCGATCCTTCGAGGAAGGAGCGGAGCTTGAAGGTCTTCATCATGTCGAACTGCAAGGCATGATCCTGCCGCCGGCGGAAGATGGCCCGCGCATCCTCCCAGGACCAGGCGAGCCCTTCAGAGAGGGCGAGACCTACCCGCGCCTGCAGGAGCTTGTCGCGCTCCTCAATAGGCAGAAGGTCTATCTTGAGGACCTGATGTGGTACACCGGCAAACTGAGGAAGGACGCGGTGAGGGGGACGAGCTATTCCTATGTGAGCATCCCGCGCATGGACAAGGGCGTCTTGGTCTGTGACCAGGTGGGCGAGGCGACCTTCGTCCTCCAGCGTTCCATCCCTCCGCAGGACGTCTTGTCGAACTCGAAAAAGGAATTGCAGGAGAAGCACCCAGACACCGCCCGCATCGTGTATCGCTCCAAGGAACAATGGGAAAGCGAACTGGAGAAAGCATTGTTCACGGCCCGTCCCGAAGGCGGACCGACGATCGGTCCAAAGGTGGATGTCCAAGCGCGGGAAGAGCTGCGCGCATATATCCAAGAACGCTTTTCCGCCGAAGAGTTCATGGCCCTTACCGTAAAACAGCTCTATGCGCTCAAATTAGCCGGGAAGGGGATGAGGGGTCTGGTGACTTTTTTTGACGCGAACGGAGGACGGTCCGAATCGTTCGGCAGCTTGCGGCTCAAGCTGGCCCATGCGATCTACGGTGACGACCCCATCGTGCAGCGGGCTTTGGAAGAGCAGCGCCACAGGTCGGAGATCCGCGCCGAAATGGGTGAGGACCGTGAAAAGTGGAAGCAGGCCTTCCTCGAACAGTTCCCCACGGCCGAGGACCTTTTGCGACGTACGAACATCGAGCTTCGAGCCGTGCGCATCAAGGGCAAGGGGATCACGAGCTTTGGGACCGCCATCGTCGGTCGTCCGGTGAGCCCGACGCATTCTTTCCCTGACCTGGCAGAGCTTGTCGCCGCCGTCTATGGCGAGGAGGACCCGGCGGTCGCACAGGCGCTCATGAAGGCGAAGGAAAGGCGCGCGCTCGAACAAGAAAGGGAAGCGCTCGGCAAGGACCCGGAAAAATGGCGCGAGCACATCAAAAGGACATACCCGGGACCGAGCGAGCTCATACAGGCCATCGTGAGGGATCGCACCCTGAAGCTCGCCGGCAAAGGCCTGGAGGCCGTCGCGACCATCATGGGCTGTCCGGGGGACCCACAATCCGTGATGGAGGACCGGATCAGGCTGGTGCATGCGGTCTATGGCGACGTGCCTTTCATCGATCACGCTTTGGAAGAGCATCGCAAACGATCGGAGGCCCTTTCCGACATGGGCGAAGACCGTGAAAAGTGGAAGCAGGCGTTGGTCGAGCAGCTGCCGACGGCCCAAAGCCTGCTAAGCTTGTCTGAAAAAGAGCGTCGCGCATTTCGGCTGAAAGGTAAGGGTCTCACCTATGTGGCAAAGATGGTGAACACGCCAGGGGAGCCCGTGCACCGACTTCAGGACCTTGCGGACCTGGCTGCCGCCGTCTATGGCGAGGATGACCCGGCGGTGGTCCGGGCGAGGCAGAAGGCGAAAGAACGGAATGACCTCGAGCGACAACGGAAAGAGTTCGGCGCAGACCCGGAAAAATGGCGGGATGCCATCAGAGAGGCATATCCGACCGCTGAACGTTTTTTGGGCATGGTCGCGCGCGAGCGCGCGGAGCTGAAAATACGAGGTACGGGGATACAAAAGCTCGCGTCGATCTTCGGGAGCGGCGGGAGCCCGTGGCAGCGCTATGCCGACCATGTCCGTTTGGCGAAGGCCATTTACGGGGCCGATGACCCTGCCGTCCAGGCGGCGGAAAAGAAGGGATGAGTGATATACTGGGGTCAATGGACCTCGGTTCTTTGTTCGTCATCGTGCTGGCGCTCCTGGGAGCGCTCATCTGGTATTACAACAACCTGCACGGCCCGCGCACGCGCAATGCGTACAAGCTGTATACGCGCGATCTGACGGCCCTCGCACGCGATGGCGAGCTCGACCCCGTCGTGGGCCGCGACCGCGAGATCTCGCGCGTCATCGACGTCATCTCGCGCCATCGCAAGAACAACCCCTTGCTCATCGGCGAGCCGGGCGTGGGCAAGACGGCCATCGTGCATGGCCTGGCCGACCGTCTCGCGGCGGGCAAGGTGCCGGCCAAGTTGCGCGACATGTCCCTCATCGCGCTCGATCTGCCCAAGCTCCTCTCGGGCGCGACCCAGCATGGCGAGCTCGAGCGCCGCATGCGTGATGTCATAGACCGCCTGGCCTCCCTGCGCGGCCGTACCATCCTGTTCGTGGACGAATTGCAGCTCATCGGCAAGGACGTGGCCATACAAGGAGGCCTCAATGTCTCCGAAGTGCTCAAGCCCGAGCTCATGCGCGGCGACATCGCGGTCATCGGCGCGACCAATTGGAGCGAATATCAGGAGGTCTTGCGACGCGACCCGGCCATCGAGCGGCGTTTCCAGCCCGTGGTGGTCGCGGAGCCGGATAAAAAGACGGCCCTGCTCATCCTGGCGCGCAGCAAGGGCGTGCTTGAGCGCCATCATGGCGTGCGCATCACGCCGGATGCCGTACGGACCGCCGTGGACCAGAGCGTCCGCTATATCCATGATCGCTTTTTGCCGGACAAGGCCATAGATATCTTGGACGAGGCCTGCGCGGCCGTCGCCGTGGCGGCAGAGTCGGCGCCCAAGCGAGGGAAGGATGCCGTGAAGGGCGCGCCGACCGTCAAAGCGCAGGACGTCCAACGCGTCATCGAGGGCTGGATGGAGTACTATCGCGCGTCCCAGGACAAGCGCTAGACATCTTGCCCGGATATCGTCCCCGGCGTAGGATTTGGGAGTATGGAACATACTTTCACTGATGCGAATTTCGATGCCGAGGTCTTGAAGTCCGAGGTCCCCGTCTTGGTCGATTTTTGGGCCACCTGGTGCGGTCCGTGTCGCATCCAAGGCCCCATCGTCGAAGAGCTGGCCGGGGAGATCGGCGCCACGGCAAAGATCGGCAAATTGAACGTGGACGAGAACGGCAAAAGCGCCATGGACTATGGCGTGATGTCCATTCCCACCATCATCATCTTCAAGGGCGGCAAAGAGGTGGACCGCATGGTCGGCGTGCAGCAAAAGGAGGGTTTGAAGGCCGCCTTGGCCAAGGTCGCGTAATCACATGGATACTAGGAATGTCATCATCATCGGGTCCGGACCGGCTGGTTGGACGGCGGCGGTCTATGCCGCGCGTGCCGAGCTCAAGCCGTTGCTGTTCGAAGGCGCGGAACCCGGTGGTCAGCTCATGACCACGACGGAGGTCGAGAACTTCCCGGGTTTCGAGCACGGCATACAAGGGCCGGAGCTCATGGATGTCATGCGTAAGCAGGCCAAACGCTTCGAGACCGAGGTCATCTCCGAGAACGTTGATGCCGTAGACCTCTCGCGACGGCCTTTCAAGGTCATGGCCAAGGGCAAGGAGTATTTCGCACATACCATCATCATCTCGACAGGCGCCTCGGCCCGCCGCCTGGGTCTCGAGTCGGAAAAGAAGCTCTATGGCAAAGGCGTGTCCGCCTGCGCCACCTGTGATGGCTTCTTCTTCAAGGGCAAAAAGGTCATCGTGGTCGGCGGGGGAGACAGCGCCATGGAAGAAGCGAACTTTTTGACGCGCTTCGCGGACAAAGTGACCATCGTGCATCGCAAGGCCGAGTTCCGCGCCTCTAAGATCATGCAGGAAAGGACCTTCAAGAACCCCAAGATCGAGGTCATCTGGAACGCGGCGGTCGAGGACATCCTCGGCGTGGACGTGGGCCATGTGACCGGCGTACGCCTCAAAGACACCGTGTCCGGCGAGACGCGCGAGATGCCCATAGACGGCGTGTTCGCGGCCATCGGCCATGAGCCGAACGTGAGCCTGTTCAAGGACTATCTCGACCTGGACGAAAAAGGCTATCTCAAGACCGTGCCGGGCTCGTCCAAGACCAATATTCCCGGCGTGTTCGCATCCGGCGACGTGCAAGACTGGAAATATCGCCAGGCCATCACGGCGGCCGGGTCAGGCTGCATGGCGGCCTTGGATGCGGAGAAGTTCTTGGCGGAACATGAGTAAAAAAGTGCGAATCCTCGGCATAGAAACAAGCTGCGACGAGACCTCCGTCGCGCTTTTGCATATAGACGGTACAAGGGTCAGGCTCGCGCATCATGAGACGGCAACGCAAATACCCATCCATCAGCGTTTTGGCGGAGTGGTGCCCGAGGTCGCGGCGCGCACGCATGTCGCCGAGCTGATCTCGCTTCTCGAACGCGCTAAAGCCTTCGATACGAAAAAGCCGCGCTTCGACGCCATCGCGGTGACCAAAGGCCCCGGCCTCGCGACCGCGCTTCGCGTGGGCATCGAGGCGGCGCGCACCCTCGCGGCCGCGACAGGCGCGCCGATCGTCGGCGTGAACCATCTCGAAGGGCATCTTGCTTCCGCCTGGCTCATCGCGAACAACCGCAGGCGATGGAGATTTCCCATCCTCGCCCTTCTCGTCTCGGGCGGGCATAGCGAGCTCGTGCTCATGAAAGATGTTTGTTCCTACAAGGTCCTCGGCCGCACGCGCGATGATGCCGCCGGTGAAGCCTTCGACAAGACCGCGAAGTTGATGGGCCTCGGCTATCCCGGCGGTCCGATGATCGCGAAGCTTGCGAAAGGCGGCGATGCGTCCGCGTTCGACCTGCCGCGTCCGATGATACGGGACGCGAGCCTCGACATGAGCTTCTCCGGTCTCAAGACCGCGGTGCGTCTCGCCTGGGAGGGTCTCTCGGCGAAGAAGCAGAAGGACCCCAAGGTCATCGCCGACCTCTGTGCTTCCATTCAACAGGCCATCACGGACGTGCTCATTGCCAAGACCTTGGCCGCGGCCAAGAAATACGGGCCCAAAGCCATCATCCTCGTCGGCGGCGTCTCGGCCAATGCGCATCTGCAGGCGTCATTGAAGGCCGCGGTGAAACGCGACCTTCGTGGTACCATCCTGCTGGACCCGGCAAGCGGATTGCATACCGACAATGCGGCCATGATCGCCGCGGCCGGCGCCTGGCGCCTCTCGAAAGGCAAGACAAGCGGTTGGAAAAAACTCGATGCCGAACCCGAACTCGATATCTGATATGCGTTTCATCACCCTCACCAATGGCCAAGCCCAACGCCGTCTTCACGCCAAGGACGCCGCGTCATGGAACATCGTGGTCGATGCCCTCGTCCCCGAGCTCAAGCCCGGCGTCATCATCGCGCTCAAAGGACCGCTCGGCGCCGGCAAGACCACCTTGGTACAGGCCATCGCCGCCAAGCTCGGTATCGCCAAGCAGCCGCAAAGCCCGACCTTCGCCTTGATGCGTTCCTATGATCTGCCCAAACCGATGAACGGCGTGTCACGCCTCATCCATGTGGATTCCTATCGCATCGAGGATGAGAAAGACCTTTTGCCATTGGACCTCGATGCTGAGCTTTCGGACGGAAAAAGCGCCTTGCTCCTCGAATGGCCGGACAAGGCCCCAGGCTGGATAGCAAAAAAACCCCATATTTTAGCGGAATTATCGGAATCCTAGGGCCTGGTTTGCCTTGACAGCAAGGCCAAAACCTGATAGAAGGCAGAGTTCGGAAAACGCTCACAAGGAGGACGTCGTGATCACCGCAGCCGAACTTGCCCAGATCTTTGCCAGCCCATTTCCGTACGTGGAGGAACGCAACGGCCGTGCCGTCCTGTTCCGCTCCGCCGATGCGTCACCGATGATCGTCGGGTGCATCGACGATCCGTTCCTGCTCGGCAGACATGCCTCGCAGCCGCGCATCCAACGGGACCTGTGGACCGCCATCATGCGGCTCCGCTGGCCTCGGGGGATCGACCACTCGGACATCCTCCAACTGGAGCTGTTCCGCGACCAAGCCGCCAGGTCTTCCGCCTAGGCGGTTTTTCTTTTGTCCTCATGCCGCAGTTGGCGTATCTCGAACGGGAGTTTTTCCGCGAGCTGCGGGTTGAGCTCGCCGAGCTCCTCTTCCGCTTCCCAGACCATGCGCAGTACGGGGAGCAGGTCGGTCGCCATGGCCGCCGTCTCGGGATGCGAGGCATCACGGCTTGCTTTTTCGAGCTCGGAGAGGATGGTCATCCTGTCCACGTCTTGCAGCAAGACCTGCATGGTCCTGCCTTGGCGCGTATCCAGATGTCCGAGGAAGGTCAGGGCTTGTATGGAAAGTTGATCGGACAATTGGCGCATCACGAAAGGTCCCAGGTTCTTCATGATGTGGGTGGCGCGCGCATAGCCCGTGCCTTCATCGCGGAACTCGGCGACCAGTTCGCGGGGGATATAGACCGTGGCGCGCAGGAGCGGGACCTTGCCGGGCGATGGCTCATCTATGCCGCTGTACTTCTCCTGCCCGTGCGTGACGGACGTGTCCGCCCAGTAGGCGCGGGTGCGCGGGAGGCGGCCTTTGGCCAGGCCTTGGGAGTCTTTTTGATATTTGCGGTAGAAGTCCTCGGGATTGGTGCAGATGTCTATGCCAAGGCCATGGTCCAAGCCGGGCTTGTCCTCGTCCTCCAGCATGACGATGGCATCCAGCCCCTGCAGCACGTCATCGATGTCATGCGCTGGATAGGCGAGGGCGGCGCCATTGAACCAATCGAACTCCTTGTCGCGTCGGGCGCCTTTGTCCCGTGGGTTTTCGGGTCCGATGCCGGTCACGCCGCGAATGTCAGCGCCTTCGAGGAACATGTATTCGGCCCAGGTGCCTTCTTCCGTCATGCGCATCATGCCATGTTCCTGCTTGGCCTGATGATAGCGTTCCAGATCGGCCTTTTCCGGGCCCTTGAACCCCGTCTCACGCAGGCGTTCCGTGGTGATCTCGCGTTGCTCCTTCCATCGCGGGATGAGGTTCAATTGCAAGGCGCGCTGTTCGCGGTCCAGATCAGGCTTTTCCGAAGGCTCCGGCCTTCGCTCGAACGGCATGTTCCGCATGGCCATATACGGGGATGGTAACATGCCCCAAACACAAACACCCAGGAGAAGCTCACTGGGTGTTGAGGGAAAGCGCGCGACGTCGCGGCGCTCATGGGCGTTCCGGTCGGGCCTTGTGACGGGGCATCGGGATTGCCACCACGACCGCCGACACGGCAGGCGCGACGTACAGCACGTACAGGTGCCATCCGCCGAGCGCGAGGACCGTGGCGAGCACGCTCTCGGGCCTCCCCATGGCGAGGACCGTCGTATCGAACGCGTAGAACGCCGCGACGAAGACCACGAACAGGGTGCGAAAGATCATGATGTAAACCTCCTTTCCGCTCACGTGCGTACCTGCCTACGCAGCGCGGGCGGAAAGGAGGGTCCGAGCGATCAGCGATGCTGACCCTCGGACGAAAGACCTACGGCGGGTTCGAAGAGGGGATCCAGCCACCTTCGAACCCTTGCGGAGAACCGCTGATCCGTCCTTGCGGACAAGACCTTTCGATGGACCATGCCCCGGGCGAGGGCATTACCGACGCCTAGCTGCCGCAGCAGCAAGGCGCGCGAGAGGAATGGCGGACCGGCGACTGTGCATCACCTGGCGTCCTCGGAGCGACGGGCGCTCCCGGGGTCGAACCCCTTGCGACGCAACCCCTGACAGGTCCGTCGGCGCCTAGCAGCCAAGCCGGCTAGGCGGTGAAACAGCGTCTGCAGACGGCTTCGGAGAAACCGTCTTCAGTCGCCGGGCAAGCGGGGCTTGCCTGGGCTTGTGCGGGTTGTTCCGTCCCGTCGCAGCCCCTCCTGTAAGGCCCGAAGGCCTCTTGCGGTCCGTCGCGGTGGAGGAAGGTGATGCGTGCGGGCAAGACATGGGGACGGACAGGGGCCGCATGACCGCGCACGATGGGGGAGAGCGCGTTCGATCGGAAGGGGGAAATGTCCCTCGTTCCAACCGTACGACCAGCACCCTAGCAGAGCTTGGAATACTTGTCAAGTGTAAGGCTTACAGTTTTACGAACTTATAAAAAATTTACCTTTATTCAGGTAAATTTTCTGTCCAAATACTATTTCTTTTTTGCCGTTTTCTTGGCCTCGTCCGGCATTTCTTCCGTCTCTGCCGCTGTCGCGACATCACTGCCCGGGGGCCCTACCTCCTCCGCCTCTTGCAGCTCCGAGAGCTTGGCGGCGCGCAGTACCTCCTCGACCGTGGTGAGCCCGTCCAGGGCCTTAAGCAGGCCGTCCTGGGCCATATTGATCATGCCGCTCTTGAGGGCGATATCGAGCATGTCGTATTCGGACACCTTGCCCGAAAGGATGACGGCCTCGATCTGCTTGTTCATGGAGAAGATCTCGTAGATGCCGAGACGACCCTTGTACGGCTTGTCGGACCCCTCTTTGGGACCATAGAATTGCAGCTTGTCGAGGTCCACCTTGTTCTCCTTGAGCACGTCGGGACGGAGCTTGGCCAGTTCCGCGCGCACCTGGGCATGCAAGCTGGGGGTGAGAGTGATGGGGACCTTCACGTCCGGATTGAGGCGTTTCACGAGGCGCTGGCCTATGACGCAATTGATGGCCGGCGCGAGCAGGAACGGCTTCACGCCCATGGAGAGGAAGCGGGGGATGGCGCCGGCCGCGCTGTTCGTATGAATGGTCGAGATGACGAGGTGACCGGTGAGGGCGGCTTGTATGGCGATCTCGGCCGTCTCGAGGTCGCGCATTTCACCGACCATGACCACGTCCGGATCTTGGCGCAGGATGGAACGCAGCCCCGCGCCGAAGGTGTAGTTCTTGGAATAGTCGATCTGGCTTTGGTTCACGCCCTTGAGCTTGTATTCGATAGGTTCCTCGAGGGTGATGATCTTCACGTCCTCGGTGTTGAGGCGCTTCAAGATGGCGTACAAGGTCGTCGTCTTGCCGGACCCCGTCGGACCGGTGGTCACGATCATGCCGTTCGGCTTCTCGATCTCCTTCTTGAGCGATTCCCAGGCGCGGCCGCGCACGCCCAATTGTTCGAACTCGAGCGCGATGGACTTGGGGCGCAGCAAGCGCATGACCACGGATTCGCCGAAGGCCGTGGGCAGGAAGGACACGCGGATGTCGATCTTCTCGTTCGCGATATAGATGGTGATGCGGCCGTCCTGAGGCACGTCGTCCACGTTGATCTTGACCCCGGCAAGCAATTTGAAACGTGAGATGATCTGCTTCCAGGTATCGCGGGGGAGGCGGACGACATCACGCAGGTCACCGTCGAGGCGATAGCGTATCTTCACGTCATCCTCCTCGGCCTCGATATGGATATCAGAGGTGTCCGTCTTGATGCCGCCGCCCAGGATGAGGGTCACGAGGTCGCTGGTATTGGCCTTTTTGAGCACGTCGCTCAATTGCGTAAAGTCCCCGAGCTGATTGGCATAGGTCTCGAGCAGTTTCTCGTTGATGCGATAGCCGTAGATGACCTCTTTGATCTCGGGCAAGGTGTCATACAGCTTGAGCGCGAGCCTGTAGCTCTCCTCCGAGATGAGATAGGTGTCCACCTTGGCGCCCGTGTCCTTGGCGATGCGCGCGGCCACGGCCTCCACCTTTGGGCTCGGTTCGACGGTCCCAAGGCGCACGTCCGCGTCCGTTTTGAAGAAGCAGACGGTCTGCAGGTCCACGGCCTCTTGCTTGGCGAGCAGGATCAAGGCCTCGGGCGCGATGGGGAAGCCTTCGAGATTGATGTACGGAAGACGCTGGGTCGAGGCGCGTTGCCGTGTCAGCTCTTCCACCTTTTGGACGCGGATGAGATCGATGCGCTCTTGCAGCTTTTCCGCCGTCCCGATCTGGGTCTTTTTCGGCGCGGGCAGCGGTTTCTTGGCCGCGCCGGCCCCGGAGACGCCGATCACGGGCGCCGCCGCCGTCTTTTTGAGGAGCTCCTCGATGGACTGTGCCGCCGGCTTGTTATTGGCCATATCAGCTTTGCGGGACCTTGTACGTGCCCGTCAGGTTGCGGTACAGGCGATGCAATTTGGGCACGACGCCGCCCTCGCCCAAGCGGCGATAGAGCAGGGTCCAGGTGGCGTATTGCACCTGGGTCACGAAGGCCGCGATGGAGAAGGCACCGAGCATGAGCAGGGCGAAGCCGCCGCCCATGAGCACGTGAAAGAGGCCGTTGGAACCGAGCACCGCGCTCGCCACGACCGAGACCGTGAAGGGGACGAAGAGCACGGCGGCCAAGAAGCCGAAGGCCACGGTCAGCAAGGACACGCTCACGAAGAGCAAGAGGGCGGTCTCGAGGGTGATGAGCCAATGCTTCTTGAAGAGCTCATAGCCGCGCACGATGGCCTCACCGATGGGCGCGCCCTGCAGGATGAGGGCATTGAGCGCGAAGATCTGCACGATGGCCACGACGAAGGACAGGCCGAGGAAGAGGATGTAGGACAATTGATAGATGTACCACGAAGCGGTGGACCCGATGCCGAGCACGAGGGCCAAAGCGAAGGCGGCCAAGAACCGCAAGATCCACAGCGTCATGAGGGAGAGGGCGTTCAAGGCGATCACGGGCCACAAGGCCGCGGCGCCGACGCGCAAGGCCTCGCGTACGGTCGGATGGTCGCCGCGATGCCAGGAGCCGAGGGCGAACACCAGGCCGCCCTGGCACACGCAGGACAGCGCGCCCAAGGCGAGCAGGATGACGGAAGAGAGCGCCAAGACCTGGAACCCCGTGAGCACGCCGAGCAGGCCTCCCGCTCCGCCGAAGATGCCCTGCAAGGACGAACCCAGGAAGGCGCCGGCCGTGCCGCCGAAAAAGGCGCTGGTCCGCACCGAGACGGCATCCACGGAGGCGAGGATGACGTCATAGGAGCCCATGGTGAGCAATGCCGAGGCGAAGAAGGCCAAGGGCCAAAAGCGTCGTTCGCGCCAGGCGAGCTTCAGGGCGTCCGCCAGGACCTTGCGATACACGTGGTCCTTGGCATCGGAACGGAGCATGGTTTTCAACATAGTTCTGCCCCCAGGATAGCACAAAACGCCTCCGAAGAGGCGTTGGATGATGGGCGCTCTTAGCGCCAAAAGGACTGTGTGAGGAAGTAGGAACCGGGGATAAGGTCTCCGTTCGCCCAGTCGCGCGATCCGCCGTTCTGTCCGGTCGCGGCCGAATGGGTCGTGCCTCCCGACAGATCGGACCACAAAAAGGCATCCAAGGCCGGGGTCTTGCCTTGGGATGCGGCGATGCCGAACACCTCGGGAAGCGGAGGGAAAGGCGTCAGTCCGAGGTCCGTCGCCAGGACGCCGGTCGAGGTCCGCCACTCGGGCGCGAGCAGCTCGATCTTGAGCGAAGAACCGTTGATGGAACCGGTGATCGTCCCATGGATGCAATAGCGTCGCGTCTCCGAGATGCGTTCTTCCTTGCCGTCGCGGAAAGCGATGGCAATGGTCGCGTCGAGGGCGTCGCTGCCGCCGGTCAGGAGGTCATGGCCTTTGTCGTCGGTGATGGCGAGGAGGCTTGCGTCGAGATCGACACCGTCCTTTCGCAAGCCGATGTTCGAGACCGTGATGCCCGCGCCATGCGTCACATGCACCACGAGCTGCTTCAGCGCGATGGGACCGGCCTGGTCCGCCGAGAGGTCGGCGCAGAGCAGGTCCATGTCGGCATCGGCAAGGGTCGTGGATGCGACGGAAGCCTGCTCGATGATGGGCATGCTCTTGCGCAGGACGAGTTGCGGCGTCGGAAAGCCGTCGAAGTCCGCATCTGCGTTCGTGGACGCGACGGCGCTCAAGCCGAGGCCGAGGATGCTGCCGCTGTCCGAGGGTCCGATGACGGGGACCTTGGCGAACACGAGAACGCGCGCCGCTTTGAAGGCCGCGAGGGTGACATGGCAGGAGCTCGCGTCGAATGTCTTCGTGAGATCATCGCCGAGCGTGCCGCGCACGACGCAGCCTTCCGGGTTTTCGGCGGTCCGTATCAGGACGGCGATGTCGCCATAGAGGCTCGCGACGCCATATCCCGGGCCATGCCATGGCTGCGACACGGTGAGACCGGTGAGCGCGCTCTGGCCCTCGTCCAGATAGATGAGGGTATAGGTCGAGGCCTTTTCCCATGCGCCCGTGCCGGCGAGAACGATGCGCTTCGTCATGTTGAGGTCCTCGGTCTGCACGAAGATGCTTCCGCGAGGAGGCGGCGCCGCGTCCGCGACGGGGTCGGGTGCTTTCGGGACATCGGGACCGCCGGCGTCCCTGACGGGCGGGCCGGCATCCGCCGATGTGTCCGATGGGGTGTCCGTGATGCCTTTGGCGCAACAGAGGCAGAGGGCGGCCATGAGGCAGACGAAGGCGAGCGGATGTCTCTTGTCCATGTGGGGCTCCTTTGTGAAACGTGCCACGGCACCTTAGGCGTTTTCGGTCGAAATGGCAATCCTTGACCCATATGACAAAGCCCCGTACCGATAGTGTATCGATACGGGGCGAGCCCTTCTCCGCGAGGATGCGGAGGGGTGGGAATGTACGGTGAAGAGAGATCAGCGCGAATGGGTTTGGCGCAGCTGGGCATTGCCCAGAAGCGCGTCGTTCGCCCAGTCTGCGGAGCTCCCGGTGGAGGCGCCGTGCGGCACATCCGAGCAATCCGACCAGATCAGGGTCGATTCCGACGGACCGACCGAGAAGACGTTCGGGTTCGGGACGAACAACCCGGCCACGGAGGATGCGAGCGCCGCCGTCACCGGTTGCGCCGCCTCTTGATATTCGCCGTTCAGGTAGACGAAGTCACCCGCGGAGGAACCGCTGACGAGCGCATGCAGGGTATAGGTCCTGCTCGTGCCGCCGCTGATCCATTCTTCCTGACCTTCACGGAAAGAGACCGCGAGGTAGGTGTCCTGGCTCCCCGCATCGATGCCGTTCGTCATGAGATCGGCACCCGTATAGGACGTGATCGCGACGATGCGGCTGTCGATGTCCACGTCGCCGCGGCGGAGGCGCAGATCGGACAGTGAGACACCGACCGATTTGCCGATGTGGAGACGAAGCTGTTTCCAGCTGACATCTCCGGAATCGTCGGCCGAAGCCTTGAACGAGATCAGGTCCCGGTCGCCGTCCGTGAGGGCGGCAACAGAGGGTTGTTGCACGATGTCGAGACGCGACTTGCGAAGGACCATCTTCGGAGCATGTTCCGCTCCGATGATGACCTCGCCGTCGGTCTCGACCATGTCGATCTCAAGCGACGGGGTGTGGCCGCTGTGGGCGGCCTGGCCCCAGAGCGCCGCGCTCGTCGGAACGACGTTCGCGAGCTGGGCCGAGAGCGTGATGGTCGCGGAGGAACCCGGTGGGACGACGATCTGGCAATATGCCGTGTCGAAGTCGGTCCTGTAGGCGTCCGACATGCCGATACCGGCGCCGGAACAGCCGTTGATGGACCACCCTACGCCTGCATAGTCCGCGGGATATCCGTTCGAGTTGAACGGCTGTCGGACGCCGATGCGACGTAGCGGCATCGCGATCGTGCCCGTGTTCACCACGCGGTATGTCGTGAACGGCACCATGCCGTTCTTACCGCCGATGACGGTGGTAGACGCGGGCGTGGTGGGCGCGAGGTCGACCTCGAGCCGACCCTTGTTCGAAGGCGGCGGAGGCGTGACCGGTCCGTTGTCCGTAGGCTGACGGACCGGCACGACGACGGTCGGGATCTGGTCGACGGGCGGGTTCACGACGATGACCGTCGTGCCCTGCTCGTCGCAAGGCTTTTGGCCTTCGGCGGTCTCCTGCGAGCAGCCGATGACCGTGAGCGCGAAGATCGAGGCGAGAGCGAGGCTGAACGTCTTGGTCATGTGATATCTCCTCAATTGTCGAAGGATGCGTCCTTCTTGGTTGATGGGTGACCCTCGGAACACAATGTTCCTTGAGTCGTTTTGGCAACCAAGTCTTCACGTTTTTGACTAAAAACTATACCAGAAAATACGGGTTTTGTCAACCCTCGCATATACAAAAAATTGCCTCAGTTGAGGCAATTTTTATTGGCTTTGTTAAGCCATCGCTTCCAAGGTGTTCTTGGGATTTGTCGGGGCCAGGCCCACGACCTTGAGGAAGTCCTCGCGTTCGATGGTCTCCTTCTCCAGCAGGACCTTGGCGATGCGGTCCATGGCGTCCTTATGATGCGCGATGAGGTCTTTGGCCGTCTTGAGGCCTTGGGCGATGAGGCCGTCTATCTCCTCGTCGATGATGACCGCCTTGGATTCGGAATAGTCGCGGTTCTCGTGGATGTCGCGGCCCAGGAAGATCATGTCGCTTTGCTCGCCGTACACGCGCGGACCGAGCTTGTCGCTCATGCCCCATTGCGTGACCATGCTGCGCGCCAAGCGCGTGGCCTGCTTCATGTCGTTCGAGGCGCCGGTCGTGATGTCGCCGAAGAAGGCCTGCTCGGCGGAATACCCGCCCAGCATGACCGCGATGTCTTCCGCGTATTCCTCGCGGCGGCGCATGCTGCGGTCCTCCGTGGGCATCTTGAGCGTGTAGCCCGCGGCGCGGCCGCGCGAGATGATGGAGATCTTGTGCACCGGGTCGGCATGCGGAAGCAGATGCGCGACCAAGGCATGGCCGGCCTCATGATAGGCCGTGACCTTGCGCTCGCCCTCGTTCATCACGTGGCTCTTGCGCTCGGGCCCGAGCAAGACCTTCTCGATGGCATCGAACAATAATTGCTGCGGGATCTCTTTGAGGTCTTGGCGCGCGGTGAGGATGGCCGCCTCGTTCATGAGGTTCATGAGGTCCGCGCCTGAAAAGCCCGGCGTGCGTTCCGCCAAGCGGCGGAGCGAGACGTCCTTCGCGAGCGGCTTGTTCTTGGCATGGATGGTGAGGATTTCCTCGCGGTCCTTGAGGTCGGGCGGATCGAGCACGACGCGGCGGTCGAAGCGGCCGGGACGCAGCAAGGCCGGGTCGAGCACGTCGGGGCGATTGGTCGCCGCGATGACGATGACGCCGCTGTTCGGCTCGAAGCCGTCCATCTCGACCAGGATCTGGTTCAAGGTCTGCTCGCGCTCGTCATGCGAACCGCCCAATCCGGAGCCGCGCTGGCGGCCCACGGCGTCGATCTCGTCGATGAAGATGATGCAGGGCGCGCTCTTCTTGGCCTTGGCGAACAGGTCGCGCACGCGCGAGGCGCCGACGCCCACGAACATCTCGACGAACTCGGAGCCGCTCATGTGGAAGAACGGCACGTCGGCCTCGCCGGCCACGGCCTTGGCCAGCATGGTCTTGCCCGTGCCGGGGGAGCCCATGAGCAAGACGCCCTTGGGGATCTTGGCGCCGAGCGAGGTGAACTTTTCCGGATGCTTGAGGAACTCCACGATCTCCTTCAATTCTTCCTTGGCCTCTTTGACGCCAGCCACGTCCTTGAACGTGATGCGGTCCTTGCCCTGGTCGCGCGCGTCCTTGGCCGAGGATTGGCCGAACATCATGGCCTTGGCGTTCTGGCCTTGGGCCTGGCGCAAGAAGAACCACATGATGGCGAACAGCAGGACCACGGGGATGAGGTTGGGCAGGATGACGCCGGCCCAATAGCCGACGCCGCCCGGTTCCTTGACCTCGATGGGCACGGTGCGGAGCTTGTCGCCGTCCACGCCGTAGTTCTTGAGCAAAGTGGGGAGGGAATCGTTCTCCTCCTTGGTCGTGGTGACCTTGCTGCCGTCGGCCTTGGTGGCCTCGACCGTGGTGCCGCGCACGACGAGCGACTTGATGTCGCCGCTTTGCACGCCTTGGGCGATGCTCGAGATGTCGGTCTGCTTGGTGTTCTCGAGATTGACCGCCGACAAGGCCACGCCGACGACCACGAGGGCGCCCGCGAATATCAGGATGTTCTTCAGTGTCGGGTTCATAACGCGAACCGAAAGAGGCCTTTAGGCCTCTTTCTTCTCTTCGCGGGCCTTCTTGAGGGAGAGGCCGAGGCGGTGATTATCGGGATCGATGGAGACGATCATGAAGTCGAACTCGTCGCCGACGCGGGCGATCTCGTTCACGTCCTTGACCGGCTTGGCCGAGAGCTCGCTGATGTGGGCCAGGCCGTGGATGTCCGGGTCCAGTTCGACGAACAGGCCGAAGGGGTTGATCTTGAGCACCTTGCCCTTCACGAGCTGGCCGACCTTGAAGCGCTTGGCCACGTTCTTCCAGGGGTCTTCCACGAGCTTCTTCATGGAGAGGAAGATCTTGGAGCCTTCGAGGTTGATGATCTCGGCGCGCACATGGTCGCCGACCTTGAGGACGTCGCGCGGATGGTCGATGCGCTGCCAGGCGATCTCGGAGATGTGCACCAGGCCCTCGAGGTTCTGGTCGAAGCGGACGAAGGCGCCGAAGTCGGTGACCGCGGTGACGTCGCCCTCGACCTGGGTGCCGATGGCGTACTTGGCGAGCACGGATTCCTGCTTGCCCTCCCACACGGCCTTCTCGCTCACGATGAGCTTGCCGGCCTCGTCATTGACGTCGATCAGTTTGACGTCGAGCGAGGTGCCGACCATGCTCTTCAACTTCTCCAGGATGCGGTTCTTATCGCCGCCGCCGACGCGCGGGTAGTTCTCCGGCGAGAGCTGGGACACGGGCAAGAAACCCATGATGCCTTCCACGCGGACGATGAGGCCGCCCTTGTTGGCGTCCAGGATCTTGACCGGGAAGGGTTGGTTCGTCGCGGAAAGCTCGCGGAGCTTGTCCCAGGACTTCTTGCGGTCGGCGTTCTTGAGCGAGAGCTCGAGCTCGCCGAACTCATTGTCCAGGTCCACGACCGTGGCCTCGACCTCCTCGCCGATGGTGAGGTGGGCGTTCGGGTCCAGTTCGGGACCGCGGATGATGCCCATGACCAGGCCGCCCACGTCGACGCGCACTTCATTGCGGCCGACGGCGATGACCTTGCCCTTCACCGTCTCGCCGACGGCGGGGTATTTCACGAACATGGCATTCGCCTCGTCCATGAGGAGCTTGTCGACCTCGGTGATCGGGGCCACGGGGGCCACGGCCTTCTTGGTCGTCACAGCGTCTGACATATGATTAGTTGTTCTCGATTCCCGTGGTCCCATCCCCGCATGAATTAGGGGTCTACGCGGCAAAAATGGGGCGGAAAGAGTTGGCGAGACTATATGGGAAAACGGCATTTTTGGCAAGGCTTCGGGGGCATGGTAGGTTCCAGCGGCCCTTTCACCCCCATATCCCTCGGAGAGGTGCCAGATGAACGAGCTCCAGATGTGCCGCAATATCCATGACGGGCTGCATGGCCTCATCCGCCTGACCCGCGAAGAGATGGCGGTCATCGACCATCCGCTGTTCCAGCGTTTGCGCTCGATCTGCCAGACCGGCCTACTCAAATTGGTCTGCCCCACGGCGACCCATACCCGCTTCGAGCATAGCCTCGGGACCCTGCACATGGCCCAGCGCATGCTTGATGCCCTGCATCGCGAGTCCCACATCATCACCGGCAAATTGTATGCGCCGGCCGATGCCCTGCCGGGCCAGGCCGTGCGCTTCAACGACTTCTCGCATGCGACGCATGCCTCGATGCAACGTGTCCTGCGCCTGTGCGCGCTCGTGCATGACCTGGGGCATGGTCCGTTGTCACACACCTTCGAGACCTTCATGCCCGCGTTCAAGGACATCGCGCCGCTCTTGGACGATGCGCGGCTCTTGGCGCTCGCACCGGTCAAGGAGGCCTTGCTCAAGGGCAAGCACGGTCGCATCGAGCATGAGGCCATGTCCTGCCTGCTCTTCGCCGTCATCTGGCAAGACCTGGACGGCGAGCCGTGGGTGCCGCGCGCCGTGGCCGCCGTCTTGCTCGGGAGCGATCCCGGGCCGGTGGACCCGCAGCTGCGTCCGCTGCTCCCGCTCGTGCGCGACATGGTCTCCTCGGCGCCCATCGATGCCGATCGCATGGACTATCTCCTGCGCGACAGCAAGGCCACCGGCGTGTGCTATGGCCTGTATGAACCGAACCGCGTGCTCAAGTCCATCTTGTGCATGCGGGGCCCCGACGGCGAGAGCTATCGCCTCGGCTGGCGCTGGAGCGGTCTCAAGGCCATCCAAAGCTTCGTCATGGCGCGGTATCAGATGTTCGACCAGATCTATTACAACAAGACCTGGCGCGCCATCTGCCTCATGCTGCAAGACGTCAGCCGGCATGCGGACAAGCTCGAGACGCCGCTCATCGGCACCGACTCGCTCGACGCTTTGCTCGCGGACTACGAGAACATGAGCGATGAGGCCTTTCTGCGAACCCTCCGCGGCGACAGACGTTCCGACCGGATCGTCCATCCCGGCATCTCGAACCTCATGCGCCAGGTCCATCGCCGCAGGCTCTGGCGCTCGGTGTACGAGTTCCATGGCGACGAAGGCGATCCCAAGGCCTTCGTCAACGATCTGCAGGCCAAGCATCCAGACCGGTCTTTCATCCTCGACCTGCAGAAGGTCAAGGCCATGAAAGACCTGGAACGCGGCGCGCCGCTCCTCACCTTCGACCGCAAACGCCGCTACAGCCTGCCGCGCAAGAAGCGGTCCTGGCTCGAGGCCTCGCCCATCATGCGCACCCTCGCGCAGACCGAGCAGTCCCTCGTGCGGTTGTACCTGCGCTCCGAAAGCCCGGAGGACGCGAAAGAGGTCAAGATCTCGGCCTCGCATCTCGCCGCAGAACGAAGGGAACAGGAGTGACCCTCCCAGCCATCCTCGCGATGGCTTTTTTGTTGTACACTTATGCCATGTCCGACCTGTCCCTCGATACGCGTGACAAGGCCCGCGTGGCCGACTTCATCGCGGACAATGCGGAGTTCGCGTCGCCCAAAGAGAGGTCCTATGCCGAGGACCTAGTGGTCGCATACCAAGAAGGGGACAAGGTCAGCTCGGAAAAGCTCGCCAATGCCTGCCGAAAATTGGCCATTGCCGCGTGGCCGGCCCGTTTCGCCTTGGAGAAATATTTCACTCGCGAAGGAGCATCGGATGAATGGCAGCGCGTGGTCTCGGCGGTACGGCCCTCCACCGCGCATTTGCTCAAACGTTTCCGCCAAGGCACCACGGCCGAGACGCTCGATGAGGTCTTGTCGCATGAGGATTCGGACGCGGCCTTCAAGGAAGGCGAAAGGCTCGAGATAGACGAGGTACGCAAGCATGTGCGCCTGGACCATTGGCGTGAACGTCGCAAGAGCATCGAACCGTACGTGAAAGAGGGCAAGCTGCGATTGGACGCCTATGCCGAGGCGCTCGGGAAACTGCGTGAGCTTGCCACGAGCCTGCCGCAGGGGCTCCAAGACGAGGCATTCTCCAAGCTCGCGCATTATGAGGACCGCATCTTGTATCGCGGCGAAGCGGTCCCGATGGAGATCTTGGAACATGAGGTGGCGTATTACACCGAACAGAAAGAGATCAGTCCGGAAGAATAAGAAAAACCCCGGTCGAGAGACCGGGGTTCGCGTTAAGGCGCGATGAGGATGTCCCAGCGGATGCGTTTCGTCGTCGAATTGACGCCGATCGCGAGTCCGCCGAGCGATGTATTGGACGATGCGGTGATCCGGACGTGACGCGTGCCGTCGGGCATCGTCGAGACGGATCCGCAACGTGCGCAGTTCGCCAGATCGTTGTCGTCCGCGGCTTGGGGCACATCGTCCTGCAGGGCGATGTCTTCGCCGGTGAGCACTACGTCGAGCGTCGTGCCGTCCACGAGCCCGATCGAGGCATCGGGGTCGGCTTTGGAAACGGCCGCGCGCACGTCGAGGACGTCTTTGCGGTCGTTCATGTCCACCACGCCAGGGTCATCGGTCGGGAACAAGGTCTCGACCGCGGGATCGAGCAAGGGGACGATGCCGCCGGCCTTGAGGAAGAGCGGCAGGCGTCCATACGGCGCTTGGCGCGTCACGCGGGCATCGCCCACGAGGCGTTCCAAGGTCCACCAGTCGAACCAGGTCCCGGGCGGGAGCCAGAGCTCGCGGGTGGCGGCATTGCGCGCGATGACCGGCGCGACATAGAGCGAGGGGCCGAAGAAATATTCCTCGGTCACGCCCCAGGCCGCGGGGACATCGGGTCGCATGAGCACGGGATGCCGCAGCACGGGCATCCCGCTTTGCGTGGCATCGTGGGCCGCGGCGTAGATGTAGGGGAAGAGCCGGGTGTGCAGGCGCGCATAGTCGCCATAGACCTGGGTCGTCTCCGCATCGTTCCAAAGCGTCCACTTCTTCGCGCCGTCGGGCGCGCCCGCGCAGGCATTCTCGTCGTGCATGTCGGAAGACAGCGCGCCGAAGGCGGCCCAACGCAGGTACACGTCCTTGTCCGCGGGCGGGTCCTGCAAGCAGGTATAGCCCGAGATGTCGCTGCCCCAGAAGGCGATGCCGGAAAGCCCTGCCGTGATGCCGGCCCGGACCTGGGCGGGAAGCCCGCGTGCCGGGTCGAAGCTCGCGGAGGGATCACCGGACCACACGACCGGGGTGACGGCTTGGGTGCCGGCATAGCCTGCGCGGGCGAAGAACATGAAGTCATCGCCGCGCACCTTGGTCAGGTAGTCGAAGTTGGCGCGCTGCGAGAGGAGGGGAAAGAGGTTATGCGCCTCATAGCCCGTCATCCCGTTCGCCATCTTGGCGCGTTGCGGCAGGTATTCGCCGAAGTCCAGCATCCAGCCGTCATAGCCGAGGTCCAACGCTTGCTGAAGCAGGCGTTGATACCACGCGACCGCGCTGGGCTTGGTGAGGTCGATGGTCACGACCTTTTGCCCGCCGCCGGACATCATGAAGGCGAGGAACTCGCTCCCGTCGTCGAGGCGCACGAAGGCGTCGAGGCTGCGACCTTCCGCGAGGATGGACGCGGCCTCGGGCTTGGTGGCCGAGACATACGGGTTGAAGTAGCCGATGGCCTTGAAGCCTTTGCGATGCAGGTCGGCCGTCCAGGCCGCGAGCAATGTCTCGCGTCCCAGATGGCTGCCGTTCGGGAGGAAATGCGTGGTGTCATCCGCCATGGTCGTTGGCACGCGATGGCTGCGCAGGGCGAGGAACTCGCGTTCCTTCCCCACCATCGAATCGCTGTCGACGCGTCGTCGCGGACCGAAGACCCACGGCGCGGGCAAGCGCGGACGGCCCGTGAGGGCCGTGTAGCGCGTGAGCACCTCGGCCGGCGTGGCGTCGGCGAAGAGGTGATAGCGCAGATGGCCATCCTCGGCATAGACGCGGAACTGCGAGGGATCGTCCGAACCGAGCGCGAAGCCGGTGCGGAAGGTCGTCTCGAGCCACATCCCGTAGCCGCGCGACGAGATGAGGAGCGGCACGGGAAGATGGGTCATGCCCGGACCGTTCGGTTCGGGATTGTTCGGACCGGGCGACGCGTTCTCGCCGCCGCCCAGGCCGCCTTCTTCCGTCCAGCATTGATAATGCCGGCCGCGATGCTCGACGCTGCCTTCGCGTTCGCCCAGGCCGACGAAACGTTCGTCGTCCCGCAGGACGAAGCTTTGGCCCATGAGGTTCATGGGCCGCGAGCGATCGTCGCGCGTGTCGATGAGGCTCGCATCGAGCAGGACATCCGGCCCCGTGACATGCACGTCGAGCCGAAGGGTGACCTGCGGCTCTTTGGGGTCCGCCAGGTCGATGACGGCCATGGCGGCGCCTGCCGTCACATGAAGCGGACGCCAGGCATGTCGCCAGGCCTCGTCCGAGGGGATGGCATGGTCATAGCCTTCGATGAAGCTCGACTTGAGCTGGGTATCGCGATGGGTGAACCCGATGGGGCCATAGGCATGGACCTTGTCCTTGCCATCGGGCAGTTCGTCGCGCGGAGTTTCGAGGATGGTCGAGCCATCGGTCGTGCGCAAGACGCGCATGCGGAAATGGTCGAGCTCGAAGTCGACGGTCACCTGGTCCGAGACCAGGGTCAAACTGCTCGGCCCGTCATAGGGCGGCAGCAGGATATCGGGCGGAGGCGGGTCATCACGGCGGCAGCCAGAGAACCCGCCGATCAGGCAGCACGAGAGACCGGCGATGATGGCGGGGCGCATGATGGACATGCGTTCCTCCTTGGTTGTTCATTATCAAATGTACGGGCCGGACCGGTTGAGGTCGGCTGGGCGCATCTAAGCAAAAAACGGGCTATCTGGAAAGGCTGTCATGCAAGAGCCGCGCGGCGCGCGTCCAGGCGCCATCGTCGGGCGCGATGACCGTGCGTGATCGGCGTAAGGCGATCTCCAAAGCCGCGGCCCAATGATGCGGTTTTGCGGGGTCTGCGAAAAGCGTGTCCACTGGTGCCGTCCCCGGCAAAGCGCCGGCCGTGGAGGCCACGCGGGGCGTGCCGACGGATGCGGCCTCATGCAGTGGCAGGCCATAGCCCTCATACCAGGAGGGATAGAGGAAGGCCGCGGCACGCGCATACATGGTCGCCATCTCGGCATCGTCCGGCTTGCGCGTTTTGCCGACCAAGACGAGCTCAAGGTCGCGATGTTCCGGTCGCATCCGGACAAGACGGACGGCCTCGATGGCCGTGGCCGCGTTTTTTCGATGGTCGCCTTCGCCAAGCGCGAGGACATAGCGACGAGGGAGGTTCGGCATGTCCTTCCGTTCTTTCGAGAGCGTCGGCCCGAGAGGAAGGACGGTCAGGCGGTCCGCGGAAAGTCCGAACAAAAGTCTCGCATCTTCCGCCGTGCGTTGCGAGACGGCGAACACCGTCTTGGCCTCGCATGCCGCGCGACGCAGATGCACGAGCTGATGCCAGAGATTTTGTTTACGCGTGAACCAGGCCGGTTCGATCAAGAAGGAGAGGTCGTGCAAGAGCAAGGCATACGGCATGCGTGGTCTGCCAAAGAACCCGATGTTCGGGAAGAACGCGGCATCGCATGGCCCGACCTTGGACGCGACCGCGCGGTCGAGCGAGGTCAGGCCAAGCATGCAGGCCAGGCTCCACACCTTGTTCGGCACCGCGATATGGACATGTTCGATGTTCTTCAGGCCGCGTAGAGCCGCTGGGAGCTCGTATTTCCCGGCCCCTGTCGTTGCGCACAGGAACTGGTCATCGGGATACGCCTCGGCCAAGGCCTTGGTCAGATGATAGGCGACCTTGCCCACGCCGCCTTGCGGCGCCTCGATGAAAGGCCGGGCATCGATGAGCACCTTCATGGGCATGCCAGGGTTTGCGTGATGGCGGCCTCGAGCGCCGTCGCAAAGCGGTCCATCGAGAAGGTCTCGGCATGGCGACGTATGGCCGCGGCATCGAAGCGCGTCGGATCGAAACGGATGACGGCATCGCCGATGGCCTCCCAGGTCTGTTCCGTCAGATGGATGCCAGTCGCGCCGTCCACGACCGTCTCGGCCGCGCCGCCTTTGCCATAGGCGATGACGGGACGTCCGGCCGCCATGGCCTCGACGGCCGCGATGCCGAAGTCCTCGATCTGCGGATGCAGGAAACCGATGGCCCCACGGTACAGCGCGATCTTGTCGTCATCGCTCACGTATCCGAGAAATTCCGTGGACTTGCCGGCCATGGCACGAAGTTTCGTTTCTTCCGGTCCCGTCCCGAAGATCTTGAGAGGGAGGTTCAACTTCGCGAAGGCCTTCACCACGAGGTCAAAGCGCTTATAGCCGACCAAGCGGCCGCCCGCGAGCCAATAGGTCCCCGGGGCATCCGCCATCGGGATGCGCGCGATGTCGACCGGTGGGTAGATGATGTCGGCATCACGTCCATAGTAGCGCTTGATACGGGCTTTGCTCGTGGCGCTATTGGTCAGCATGCGGTCCGGCCTTTCGGCGGCCAGGCGGTCCCATTTGCGCAAGGAATGCAAAATGGGCGGCAAGAGCGCGCGCATGGGTCCGGGCGCCGGCACATCGTTCAAATACCCGATGCGGTCCTGCCACAAAAAGCGCGTCGGCGTGTGGCAATAGCAAATATGCACCGTCCCAGGTGGCACGATGATGCCTTTGGCGAATGAGCTCGAGGACGAGATGACCAGGTCATAGCCCGTGAGATCGAGATGTTCGATGGCGATGGGCATGAAGGGCAAATACCACTGGTACAGGCGTTGCGCCAAAGGCCAGGATTGCAAAAAAGACGTGTGCACCTTGCCCGCGGCTTGGGCATGACGCGGGTCGGCGAGCAGGGTGAAGGTCGGCGCTTGAGGAAAGAGGCCCTGAAGCGCGCCGAGCACGCGCTCCGCGCCGCCATCTTGGATGAGATAGTCATGCACCAAGGCGATCTTCAGACCAGGCCGCAACATGGGTCGATTGTACGGACGGGGGTGTGCGAAGGGGAGATTTTGTCAATAGAAATAGCCCCGGCGCGAGAGGTGCGCACGGGGCTGTTCTGGTGAGAGCGTCTGTTCGGGTCAGGTCGGCACGATGACGTGCCAGGCCTTGTCGGTGCGTTGCTCGACCTTGAGGCCGAGGGCGCGTTTGTGGAAGACCCAATCGATCAGGTCCTTGGCGGTGCGCAGCCGGGCGAAGCCGTGGCTGTGCGCCACCTTCCGTCCGAGGTCGAGCACGTGGGTTTCGTCCTTGTCCGAGATATCTATCGTTACGATGACCATGCGGCCTCCTTGGAAGGGTTTCATAGAACGCCGCTATTCGATGTGGCCGACGATGTCGGCCGCATGGAATTTGTAGAACGACGAGGTGGTCTCGAGGTAGTGGCCCATCGTGTCTTCTTCGGGAAGCCCGTAACGCTTCATTTGGACCAAGACATTGGTGATGTTCGCGTCGATGTCGAGCTGGGCGAAGAAGAATCCCATGCTGTTGGCGTCAAGGGCGCCGAAGCGCTTGACGAACTCGGCCCTGTCCTCGGGGAATTGGCCGAAGACGTTCGACTCCGGCCGCTTGCCCCGTTCGAGCGACGTATTGACGCGTCGCTCCTGGCTCGCCTGGACGAGGGTCTTCCACCAGCCGTCCGTCCATTCGTTCAGGATGGCGAACACGTTCCCATGCGCGTTCAGCTCGCCGAGCAGCCATACCTCGTCGAAGAGGACGCTCGGCGGTTCATGGTTGACGAGGCAGTCCACGGCATGCGAGAGCTCATGCGCGAGGAGCAGGCCGCGGACCAAGTCCGAGGTCTTTTGGCCTTTGAGCCGCATGTTCGGCGGTTGGCAGTTGAAGATGGCGATCACGCCGCCCGTCGCCCCCATCTTCACGGGTGTCGTGTCCGCGGCGATGAAGAACCACGGTTTGTCCTTCGGCGGCTCGGTCACGACCCGCAGACCGTTCGGTTCGGCCATGGCCGCGATGGCGTGCGCGTCGTGGAAATCGAGCAGCTCTTTGGCCTTTGGGCTTTTCGCGGCGAGGTCGGCGAGCGCCTTGCGGCTTTCGTCGATCACGCGAGCTTGATCCTCGGGGATCGTGAGCGCCTGTGCGGTCGGGGTCCGTTTTTTACCCGAGGGCGCGGCTTTACTGCTGACGCCCGCGGCGACCAGGATGACGAGGAGACAGATGAGCGCTGCAATGACGTTCCGGTTCATGGTCCTCTCCCATTCATGTGAAATGTGCGTTCTTGTAGTTTTTCGCTCTACACAGGCTTTCTTCCCTATCGAAAAGCCTCTACAAAGCGAAGAGGATGCTACTACGTTTTTGCGGTTTTGTCAATACTAATATGCCCCTTTTCTTTGCAGGACGGCGAAAGGCGTCTTGAGCAGGATGTACAGGTCCAAAGCCGGGGACCAATTTTCGATATACCAGGTGTCCAAACGCACCTCGTCCTCGAAGTCGAGGTCGCTGCGGCCCGAGATCTGGGCCAGGCCGGTGATGCCAGGTCGTATGGCGAGGACGCGGCGATGATGCGGGGCATAGGCGGCCACCTCGCGCGGCTGATGCGGGCGCGGGCCCACGAGGGACATGTCGCCCATGAGCACGTTCACGAATTGCGGCAGCTCGTCTATGGACCATCGGCGGAGGAAGCGGCCTACCGGGGTCACGCGCGGGTCCTCGCCGATCTTGTAGACGGGGCCCTGCTTGATGCTCGCTTTGGCGATGAGCTCTTGTTCCCGTTTGAGATTGGTCTTTTCCCTGTCCTTGAACTGCGGACCGATGGAATCCTTGCGCCACATGCTGCGCAGTTTGAACAAGGAAAAGTCATAGCCTCGCTCGCCCACGCGCGTGTTCTTGAAGATGACGGGCCACCCGTCCTCGATGAGCAGGGCCAGGCAGGCCAGGAGCACGATGGGAGAGAACAGGAGGAGGAGCAGGGTCGCGAAAAAGATATCGAAGGCGCGTTTGGCGATATGGCCCCAGCCGTCGAGCGGCGTGCGTTTGACCTCGATGATGGGCACGCCGGTCTCGGTGCTTACGCGGATATTGGTGAAGGTCGCGGCAAAAAGGTCCGCCAAATAGCGGAAGTCCACGTGTTCCTCTTCGGCGAAGGCGATGAGGTCCAGGGCCTTGGATTTCTCGATGTCCGGCTCGGCCAGGATGATGCCGTCGAGGCCGTCCTTTTCGATGAGCTTTTTGAGGGCGGCTCGCGTCTTGTCATCCCAGGTCCTAAACTGCCGCAGGATGGTGATGCCATGGATGGGATGTTCCTGATATACGTCCGCGATGCGGTCCGCCGTGTCGCCGCCGATGAGGGCGAAGCGGCGATGGCCCACGCGCGCGGTCAAGAGCGAATGGCGCATCACGCGCAGAAAGAGGCGACCCACCCACACATACAAGATGGAAAATCCCAGCACGGCCAAGACGATGAAACGCGAGGTCGTGAGCTCACGGCGGAAGAACACGGTCGCGATGACCAGCATGGTGCCCGAGGTGCAGGCCAGGATGATGCGGCCCAGCTCGTTCCAGGCGCGGCGCTGATAGGTCGTATACAGCCCCGCCACGGCGAAGATGAACAGCCAGGCGACCACATACAGTCCCGCCGTCTCGATGTATTGCCGGAACGGCACGTTCTGCAGGATGGGGCGCACCTCGGTCACGAAGCGCGAGAAGCGCAGGGCATACGCGGAAGAGGCCGCCGCGAACAAGGCCAAGGCGTCCAGCGGCAATTGCAGGGCGGTGAAGGTGAGGTCGAGGCTGCGTAGGCGCACAAAGATAAGGCCAGTGTACCAAAGATCCCTCTTGCGAGGGATGCTTGGGTCCGGACCGGCCGATAAGCCGAATTTTGTCCCTGCCTTGCGGCAGGTGATGGCCATCTGTCTAGGCCGTACATTGCTGCACGGCTCGAGCGAGCTACCAGTTTCCGGGGCATTGCTGCCACGGATCTTGCTCTTGCACCGGAGAGGGTTCACCACCGTCCGTCGTTGCCGACGGAGGAGGGCGGTGGCACCCCTTGCGAGGCACCTCCGTCCACTTTTCACCTTTCATCCACCTTGCGGCGGACTAGTATTGTCTCTGTGGCACTTTCCCTGGGTTTACGGGCCGACGTCAGGCACGTGTCCGTTCGTCGGTGTCCGCCATATCCCGGCCGCCGTTAGCGGCTCTCCTCTTCTCCCGCCTCGCGGCGAGATGCGGTGTTCGGACTTTCCTCCACCCCTTGCGGGATGGCGGCCATCTGTCCGGCCCGGTGCGCGAAATATAGCCTAAAACAGGGGTTTTGTCAATGCATGACGCGTGCTATCATCGCTCCAGTTATGCGCGCTTGGCTCATAGGCCTCGCTGTACTTGCGGCATTGTCCGGAGGCGCTTTTTGGTTCTGGAAACAGGGATATCTGCCCGCGGGTGACGGGCAACAGGTCGTCTTGCACGTGCCGACAGGCTTGATCCAGTCCCAGCAGGGGAATGACGACTGGGCGCCATTGCGTGATGGGACCGTGGTGGAACTGCCGTCCGGTTCGAAGGGATTGTCTTTGCGCACGGCCGACTCCGGCGCCATCATCTCGTTCTATGGATTGGCGGAAGCGCGCCTCGCCCCGCATACGATGATCGTGCTCACTCGGGCATCGCGGCCTTTCACCTTCGGCTCGGGCGTCCAGGTCGACCTGGACCTGCGCGAAGGCCGGGTGTGGAGCCGGGTGCATAAACTGTTCGATCCCGAGGCGGGTTTTCGCGTGCATGCCGGGCCCGTGACCGCGAACGTGCGCGGGACGTCTTTCGACGTGCAGACCACTGCGACGGGCAGCGTGGTGGCCGTGGCCGATGCCGCGGTCGAGATCGAAGGCGCGACCCTGACCCATGCCGCCGGCCTGCAAGAGGCGCCCGTCATCGTGAGCGAAGGGTCCTTGATGGCGTTCGACGCGGACGGAAAGGTCAAATACACGCGCAGCATCGGCGATGACATGCGACAGAACGATTGGTTCGCGCCCAATCTGCGCCAGGACCAGCGTTTCGACGCCGAAGCGCGCGTCATGGCCGAGAACTTCATAGATTCTTTGGGAGAAAGGCCGCTCGATGGCCTCGTCGCCTCCATCATCGGTCTCTCGGAGCGACTGCATGTGTGGGTCGCGCATCCGGATGAGGCATCACGCATGGACGCCTTGCAGGTCTTGCGTCGCGTGGCGGCCATGAAGCGCCTCGCGGATGCGGGGAAAGCGGGACTTGCCGACGAAGCCTGGAACGCCTTGCAGCGCGACATCGTGGCCGAGACGGAAGGCGCGGGGCATTCGCGGGTCTCGCCCATACGCCATGCCTTGCAAGAGGGGATGTTCCTCATGTCCGAGGCTTTGCCCGGATCGCAGGAATACCCCCTCAAATTGGATGTCGAAGGCGCATACATCGACATGGCCAAGGATGACCCTGCCGCGTACCTGCATGCGCGTCTCGTGGGCATAGACGCGAGGCTCGACGAGGCGGACAAGCTCATCGCCGCCTCGTCGCTCGATGATGCCTCGAACGGTCTGGACGCGGCGCGCGACGGCATCGCCAACGTGGAACGCGAGATGGACAGGACGCCCGCCGGCGCGTCGCCGGAACGCCTGGCCGCGGTGCGTTCCAAATTGCATGTCGTGAAATCGCGCGAGGCGGGCTTGCGCATACGGCTCGCCACGGCCCTGCAGCCGCCCACGGGCACCATGCACGTGAACGATCAAGCCCCGGCGGCGCCTGCCGCGACCTCCACAACCCCTTGATATGCCACGCCTCCCTTCGGTCCTGCGTCCCGTCCTTCTCGGCGCCCTCATCGGCCTCATAGGCGCCGCCGGCCAGGCCAATGGCCTGTTCCAAGGCTGGAGCGAACGCATCACCGACAGGTTGTTCTTGCAGCATGCGTCGAGCCCGCGCATCGCCGTGGTGGCCATTGACGATTCGTCCATCCTGCAATTGGGACGTTGGCCCTGGCCGCGACGCGTGCATGCCGACATCATCCGCAACTTGCACAAGGCCGGGGTCAAGGTCGTGGCCTATGACGTGAACTTCTCCGAACCATCGGAGACCGTGGATGATCTCGAACTGGCGACCGCCCTGCGCGAGGCGGGCAATGTCGTGCTGCCCTCGCGTATCGACGCGGACAAAAAGACCCTGCCGCCTTTGCCCGCGCTCGCCGCGGCCGCCGCGGCCGTGGGGTTCGTGAACGTGCCGCCGGAGGATGACGGGGTCGTGCGAAGATATCTCCTGTCCACCGCCCTTCCCGATGGGAGCGTGGCCCCGTCCTTCGCGGCGCAGGCTTTGCGGCTTGATGGCGAGGACCCCGGGTCGGCGCGGCTCGACAAGGGGCTCTTGCGCGTCAATTATCCGGGCGAACCTCTCCACGGCTTCCGCATGCTCTCCGCCGTGGACGTGGCCAAAGGCACGGCCGACCTCTCGGCCCTTGCCGGCGGCATCGTCTTCGTCGGCGCCACGGCCGTGGACCTGCATGATGATCAGCTCGTGCCCACGTCCTATGGCACGCATATGCCCGGCGTCGAGATCCATGCCTCGGCCATGGACACCGTGCTGCAGGACCGATGGCTCGAACCGCTTCCCGGGTGGCAGACGGCCCTCCTCCTCGTCCTGCTCGGCGCGTTCGCGGGTCTCGCCGCCGGGCGTTTCAAGACGCGATGGGCCGTGCTCGCCTTGGCGGGCGCGCTTCTCGCCACCGCCATCGCGGCGTTCACCCTGTTCGACCAAGGGCTCATCCTCGGTCTCTCCTGGCCCATCCTCGTCCTGTTCCTCTCCTATGGCGCGGCCACGGTCGAAAGACGTCTGAGCGCCGACAGCGAAAGGCGGCAGGTCAAACGCGCGTTCACGCAATACGTCTCCCGTTCCGTGGTCGATGCCATCATGAAGGACCCGTCCAAGCTCAAGTTGGGCGGGGAGCGCCGCCGCATGACCGTGCTCTTTTCCGACATACGCGGCTTCACGGGCATTTCCGAGAAGCTCGACCCGGACACCTTGGTCAAGACGCTCAACACCTATCTCACGCGCATGACGGACATCGTGTTCCAGCATGAGGGCGTGCTCGACAAATACATCGGCGACGCGGTCATGGCCTTTTGGAACGCGCCGCTCGAGCAAAAAGACCATGCACGCCGCGCCGTGGAGACCGCGCTCGACATGCAGAACGCCCTCGTCGAGATGAACCGCGGCAAGCTCTTCGGCGACGTGGACATCGGCATCGGGGTCGGCGTGAACACGGGCGACATGATCGTGGGGAACGTGGGCGGCGCGCAGCGTTTCGAGTACACCGTGATCGGGGACAGCGTGAACCTCGCCTCACGCCTCGAGGCGCTGACCCGTCAATACAACGTGGGCATCATCGTGACCGAAGAAGTGAAGGGCGAACTGGGGGAGGACTTCGTCCTCCGCCGCCTCGACAAGGTCGCGGTCAAAGGCAAGAAGGAACCCGTGCACATACACGAGGTCATGGCGCGCGCGACCCTGGCGGCAGAATGGCAGCGGAAGCTCTCCGCGGATTTCACCGGCGCTTTCGAGGCCTATCTCGCCAAGGATTTCACCGGCGCGGAAACACGCTGCGCCGACATCCTCGCCGCGCGCCCCGAGGACGGGCCCTCGAAGCTCTTGCGCGAACGCGCCCAACATTTCATCAAAGAGCCGCCTCCTGCGGACTGGGACGGCACCTGGGTCTATACGAAAAAGTAAAAAAACGGTTCCTGAACGCAATATAAAGCGGCGTGAAGGACCTCCCTATATATTTCCCATCCTATCGCCCCAAACCCATCCGGTCCTTCGCCTCTTTCAATTTCTTCTCGGCGAGCGCATCGGCCGTGGCGCGGCCCCTGTCGAGGATGCGCGCGAGCTCGCCCGGGTCATCGCGATACTCCTTCAGTTTCGCCTGGATGGGCGCGAGCATGGCGATGACGGCCTCGGCCAGCCCTTTCTTGAAGTCGCCATAGCCCTTGCCCGCGTATTCGGCCTCGATCTCCTTCATGCTCTTGCCCGTGGCATGGTGGTAGATGGTCAGGAGATTGGCGACGGCAGGCTTGTTGCTCGGATCATAGACCACACCGCCTTCGGTATCGGTCACGGCCTTGAGCAGTTTCTTGCGAATGACGTCCGGTTCGTCGGCAAGCGCGATGTAGTTGTAGGCGGATGAGGCGCTCTTGGACATCTTGCCCGTTGGATCGTCGAGGCCCATGATGCGCGCCCCGGTCTTTTGCACGAGGGTCTGCGGTACCACGAAGGTCTCGCCGAACTGCTCATTGAAACGCCGCGCGAGCGTGCGCGTCAGTTCGAGATGTTGTACCTGGTCCTCGCCCACGGGCACCACGGTGGTGTCATAGAGCAGGATGTCGGCCGCCATCAGCGCCGGATAGGTGAACAGCCCCACGCCCACGTTCTCGCCGCGCTTCTTGGCCTTGTCCTTGAACTGGGTCATGCGCTCGAGCTCGGAGATCTTGGTGATGGTCGAGAGCAGCCAGGCAAGCTCGGCATGCGCCGGCACCTCGCTTTGCACGAACAGGGTGCAACGCGCCGGGTCTATGCCCACGGCGAGATAGGTCGCGGCCACGTCCAGGATGTTCGCGCGCAGGGCCTTGGGGTCTTGCGGCACGGTGAGGGCATGCAGGTCCACGATGCAGAACAGGCAGCGATAGCGATGCTGCAGTTCCACCCACTGCTTGAGCGCCCCGATATAGTTGCCGAGGTGGACATTATTGGTCGGCTGGACGCCGGAGAACAGGAGGTCTGACATACCGTGCAAGGGTGCCTGACCCGCGACAAAAGCGCAAAAGCGCGGACGCGTATGGTATACTTCCTTCGAACACTAACATCTTTCCGCTCATTCGTTCGTATG
This sequence comes from uncultured Gammaproteobacteria bacterium, assembly GCA_964551765.1. Lineage (GTDB taxonomy): Bacteria > Patescibacteriota > Patescibacteriia > 2-12-FULL-60-25 > 2-12-FULL-60-25 > JAHFIO01. The sequence goes on along the minus strand of CAZKEE010000002.1, from coordinate 27,515 downwards.
CCTCTCCATCGTAAGGCCCCGCCGGCATCGTCAAAGACCTTGTCCGCGGACCACAAACATCTGTCGGCGCTCATCATCGCGCTGATCATCCTGTGCTGCGTCGGGTCGCTCGTGACCTATTACAAGATCGATTCCGACTATGCCAACCAGAGCGGCGACTTCAACCACCTGGAGCTGCGTCTGAGCGACCTATCGCTCAAGATGACCGCGCTCTCGGAGAAGATGGACGCCATGAACAAGCCGGCCGTCGCGCCCTCCGGCGCCATGCCGACGACAAACGGCATGCCGTACACCATGCCGACCCCCGGGTCCCCCAACAATAAGTAGTCTCGACGGACAGGAGGAAAGCCCTTCCGGCAACGGGAGGGCTTTTGATGTCGGGCTTGTTCCATTTTCAGACGGCAGGTAACGTGACTGCCAGTACTTTCGAACTTCCACCCTTGCTGCCCGCATGCGGGCAAGGACAGAGGCCATGAAAAGCCCGCGCACCGGCGTGTTTGCGGCTCTGGGCGGATGCGTCTGCACCGGCATCGCATCGCCCCTCGTCAGTTTCCTCAAGGTCTATCGGACCGAGGAGATGCTCCTGGTCCGCGGCCTGTTCGCGGTCATCGGCGCGCTCGTGCTCCTGCACCTGCGGCCGCGTCTGCCCGGCTGGCGCCTCCTCGCGAGCGCGCTCCTCTTGGGCGGCGCCACGTGGACGTATTATCAGGCCATGCGCGCCTGGGGCGTCGACCTGACCATGGTCGTGCTCACCACGTCCCCGCTCGGGAACTTCCTCATCCAGCGCGTCGTGCATAAGAAGCGGGTGCGTCGCTCCGCCCGTTGGGCCTTGCTCGGCGTCGTGGCCGGGGCGGTCCTGGCCCTACAGCCCTGGCATGGGGACATGAACTGGGCGGGCTTCGCCTGGAGCCTGGGCTCGGTCGCGTTCACGGGGGCCGGGTTCGACCTCCTCTCCACGAGCGAGGGCGGACCGGTCGATCGGGTCTTCTGGTACGGCCTCGTGTACGCCCTCGGCGGCGCGGCCCTCTGCGTCGCGAACGGTCGCCCGCCGTTCGCGGGCACCGACATCGTCGGACGCGACGCGTTCCTCCTCGCCATCTTCGCCACGGCGGGAGCGCTCACATACGTATGCAACATCTATACCTTCGACAATCTGCGCATCGAGGTCGCGAGCGTGCTCAATGCCTCGCAGGTGATGGCCGCCATCATCGGCGCCTGGTTCCTGATGGGGGAGTATCTCTCCTATGACCGTTTGGCCGGCGCGGCCCTCTCCTTCGGCTCGGCCACGTGGTTGAGCTATGTCTCGTCACGCCCGGCGAAGCCAAGACCCGCCTCGTCATAACGCAAACCCCGCTCATGTGAGCGGGGCTTTTCATATCTCTTTAGACCTCCACGATGATGGGCAGGATCATCGGCTGGCGCTGCGTCTTCTGGAACAGGAAGCTGCCGAGCTCCTCGCGGATCTTGTCCTTGAGGTACGGGGCATTGGCGCCGGAACGCGGATCGTCGTCCTTGAGGACGCCGGCCACACGGCGGCGGGCCTGCCCGATGAGCTCCATGTGCTCCTTCATGTAGAGGAAGCCGCGGCCGATGATGTCGGGCATGTTGAGCAATTTGCCGGTGCGGAGCGACACGACCGCGATGACCACGACGATGCCGTCGTCGGCCAGCTCCTTGCGGTCGCGCAAGATGATGTGATTGGTGTCGCCGACCGTCTGGCCGTCGACGAAGACGAACTCCGTCGGGACCTTCTTATTGGTCAGCTGGCCGTTCCCTTGCTTGTCGAACTCCATGATCTGGCCATTGTCGGCGATGAAGATCCTGTCGCGCGGGAAGCCGGCGCGTTCGGCGGCATTGGCATGCTCGCAGAGGAAGGAGTAGTGACCCTCGATGGGCACGAGATACTTGGGTTTGATCCACTGGTGCATCTCGACCAGATCCTCTTGCTTGGCGTGCCCGCCGGCATGCACGTCCATCATCTGGTAATGCACGACCTTGGCGCCCTCGCGGTACAGGGTGTCCTTCACGCGCTGCACCGAGCGTTCGTTGCCGGGAATGACCGAGGACGAGAACACCACGGTGTCGCCCGGTTCGATCTTCACGAAGGGATGGTCATGGTTCGCGATGCGCATGAGCGCGGCGCGTTCCTCACCCTGGGCGCCCGTGCAGATGACGGCCACCTGCTCCGGCTTGTACTTGTTGATCATCTTGCTCTCGATCATGGTGCCCTTGGCCATCTTCATGTAGCCCAGCTCCTGGGCGATGAGGATGTTGGAGCGCATCGAGAAGCCCTCGACGGCGACCTTGCGGCCCTGCCGTTCGCAGGCCCAGATGATCTGCTGGATGCGCGAGATCATGGAGGCGAAGGTGCCGATGATGATCTTGCCCGTGGCCTTGGCGATGATCTCGTCGATATTGTGCTGGATCTCGCGTTCGCCGATCTGGCGGCCGGGGGCCGTGGCGTTCGTCGAGTCGATCAGAAGGGCGAGCACGTTGCGGTCCGCCAGCCCCTTGATCTTCTCCGTCTCTTGGACGGATTGGGCCTGGGGGCCGGTCTCGAGCTTGAAGTCGCCGGTGTGCACGATGATGCCGCAAGGCGTGGTCACGATGACGCCCATCGAGTTCAACATCGAGTGGGCGACGCCGAAGAACTCCACCTTGAAGGCGCCGAGCTGGATGACATCGTCGAACTTGACGATGTTCAGGCGCAACGGGCCTTGGTCCTTGTGGTCCTCATGGCGTTTGCGGATGATGGCGGCCGTGAGGTCGGTGGTGAAGATCGGGGGATTGCCCAGGCGGGGCGAGAGGTGCGAGATGCCGCCGATATGGTCGTAGTGGGCATGCGTGATGATGACGCCGCGCACGTTCTTCTCCTTGCCCTTGAGGCAGGAGATGTTGGGGATGATGTAGTCCACGCCCGGCATGTCATCGTCCGGGAACATGAGGCCCATGTCGATGAGGATGATGTCATTGCCATACTCGAGCATGGTCATGTTGCGGCCGACCTCCTCATTGCCGCCGATGACGATGACCTTGAGGCGCTCGTCCGGACCGGCCGAAAGGACGTCCTTGTCCGAGCCGGTCTTGTGCTGCGGCTTGTTCTTGAAGGTGTGCATGCGGGCCGGGCTCGAAAAGGCGCCGCCCATGCGGCCACGGTCGCGACCGCGCTTGCCTCGGCCGGACTTGCCGCGTTCGGCATCCTCTCGGCGTGGGGCCGGGGAGGCCTTGGGGCCCTCTTCCTTGGCGAAGCCCTCTTGGAGGCTCATGGCCTTCACGTCGGGCTGGCCCGGGCGGTCATCGCGTTTGCCGTTCTTGGCGATGGCCTTCTGTATGATGGAGGTCGACGCTTCGACCGGGGTCCCTTCCTGCTGCGGCTTGGGGCCGTTGAAGGGCCGACGCGGCCGGAAGAACGGACGACGGGGGCCACGCGGATGCGAAGCGCCGCCGGTGCCGTTGGGCGTCGGGGGATTGGTATTGATGGGTTCCATAACCACAAAAAACTTGGATTACTGACTATTTAGATGGATGTGACTGATCCTCGAGCGTGCGGCTGCGAGGGAGTTTCACGATCGTCGGAATGCGCTCTGTTCAGGGCAGATCTGCGACGACAGTCAAACTATCTAGAGATAGAATACACGAAAAACGTATAACTGTCAAAAGTCCGCATGGTTAAGCGAAAAAATAAAAAACCGCCATTTTAGGCGGCAGGGGAGGCCTCGGATGTCACCGATGTCTCGTTGGGAACGGGGGCTTTGCCTTCCTTGAGCCAAAAGGCCAGCTCGAGCTCATGTATGGCATGCCAGATGCGGCGGTCGAGCGCGCCCCAGTCCTTGTCCTTTGCGAGGGTCTCGGCTTGGACGGCCTTTGCCCGATCTTCGGCCAGGTCAAAGAGCTTTCGTGCTCGATCGAGGTGATAGGCCTCTTTCGCGTCCGTCGGGTCTTTGGCCGAAAAGCCGACGACCGGCGTGGTATGGCCAAGGAGGAAGGCATATCGCTCGAGGCCGCGCGCGGTGTTCCGGCGATGGGCCTCGGAGCGTGCCAGGGCCCGCTCCACCTCGTCCAGCCCATCATGCGCGAGCTGGAGCTTTTGCGCGGCCGACGCCGCGAAATGGCGGCGCAGGACCTCGTCCTCGGGAAAGGCCTCGGCGCTTTGTCGGTCGCAATCCGCGAGCGGCAGCAGGACCGAGGCGCGTTCCAACTGTTGGCAGGCCGCTTTGAGGAGCGGCGCATGGTCGAGTGCCAAAGCGCTCACGGCCTCTTTTGCCTGCGGGATGCGCAGACGGAGCTTGTCATAGCTGTCGTCCAAGCGCTCAAGGTCGACGGGCGGAGCGGCGCGCATGACGGGGACGGTGTTTTCTGGGTCCAGCCTTTCCATGGCCTTGCGGATGTCGTCCAAGCGATTCCCCATGCCGCGTATGCCGCTTTGGCGACCGCGTTCGTCATCCGTGTCGAGCCGCGCTTGGATGGACCAGAAGTCCGCGCTGTTCATCACGGCGTCTTGGCAGCCGTACACGATGTGCGTGCTATCGCTCGCGGCGATGTCTTGGACCTTGTCGGTATATGCCTCGACGAAGGCGTCCAAGGCCGTTCGCCAGTCGGAGACAAGCTGGTCCCTTTTGGTTTTTTCTGCCAAGAGGCTTTCGGCCTCGCCGGCCTTGCGGCCCTGGACATGTGCATCGTCAACTTCTCGTTTCTTACGCCGACGGAGCTCGCGGATGAGGACGAAGGCGGACAAAGCGACGAGGGCCCCAATGAGGATGGCCCATTGGAGCGGCGTTTCGGGGTAGTACATGTTCCCTCCATGAAAGGTGCGGCGACAGGCTAGCAAGTCTTGGCAAAAAAAGACAGCCCCGGAGGGGCCGCCTTTCCATGGTGGGCGAGGAGAGACTCGAACTCTCATGACCTTGCGATCGCTAGCTCCTGAAGCTAGTGCGTCTACCAGTTCCGCCACTCGCCCTTGCCTAAAATGTGCGGCAATCATGCCTCGGAACGGCATGTCCGTCAAGAAGGCGTCATGGGCGGATGGATTGACTTTTGCCTTGGAATTGCTATATTCCCGCGACGTTCGTTACAAAAGGAGGACGTGATGACGGAAGAGGACAAGCCGATGACGTATGCGGGCGTGGGCGTCGAGTATGACGCCATGGACCCGTTCAAGATCGCCGCCCAAATGGCGGGACGCGAGACGGCGCGGAACATCCGCCGGCTCGGCATGGAAGAAGTGCATGGGACGCGCGGCGAAAGCGCCTATCTCGTTGCCACGCGCGACGGCTACCTGGCCCATGTCGAGGAAGGCCTCGGCACCAAGAACCTGGTCGCCGACGCGATGTACGCGCTCACGGGCAAGTCGTATTACGACCATATCGCGCAGGACACGGTCGCCATGATCGTGAACGATCTGATCACGGTCGGGGCAATGCCGATCTCGTGCGCCATGCATCTTGCGGTCGGGTCTTCCGATTGGTTCAAGGACGAGACGCGCCTGGCCGACCTCATCAATGGGTGGAAACGCGCCTGCGATCTCGCCTTCTGCGTCTGGGGCGGGGGCGAGACCCCGACCTTGAAAGGCATCGTCGCTCCCAACGCGGCGGTCTTAAGCGGTTCGGCCATGGGCATCGTCTCGCCCAAGGGACGCCTCATCCGCGGCGACATCCGCGAGGGCGATGCCATCGTGCTGCTGCCGAGCTCCGGCATACACGCGAACGGCCTCACGCTCGCGCGGCGCATCGCCGAGAAATTGCCCAAGGGCTATCTCACCGAGCTGCCGGACGGCCGCACCTATGGCGAGACCCTGCTCGATCCCACCTTCATCTACGGCCTCTTCGTCGAGACCGCCCTCATGTCGCGCGCCTTCGACGCGGCCATCGATGTCCATTACGCCATCAATATCACGGGGCATGGCTGGCGCAAGCTGATGCGCGCCGTACCCAACTACGCCTACGTGATCGAGACCTTGCCGCCCCCGCTCCCGATCTTCGGCTTCCTGCAAGAGCATGGGCCTATCGACGACATGGAGGCATACGGCAATCTCAACATGGGCGCGGGCTTCGCCCTCATCGTGAACCCGCGTTGCGTCAACCGCTTGTTCGCGCGATGGGCGGCATTGCCCGATCAGCCGTTCCAGCCTTTCGTGGCCGGACATGTCGAGAAGAGCCAGGCCAAGAAGGTCGTCATCCGACCGAACAACCTCGAGTTCGCGGGGATGTCGCTCGCCGTCCGTTGATCTCACCGTCCCTTTGGACGGTTTTTTTGCGCGCAAAAAAAGACCCGCGCCCTTCGCGAAGGGTGGGGTCAAGTTTGGTTGGGCTTTTTAGGCCCGAGCTGCGCATCTTTCACGCGCCAGGCGGCCATCTCGCCCTTTTCGTCGAGATAGTAGACGGTGCCGCCCGCCGTGTGGCTTCGGGCGATGAGACCATCCGCTTCCATGTTCCGGAGGCGGGTCATGAAGGTGTGGCGGTCGGTGTTCGGCCCGAGCCTGTTCATCAGGGCGGTGACGGTCATCGGCCCGCGGACGAGGGCGAGCAAGACGGCCTCTCGGTCCTTGCGTGCCGATCGGACGAGCCAGAGATAGGCCCAGACGAAGGCGCCGACCACGGCGATGGTCAGGCCGACGGAAAACACGGTGTCCATTGAGGGTCCCTCCTGCGTGATGCGCATCAAAGGTGCCGCCCCGTGATAGCACGTTCCGGGCTCCGCGGCAAGATACCTACTTCCAACGGCGCACCGTCTTGCGATACCAGTCCGAGAGGCCTTGATAGCGCTCGGCCGGCGACGCGAGGACCATGTGATCGGGCATGCCTTTGACGTCGGAGGCGAGGAGATAGTTGTAGAGCGGGCGCACCAGGAAGGCGGCCGCCGCGGAGTCGTTGATGAGGGCGGTGGCCTGGATGCGCGCGGCGGCCAGGGCCTCGGTCGAGGTGGCATCGTGCAGGCCTTCGAGCGCGGCATCGAGCGAGCGATCGGACAGGCCCGAAATGTTCAAGCCTTGTTCCACGGCCTGCCCGCTCCACCAAAAGGGGAAGATGTCCTCTTCCGGTCCGAGGAAGACGTTCAGCAGGGTGATCATGGCATGGTCGCGGTCGCGCATGGAGGCATGCACCACCTCGTCGAGCGGATGCGCGTCCACCGTGACCTTGGCGCCCAAGAGCGACCAGCGGCGCTTCAAGGCCTCGGCCATGGCGATGAGATCGGGTTCCACCGGGACGGAAATGGTGAGGTCCAGTTCTTGCGCCGTCGTGGTCGCGCTGCCCTTGCTCGCGGGTTTGCCTTGCTTCACGCGCACGCTGCCATCGGCCGGCAGGACCCATCCCGCATTGGTGAGGAGGGTACGCGCGGTCTCGAGATCATTGCCGGTCGAGGTCACCGACGCGAAGGGGAAGGGGCCGTAGATGGGTTCCGCGTCATCGTGCAAGGCGGCCACGAGATCGGCGCGGTCTATGGAGAGGAGCAGGGCCTTGCGCACGTCCTTGCCGGCAAGCACGGGGTTTTTGACATTGAAGAAGGCGACGGATTCCTCGGGCAGTTCGAGACGGACGCGCTGTTTGCGCGTCGAGTTCACGAGCTTGCCCGCGTCGAGCGTCGAGACGAAGGCCACGGCATCCACCTGGTCATCGCGGAAGGCGGCGAGGGCGCTCGGCCTGTCCGGGAAGAACTGCAAGGTGATGGTCGGGATGTTCGGTTTGGCGCCGTAATACTGCTCGAAGCGTTCGAGGGTGTAGGAGCGGATGAGGCCGGTGCTCTCGCGCGTGAACGAACGCACGCGATAGGGGCCGGAGCCGATGGGTTTCACGTTGAGGTCGGACAAGCGCACGTTCGTGGTCGGCACGTCGGCCCACAGATGCGAGGGCAGGACGCCGAGGGTGAGCCGACCGAGCAGGTTCACGTCCGGATGGTCGAGCGTGAAGATGACGGTGTCGTCGCCGTCGGTCGATATCGCCATGCCGCGATAGCGGGGGAGCATGGGGCTCTTGCGGTCCGGGTCTTGCACCGAGGCGAAGGTGAAGCGCACGTCCTCGGACGTGACCGGCATGCCGTCGTGGAAGCGGGCGTCTTGTCGCAATTTGACCCTGAGGACCTTGCCATCATCGGACCAGGTATAGCTTTCGGCGAGGTCCGGGATGATGTCGCTCCCCTGATAGCGGAACAGGCCGGAGTAGAGGAGCTTCACGATGTCGCTGTCCACGTCATTGGCCACGGAATCGATGGGATTGAGGTATTTGGGCTGGCCGGCCAAGGCCTCGGTGAAGGTGCCGCCCACGGCAGGCACCACGGCCGTGCTCTCATGGAAGTACCAAAAGCCCGCGATGCCCAAGGAGAGGGCCGCGACCGCGCCGGTCGCGAGCAGGACACGGCGTTCCTTGTCCGAGAACACGCGCAAGGCATAGCGCACCTGCTTCCAGCGCGGCACGCGTTCGGGCGAGACCACGGCCAGGACCAGGCTGTGATCATGCAGATGGTCGGGGGAGCTTTCGCCGCCGGTCTCCTCATCGGGCAGCCAAAAAAAGACGCGCTTCTTGAGCGCTCGCAACCGGTCGAACAGGGGTTGCAGGGGCATATGGAGATGATGACAGGTCCCGTGAGGACCCGTCGAGGACGGCCTTTAGCCGAAGGCGGCCGTCACGATCGCCGAGGCGAAGAACAGCACGGAGAGACCGATGGTCGCGTAGAACAGGATCTTTTCGATGCCGCGCTTGGTGCGGAAGACATCGCCCGCGCCGCCGAAGGCCGCGCCCAGGCCGGCCCCGCGCTGCTGCAGCAGGATGGCCGCGACGAGCAGGACCGAGATGACGATCTGGATGATGGGCAGGATGAGGCTCCGCATATAGTAGTGGGAGGGTAGCCTCGGTTTTGGCCCGCGTCAAGGGAAGCCGGCCATGCTACACTGGCCCCATGCCGACCGTCGGTACCTCTTGGTATAAGCGCCCCTGGGGCATCGCGCTTCTCATCGCGGGCGCCGCGCTTTTGGCCTATCTGGGCTATTTCACCTATTTGGTCGTGTCCTTCACCTATCAGTTCAAGACCCAGGGCATCGAGAACGTGAAGGCCAAGCTCGACCAAGACAAGAACAAGGCCAGCATCTCGCGCATCTTCGCGCAAAAGGCCGCGGAGCAGGGGACTTTCGACCCCTCGCGCATCGAAGCGCCGAACCGGCCGACCTTAGGCAACCCACGAGCCAAGGTGCGCATCGTGGAGTTCTTGGACTATGGCTGCCCGTTCTGCCGCCAGGTCGAGCCCGTGGTCCAGCACTATGTGAACGAACATCCCGATGACGTGTATCTGATGTTGCGAGACCTGCCCATCACCGACCTGCATCCGGCGGCCGAGGATGCGGCCATCGCGGCGCGCTGCGTCTGGAAGCAAGGGGATGCGAAACGTTTTTGGAGATATCACGCCCTGTTGTTCGCGCATCAGGACGCGCAAGACCCGGCGGCCCTGCGCGGGTATGCTTCGCAAGTGGGCGCCGACCTCAAGACCTATGATGTCTGCATCGCCTCGACCCAGGTGAAGGACGAGGTTCAAGCCTCCTTGGACGATGCCGAGTCCCTCGGTCTCGTGGGGACGCCGTCCTTCTTCTTCAATGGCGTGCCCATACAAGGCGCGATGGATGACGCGACCTTCGCCTTCATCGTCCAAGAGGCCTCCCGCGCGGCTCCCTGATATGCGATACCATCCGTTCACGCGCGTCCTGTTCATCCTCCTTTCTTGCGGCATGTTGCTGCCCAACGCGGTCTTCGCGTTCACCGAGGCGCAATGCAATGACCCCAAGTTGAACGCGACCTGCCGCGTCACCTGCGACGATGGGGAACAGGAGATCGGCGGATGCACCGACAATATCTTGCAGGTCACCTGCTGCAGCCGCGGCAAGCTGAAGGCGGGCACGAGCGGGGTCATCGATGAGAGCAAGGGGCTCTCCGGCTGTTCCGAAGGCTATACCAAGTACGGGGATTGCTGCGCCAAGGTGAAGACGCCGGCCATCGGGTCCAATGGCGAGGGCGAGGTGCGCTCGGTCGATTGTGCCGGCAAGCCGACCTATTATGTCGCGGACTGCTATTGCAAGATCGGCGACAAGATCGCCCGGAACGGTCCGGGCCAGGATTACGCCACGTGTGTCACCGCCTGCAAAAAGCTGGGCGGCGAGATAGACACCTCTTCAGGCGTCGGGGTGCTCGGGCAACAGGTGAGCGCGCCGCCGACGCGTTTCAAGAACGCGCTCTGCTTCACGCCCGAAGAATGTTCGGACCAGAAAGGGACCTTCGCGGGCAATGTGAACGGCGACTGCGCGGGCAAGTTGGGCCGCTGCATCGCGCCCGAGCCCACCATCAAGCTCTCGTCGCCGGTGCTCGGCGTCTCCGAGGTCAGCGGGCTGCGCAACTACATCCCGCTCATGTTCAACTACGCCTTGAGCATCTCCATGGTCGTGGCCGCCATCATGTTCGTGGTCGCTGGTTTCAAATACGTGCTCGGCGCCTCGGCGGGGACCATCGGCCAGGCCAAGGAGGACATGATCAATGCGACGGTGGGCCTGGTCCTCCTCTTCGGCGCGCAGACCCTGCTCGGGGCCGTGAACCGGAACATCCTCGACGTGAACAAATTGACGGTCTACATGATCAGCCAAAGCCAGTTCAGCCTCAATTCGATGTGCAGCGATTATAAGAAAGGCGGCCAGTTCGCCGATCTCTCCGGCAATACCCTGCCCCAGGACCCGGGCGCCCTGACCTATGACAAGACGGTCGAACAGACCCTGTGCGGCAAATGGTACTTGCCCAAGGACATCGCGCGCGCCTGCCAAGGGAGCTCGTGTCCGCTCAAGTCCCAGATCTGTGCGTCCTGCGCCAGCGGCCGTCCCGACTGCCTGGGCAAGACCGACACCTCCATCTGCGTGAAGGCCATCCTGGCCGGGGATATCCGTTGGGACAGCAAGATCTATCCCACCAGGATCACCCTGCTTCCGGTCTGTAATTGGATAGAGGACAACAAAGGGTCCCGCGACGTCATCAAGAACAATTTGTTCGGCGAGCCCGTCGTCATCGAGAAAAGCCAGATCCAAGGAACGGCCGACGTTCCCACCGGGGTCGCGAGCTATTCCTTCTCCATCACCAAGCAGGACCTCGCCAAGGCAAAACCGAAATGCGACAACGGCAATGGCGGCTTGCGCGGCTTCGTCCTCGCGGTGGAATACAACAATATCTGCTCCCTCTATAAGGAGACCATCGCCGGGTATAAGTCAGGCGAAAAGCTCGACAAATCCTGGACCCAGGTCGCGACGGCCTTGGGCAATTCCATCGTGAACGGCGTCGACTGCGCGTCGTCAGGCTCCGACACCCTCATCGTGCGCAAGTCGGATTGCGGGAACGATGGTTCGAAATATTTCGAAGGGTATTCCAACGGGTCCGATCCCCGGAACGCCGTTTTCTGCGGCGGCAAGCAGCAGCCCCAGCTCCGTCCGGCCAATAGTTTCGCCTCGTTGGCGCCCGGCGGCGGCACGCGCGTGCCATATCCGTTCAAAGAGGCGGACATGTGGAAGGCCTCGGACCTCGACGCCATCATTTCCGACCAAGCAGCGGCCGTGGCCTGCAACATCTATCTGAACTCCTTCGAAGCGCCGCCCAGCCCGGGCACGCTCTTGATGGGCGGGTACAATTGCGAGAAATAGACCGGCACCTTCAGGACTTGCCAGTCCCCGAGATACGTGATAGCCTCGACCTCATTAGTAGGCTCCGTTTTCGCGCGATACACATGCCTTCCCACAACAAGATCTCCATACGCGGCGCCCGCGTACACAACCTCAAGAACGTCTCGATCGACCTGCCCAAGGACAAGTTGATCGTCATGACGGGCCTCTCGGGCTCGGGGAAATCGTCCCTGGCCTTCGATACCGTCCATGCCGAGGGGCAGCGCCGCTACATGGAGAGCCTGTCGTCCTATGCCCGGCAGTTCCTGGAGCTGCAGGACAAGCCGGACGTGGACGAGATCCTGGGCCTCTCGCCCACGGTCGCCATCGACCAAAAGTCCTGCTCGCACAACCCGCGTTCCACCGTCGGTACGGTCACCGAGATCTACGATTTCTTCCGTTTGCTGTATTCGCGCGCCGGCCGCGTGCACTGTCCCTCTTGCGGCGCCCTCGTGATGGAGCAGACGCCCCGCGAGATCGCGCAGAAGGTGCTCGACATGAGCAAGAAGGCGGACCTCGTCCTGCTCGCCCCCATGGTGCGCGAACAAAAGGGCGAACATAAGATGACCCTGCAAGCCGCCGAGCGCGCCGGCTATCGCGAAGTGCGTTTCGACGGCACCTTGGTCGACCTCGACGAGATGCTGCGCGTGAAGGTGGACAAGACCAAGCCGCATACCGTCGAAGTGGTCGTCTCCAAGATCGAGAAGAACAGCTCCATCGTGGTCGAGGCCCTGCTCGAGACCCTCAAGCCCGCGCTCGACCTGGGCAATGGTCTGCTCCTCGTCCTGAACGAGGACACCCTCGCCGAGACCCTGTTCTCGCAGTCCTTGTTCTGCGCCAATTGCAATATCTCGTTGCCGCCGCTCGAGCCGCGGCTCTTTTCGTTCAACTCGCCGCATGGCGCCTGCCCGGCCTGCACCGGTCTCGGCACCAAGCTCGTGCTCGATCCCGACCTCGTCATCCCCAACAAGCGCCTGACCATCGCCCAAGGCGCCATCAAGCCGTGGACGCGCATCGCCGGCAACCAGACGTCCCATCTCAAATTGCTCGAAGAGGTCGGCAAGAAGCACGGTTTCTCCATCCATGAGGACGTGGGCAAGATCTCGAAGACCGCCATCAATGTCATCTTCGACGGCACCAAGGACGAGGTCTATACCGTGGATGGCAAGGCGCAGACCTTCAGCGGCATCCTGGCCATGCTCGAGGAAAAATACCGGCAGACCGATTCCGAATACGTGCAAAAGGAGATCGAGGGGTACATGCGCGTGCTCATCTGCCCGGAGTGCAATGGCAAGCGCCTGCGCAAAGAGGCCTTGCTCGTGACCGTGGCCGACAAAGGCATCGCCGAGCTCGTGGCCTTCTCGCTCGAGGAATGTTTCGCCTTCTTCGACGGCCTGGGCCGCGGACAGACCAGGGCCAAGCCCTCCAAGATCGTGCGTCTCAAGGAAAACAAGGTCGCGGACCCGCATGGCTTCACCGAACGCGAGCGCTTGGTCGTCGACCAGATCACGAACGAGGTCAAACGCCGTCTCATCAACTTGATGGACGTGGGCTTGGGCTATCTGACCCTGGACCGCGGCGCCATGTCGCTCTCGGGCGGCGAGGCCCAGCGCGTGCGGCTCGCCGTGCAGCTCGGCTCCGAGCTCTCCGGCGTCATCTACATCCTGGACGAGCCCTCCATCGGCTTGCACAGCCGCGACAATGACAAGCTCATCACGACCATGAAGCGCCTGCGCGACCTGGGCAACACCGTCATCGTGGTCGAGCATGACAATGCCGTCATGGAGGCCGCCGACCACATCGTGGACATCGGCCCCGGCGCCGGCGAATACGGCGGCGAGATCGTGGCCGAGGGCACCCTGGCCGAGATCAAGCGCAACAAGGAATCGTTGACCGGCGCGTATCTCCTGGGCAAGAAGAAGATCGAGCTGCCGGCCAAGCGCCGCAAGGGGAATGGCAAGAACGTCACGGTCAAAGGCGCCTCGGAGTTCAACCTCAAGGACGTGGACCTCAAGATCCCGCTCGGCAAGTTCGTGTGCGTCACGGGCGTGTCCGGCTCGGGCAAGTCCACCCTGGTGCTCGATATCCTGGGCCGCTCGCTCTCGACGCATTTTTACGGCACCAAGGAATTGCCCGGCGCGCACAAGAAGATCGAGGGCATCGAGAACCTCGACAAGGTCGTGTCCGTGGACCAAAGCCCCATCGGCCGCACGCCGCGCTCCAACCCGGCGACGTATACCGGCGTGTTCACGGCCATCCGCGACCTGTTCACCGAGATCCCCGAGGCCAAGATGCGCGGCTATGATGCCGGCAAGTTCTCGTTCAACGTGAAGGGCGGCGGCCGCTGCGAGACCTGTTCGGGCGACGGCTATGTGCAGATCGAGATGCAGTTCCTGCCCGACGTGTACGTCGAATGTTCGGAATGCCACGGCAAGCGCTACAACAAGGAAGCGCTCGAGATCCATTATCGCGGCAAGACCATCGCCGACATCCTCGACATGACGGTCGAGGAAGCGCGCCGCTTCTTCGTGGACCAGCCGCTCATCTATGAAAAGCTGTCCGTGCTGCACGAGGTCGGCCTCGGCTATGTGCGCCTGGGCCAGCCGGCCACCACGCTCTCGGGCGGCGAGGCCCAGCGCGTCAAATTGTCTACCGAGCTCTCGCGTCGCGCGACCGGCAAGACCCTGTATATCCTCGATGAGCCCACGACCGGCCTCCACATGGACGACATCAAGCGCCTGCTCGTCGTCTTGCAGGCCTTGGTGGACAAGGGCAATACCATCCTGGTCATCGAGCACAACCTCGACGTGGTGAAATGCGCGGATTGGGTCATCGACATGGGCCCGGACGGCGGCCAAAAGGGCGGCGAGATCGTGGCCGAGGGCACGCCCGAGGAGGTCGCGAAGTCCAAACGCTCGCTCACCGCGAAATACCTCAAACCATTGGTCTAGTTCCCGTTTGCTGTTATCATTGGCGCGTATGAGAATACGCGCTTTTGTTTTCCTGGGGCTCTTGCTCGCGCCCGCCGCCGCGTTCGCGCAGACCGCGCCCGTGCCCGACATCGCCCAAAGCAAGATCGTCCTCGACAAGAGCGCGCTCAAGGCCGACGGCATGTCCTCGGCCAAGGTCACGGTGAGCCTCAAGGACAAGGCCGGCCTCGCCATGAAATACCAAAAGGTCTCGGTGGTCTCGGACCGCGGACCGCTCGACACCATCACGCCCAAAGAGGCGCAGACCTTTCTCCTCGGCACGGCCTCTTTCGGCATCGCCTCGAGCAAACCGGGGCAGGCGACCCTCTCCATCCTGGTGAACGGACAGCCTTTCGGCGTGACCAGCACGGTGACCTTCACCCCGGTGCTCTCCATAGGCCTCGCCGTGGGCGACCTGGTCAAGATCCCCGACGACCATGATGCCAAGACCTTGAGCGACACGGCCGTGTATTATTTCGCGAACGACGGCAAGCGTTACGTGTTCCCGAACGAGAAGGTCTATTTCACCTGGTACGGCGATTTCAGCCAGGTGAAGGTCATCCCGCAGGACCAGATGTCCCTCCTCCCCATCGGCGGCAACGTCACCTATCGTCCCGGCACCAAGCTCGTGAAGTTCCAGACCGATCCCAAGACCTATCTCGTGGCGAAAGGCGGCGTGCTGCAATGGGTGCAAAGCGAGACGGTGGCCCGTGACCTCTTTGGAGAGAACTGGAACCAGCATGTCGACGATATCTCCGAGGCCTTTTACGTGAACTACACCTTCGGACAACCCATCGGCAGCGCCTATGACGCGCCGCTCGCCATGATGAAGGCCAAGTCGGGGTCGATCGATCAGGACAAAGGTCTGCTCAAATAGACAGCAAAACACCCCTCGCGGGGTGTTTTCGTATCGTCTGGGAAAGCGTTACGCCTTCTTGATCTCGCGGAGGCGGCGGGCCTTGGGCTCGCGGACGAAACCGATGTTCTTGCGGGAGGTCTGGAAGCGGCGCACCAGCTCGAGCTTGTCGATGATGGGGGAGAACACGGGATAGATGCGCTCCACGCCCACGCCGTCGGCGACCTTGCGCACCGTCATGGTGCGGTGGATGCCGGCGCCGCGCACATTGAGGACCAGGCCTTCGAAGACCTGGATGCGCTCCTTTTCTTCGCCCTTGGTATTGGTCTCTTTGATCTTCTGATGCACGCGGATCTGCATGCCGGAAGTGACATCGGAGACGGCCAGGGGCTGGTATTTGGCGTTGTCGGCCATATGGGTATGTGGCGGAAGATTACGTTTTTTCGGCTTTTCTGTCAAGACAGCCCCCTTATGGCCTCGGCCGTGGCCTCGATAGCCTCCTCCAAGGCCCCGTCCAGGCTCTCTACCACGGCATCGGCCGTGGGTTTGAAGCGCCTCTCTTCCTCTATATGACGCAGGCGCTCGGCAATGACCTCGGGGTCCGGTTCGCGTTCTTTGAGGCGCCGCTCAAGCATGTCGTCCGGGGCATCGATGAAGATGGTCTTGGTCTGGGGGTAGAGGTGGCGGACGGTCTCGGCACCCTGCACGTCCAGGATGACCAAGACCGGCTTGTCTTGGCCGAGCATGGCCTCCAATTTGTGCTTGGACGAGCCATAATAGTGGTTATAGACCACGGCATGTTCGAAGAAGCCATTGGCCGCCAGGTCCTTCTCAAAGGCTTCCTTGGTCATGAACCAATAGCTGGTCCCATCCGTCTCATCGGGCCGCGGCGGGCGGGTGGTGCAGGTCACGAAGCGCACGGCGTCCACCAGATGGCGTTCGAGCATCTGTTTGACGATGGTGGACTTGCCGGAGCCGGAGGTACCGGTGATGACGATGAGGGGGGCCATATCAGGAAAAGGCGCGTGCCAAGGTCGCGAACTCGGGGACGGGCGGCAGTTCGTAGTGCTTGCGTTCGCCCGTGGCCGGGTCATCGAAGGCCAGGCTCACGCATTGCAGCATGATGCGAGGCGCTTTGACATTGCGTTCCAAGGCGGCGCGCGTATAGAGCGGGTCGCCGATGATGGGATGGTTCATGGCCAGCATGTGGGCGCGGATCTGATGGGTGCGGCCCGAGATGATATGCAGTTCGACCAAGGTGGCATTGCGGTGGCGTTGCTTCACCTTGTAATGCGTCCAGGCGGCCTTGCCCTCGTCCTCATGTTCCGGTCGCGCGGCCATGCGGCCCTTGGTCTTGGAGCGGGCGATGCGGAACTTGATGTCGCCTTCGTCCTTCGGGATCTCGCCGTAGACAAGGGCCAAATAGGCCTTTTCCGTCTTATGCTGGGAGAACTGGGCCTTGAGGCTGTCAAAGCCTTTCTGCGTCCGCGCCACGACCATGAGGCCGCTCACGTCCTTGTCCAAGCGATGCACGATGCCCGGGCGCTGCGGGTCTTCACCGACCTTGGCGATGGACGGGTCATGGGCCAGGACGGCGTCCACGACGGTGCCATGCTCGTTCTTGGCATCGGCATGGGCCAGGACGCCGACCTGCTTGTCGATGACGAGATAGTCCGGCGCTTCGTCCACGATAGTGAGCGGCGGGGGAGGCGTGTCTTGCTGGGCGAGCTTCCGTTCGGTATCCGCGTTCTCGAAGCGGACCAGGTCGCCGGTCTTGAGGAAGGTGTGCACGCTCGCGACCTTGCCGTTCACCGACCCGCCCCCGCCCTTGAGCAATTTGGCGATGCGGCTGCGGCTGATGTCCGGGAGCATTTCCGCCAAAAAAACGTCCAAACGGACCCGCTCCGGGTAGGCCTCGACACGCCATTCGTTTTGCATGGCGGCAGCATAGCAGAACGCGGCAGTCTGTAAAACCGTTGACCAATGGACAAAAATGGTGTATTTTCGCGGCACGGAGGTTCCCATGGGCGACGTCGTCCATATATCCACCGCACGTTCGGACAAGATCCTTAAAGCAAAGGAGATCGCCAGACTGCTCGACGTGGCCTTTGATGTCGCGGACGAAGAGGTCCAAAGCCTCAAAAGGTCCTTTCTCTGGGAGCATATGACCGGAAAGGTCGACCTCAAGCCGCTGCTCGCCGCGCCTTTCGACCTTGCCACGAGCCGCCGCATCCGCCGCGACCTCGAGGCCATGCCGATCGAGGATGGCAAAAAGGCCTGCCAATCCGCATACCTGCGGATGGCCCGCGAGCTGGGACAGCGCCTGCACAATACCTGGACCTTCCGGAACGGCCTGCCCTGGATCACGGAGCCGGCCGAACGCCATGCCCGCATCATGCCTTGCCTCGAACGCCTGGCCTTCGTATGGCTTCGTCTCGCGCATCCCGAGGACCGATGGCTCCGTTGACGCATGTCCCTGCGCATGGTGCAATGGGACGTCCCGCAACCCGTGGGGGCACATTCACAGGAGGATGATATGGCTGATGGCACCCTGGGCGTCGAACGGACGCCCGTACAGGATTTCCTCGCGCGGCAGATCGGCTGGAAACCGGTGCTGCGACGCCCCTTGCACAATGTCCTTCGACCTTCCTTGCCGCAGGGCATTTGGTGGGCCGAGGTCAATTCGCTCGAGTTCGTCGGCGCGAAGGCCGTCCCCGACATGGCGTCCCTGACGCCCTTCGCCCGGTCCCTCGTGGACCTGCGTGAGCGGGAGCCGGCCGACGCCGTCGCACGGCATCTCGCGGCCTTCGACGCCGACCCCGCCTGGCATCACATGCGGACCAAGGTCGAGACCATGCTCTCGTCCTCGATGCGCAAGCCCGTCGCGGCCTGGTGCGCCGACGCCTTCCGCGAAGGCATGCGCACCGAGTACGCCTTGCAACGCATCCGCGGCAAGGTCTCGGACCGAGGCGCGGGGGTCTTCCTCCTCGCCTGCCACTTCGGCAACTACCCCTTCGCCCTCGATGCGCGGGGGACCCTCTACCTCTGCTGCGCGTAATGCGCGGCTTTTTCATATCACCTAGGCAGGCCGCGCCTTGTTTGGCACCATGCCCGCATGGACCTCTTTCGCCTGCTCGACATCTTTTTGCATCTCGACCGCGTCTTGGGCGATGTCACGTCGCGTTTCGGCGCCTGGACCTATGCCTTCCTCTTCGCCGTCCTGTTTTGCGAGACCGGTCTGGTCGTGACGCCTTTCCTGCCGGGAGACTCCCTGCTTTTTGCGGTCGGCGCGCTCGCGGCCGTGGACGGGTTGGACCTGTGGGCCGCCTTCATCCTCTTGCTCGGCGCCGCCGTCCTGGGCGACACGGTCAATTATTGGATAGGGCATAACCTCGGCGTGGCCTTCTTCAATCGTCCCGGCAAACGCCATCTCATCCGCGAGGAACATCTCGAAAAGGCCAAGGCCTTCTATGCCGCGCATGGCGGCAAGACCATCGTGTTCGCGCGCTTCGTGCCCATCATGCGCACGCTCGCGCCCTTCGTGGCGGGCGTCGCGCGCATGCCGTATCGCGACTTCCTCATCTTCAATGTCGCGGGAGGCGCCACGTGGGTCAGCCTGTTCCTCTTTGGCGGCTATTTCTTTGGCACCATCCCGGTCGTCAAAAAGAACTTCACCTTGGTCATCCTCGCCATCATCGCGGTGTCCCTCACGCCAGGGATCGTCGCCTGGGTCCGTTCCCGCAAGCGTTAGGAGATCTTTTTCGTTTTTTCTTTGAGCACCAAGATCCGATAGATATCGAGAAGGGCGAAGAGCAGTGACAAGAGCAAGGGACCGAAGATGAAACCGGCCGGGCCGAACACCGCGATGCCCGAGACCACGGACATGAGGACGAAGAACTGATGGATGCGCACGCCGCGGCCCACCAAGTAGGGGTTGAGGATATTGTCGATGAGGCCGACCATGGTCATGGACCAAAAGGCGAGACCTGCCGCCATGGCGGGCTGACCCGTCGAATACACGTACAGGATGGCCGGTATCCACACGATGGACGTGCCGACGCCCGGCACGAGCGAACAGATGGCCGCGACACCGCCCCATAAGGTCGCATTGGGCACGCCGAAGAGCGACATACCGATGCCGGCCATCACGCCTTGGATGAGGGCGACGAGGAGGGACCCCATCATGATGGAGCGCATGGCCTTGGTCAGGCGCTCGTAGATCTCATAGTCGTATTCGTCCTGCAAAGGGCTGAAATGGACGAGGGCATGCTTGAAGCGCTGGCCGTCCTTGAGCGTGAAATACAAAGCGATGACGAAGACGAAGAAATGGATGAGGGAGCCGATGGTGCCCGAGAACAAAGCGCCGACATTGCCGGCCACCCAGGACACGCCCTGCTTCATGATGTCGTTCACGTCGATGCGCAGGCTGGGCAGGAGATGGTGCATCTCCTTGAGCACGATGTCGTTCGCCATGTGCTCGAGCCAGCTATTGCCGCTGGACAGGCTGGCATAGAGGTCGGCCGTTTCTTGGAAGATCCGCAGGCCAAAGAGCACCACGGGACCCAAGACGAGGATGCCGCCGATGAGCATGGTGATGAGGGATGCGATGGCATTGCGCCCTCCGAGCAAGGCCGCCAAGCGTTTGTTGATGGGTCGCAAGACCACGGCGAAGGTCACGGCAAGGACCACGGTGCCGAGGAAAGGCAGGAACATGTAGAACGCGAAGCCTCCCACGAGGGTGAGCAGGATCAGGAAGAAGGTCTGCTGCAGTTTTCGTTGGGTCATTTCACGCATACTGTACCATAATATGGCCAAGCGTCCGACAGCGGGTTACCCTGTTTTGGCATGAGAAGCTCCCGTCATCTGATCGCGCTCTGCTGCCTTGTCGTCTCGGCCTTTCCCGCCGTCGCTTTGGCCGCCGAGGGTGATGCATCCTTGCCCGCGGGCATCTTCCGCATGGCGGATGGGACCTATTATCAACCCTCGACCGGTCTGCATGCGCCGACCTTGCAGGAATTGGCGCCGGGAACCCCCGCCGCGACCTCAAGCACGTCGACGCCTCCCACGACCTCCACGTCCGAAGAACCGCCCTACGTATTGCCGACACCGCTCGATCCCTTTCCGCTCAAGTCGGCCATACGCCGCGGCCGCGACCTGTTGCAGGCCGCGGTGGACGCTGACACGCCGGCAAAACCTCGCACCTCGACCGTCGAGCCGGATGACAGGCATATTACCTTGGCCATTTGGGACCCGGCGACGGATGACATACGCACCTGGAGCGGGATGAAACGCGGGACCAAGCTCGTCCCGGACAAAGGACAGGCCGATGACGTGCGCGTGTCCTCTTCGAACGGCATCAATTCGGAGTTCCGCGCCAAGGGAGGCATCGTGGTGGCCATACGCTATCCCATCTATGCCGAGACCGCGGCGAGTACCAAGAAACACAAGAGATACGAGGTGCAGGACGAGGTCTATACGCCGTTCTCCGCGGACCTGCGTACGCCGGAGATGATCGCCTATGGCAAGGCCTGGCTCGCGCAACAGGTGACGAACGTGTTCGACATGCTGCGGCTGCATGGCGTGCCCTCGCGCAGCATGCCGACCAAGCGCGTGGCGGATGTCATAGACCCGGAGCTGACCGAGCTCATCATGGCCATCGAGCATATCGACCAAGGCGTGAACGGGCAGCGCGCCAAGTCCTCGCTCGAACGTTTCTACGTGACCGTGGCCGCGAACGAGGGGGATGCATACGACTTTTCGCGCTCCAAGGTCGGGGCTTTGGGCATCGCGCAGTTCATGCCCAAGACCTATGCCTTCGTGTCGAGCTTTCCCGGCCTGGGGCTGAACAAGGATTTCGTCACCGCCATGCGCACGCCGGCCCATGCCATCACGGCCGAGGTGGCCTATCTCGATTATCTGCTCGCGCAATTGCCCAAAGGCACGGCCGCCCAGCTCGCGGACCATCCCGATCTCGTCCATGAGTACATCGCGGCGTCCTATAATGGCGGGTCGGCGCGGGTGAAGAAGGCCATGGCCGCCTGGGAAGAGAACTTGGACGCCAAGGAGCGCCTCCACGTGCTCTCCCGCTCGCGTCTCAAGCTCGAGACCATGCATTACGTGCTCAAATTGCGCCAAGTGCGCGACATCCTGCGCAAGGACGGGCAGATCGCCGCGGCGATCTAGCGGCGATTTTTTTTGGGAAGGGTTGACAGTCGTTCGGGGGTCGCCTATATTGCCGTCTTCCGCTTTTTGCGGGAACGCCCTTTCAGCAACCGATCCGGAGGTCATCGATGCCGAAGACGTCACAGACGAACAAGACCCGCGCGGGAGACGCCTCGACCCAACGCGCCATCGCCAAAAGTTGTGACCACACGGTCATCACCTGCATGGATTGGCGCGGCTCGGTCTCGGGCTATGCCAAGCTCGTCGAACATGTCGCGTACCTGTTCGACAAGCCGGACATCCGCTTCGACCACTTGAGCGTCCCCGGCGCCTGCTTCTATCTCGCCTCGCGCGGGACGGCGGAGCGCCGAGAGGCCTTGCTCGAGGACGTGGCCACGGCCATCTCCTTGCACGGCATCGAGAACGTCATCCTGGTGCCGCACACGGGGTGCGGCGCGTACAAGCTCGCCAAGGCCTTCGCCGGCCCGGACGACGAGCTGCGCACGCTCCGGCAGGACATCGCGCACGCGGCGTCCTGCCTGCGGCAAAAGTTCGGACCCACCCTCAACGTGCTCGGCTCGATCGCCCACATGGACGACCGCACCGTCACCGAGTACGAGCTCGTCTACGGCTCGACCCGTCGACCCCGTTGATCCGACCCTCGCGGCCCCTGCCGCATTTTCTTACGCATCACTCTCACGAACCCCCACTCATACCTATGGCACATACCTGCAACGCCCTCATCATGCACTGCATGGACTTCCGCTTCGGGCCGGACATCAAACAGTTCATGGAAGAGCGCAACATGCTCGGCGATTGCGACCTCGTGGCCTTCGCCGGCGCGGCCCAGAACCTGCTCAAGCCCGAGTTCCAGGCCTTCGCGCAGCGCCAGATCGAGCTTTCCAAGCGCCTGCATGGCATCAGCGAGGTGCATCTCATGAACCACATGGACTGCGGCGCCTATGGCGGCCGCGCCGCCTTCGCCGATCGCGATGCCGAGAAGGCCGCGCATGCCGCGGACCTGATCTCCGCGGCCGCGGTCATCAAGGCCCAGCATCCCGAGCTCGCCGTCCTGCTCTGGATCGCCCATATCGAGGACCAGGACCACGGCCACCACATCAGTTTCGAACAAGTGATGGCCTGACACGCCACATGCAAGACCGCTCCCTTCCCAGGGGAGCGGTTTTGTTCTATCGTCGGGCCTGCTCATTCCCCAACACATATGGAGGTCGCGATGTCAGGTACGACGCATCGGGTCTTGTTCACGTACGGATCGCATGATCCCGCACTCGGTGGCATCGGCGAATGGTTGGCGCCTGATGAGGCCTTGAACGTCTTCGGCTATCTGGCGGAAGATGCGGGCAAGGTCTCGGTGGTCATGTTCCGTCCCGCCGAAGGCGGGGGCTTCGATCGGAAGATCGAGAACCAGCATCACGTGCGCCAAGACACGCATGTCGAGGTCTCGCCCCAAGGCGAGCTCGCCATCTCCGTGAGCGACAGGGAGAAGGACTGGTCGCATATCGCCACGGGGAGGGAGGACATGTTCTCCATCCCGTATGACCAGGTGAGCGACCTCGTGTACCTGCCCATCGGCCATGCCGTCGCCGCGTTCTCGCGAAAGAGGGATGGCGAGATACAGTATTATCTCAATGGGACGAACATGGACGGTCGCTTCTCTTTCGATCAGTGCGTGCACGACCAGTTCCCGCAAACCATGGGCACGATCTATGTGCTCGATGGGGAAGCGTCCCTCGTCGTGCATGGCGAGGTCGTGCAGACCGCCAAGGCCAAGGACCTGGAAGAGGCAAAGCGCATCTTCTATCCGACCATCGAGGTGGACGACCGCGAACCGCGCCATGTCGTAGAGACGGACGAGGAGACCAACAGGCGACGTCTGCGCGTCGATGGGGTGGCCGGACCGTGGTTCCATGGCATCGATCTTTCCGGTTTCGGGAACTCGGAGCCGATCTGGGGGCCTGACAAGACGCGATATGCGTATGTCGGCACGCTTTCGAACCTTGAGGCCATGGAACGCCTCATCGCCCTCGCGAAAGAGGCCGAGGCGGCAGAGGAAAAGTTCGACCTCACGGAAGAACAGCTCGCCAAGGTCCAAGAGACCGGCACATTGCCAGGCAAGATGGGCAAGCTCCAGCGCCTGCAGGAGCGCGTGCAAAGCTCGGAGCGCAGCTATGTGGTGGACGGACTGAACGTGTGGAACGGTGCCTTCCGCCAGGTCGTCGGCATGTGCTACCTGCCCGATGGCCGGCTCATGGCCTTGGTCTTCGACGGCAAGGGTCAGCGCATCGTCATCGACGGCGTGTCCGGTCCGCGTTTCGACAAGATCGACGCCATCCGACCGTATGCGCGCGGCGTCACCTATGTCGGCCTCAAGGCCGGCGCCTTCCACCGGGTCGACGCCCAGCGCTGACTTCCCCCTCCCTTCCGGGCAGGGGGCTTTTTTTGACCACCCTTGCCACGTCCGTCTTTTTGCCTTATGATTGCGGCGTTTCAGATTTTTGCCGCATGATCCCCATTTCCGCCGAACCGGTCGCGACGATAGCCGGGTTCACCATCACCAATACCCTCGTCAATTCGACGCTCGTGATGCTGTGTCTTGTGGCGCTGGCGGCCTATGTGCGCTCGCATATTTCCGACGTCCCGAGCCGCCTCCAGGCCTTTCTCGAGACCCTGCTCGAGACCATGCTCGAATATGGCGACCGCGTGACCCAGGACCGCGCCAAGACGCGCAAGTTCCTGCCCATCGCCGGCACGGCCTTCATCTTCATCCTGGCCTGCAATTGGTTCGGGCTCATGCCGGGCACCGGTTCCATCGGCATTTGGCACATGGCCGAAGGCAAGGAGGAGCTCATCCCGCTGTTCCGTTCTGCGAACAGCGATCTCAATCTCACCTTGGCCTTGGCCGTGACATCCGTCCTGCTCTCGCATCTCATCGGCATGTTCTCGGTGGGATTTTTCGTGCATTGGAACCGCTTCATCCAGCTCGGGTCCTTGTGGAAGGCCTTGAAGACCCTCAATCCCATGAAGATCATGGTCGCCGTGGTCGAGCTCGGCGTCGGTTTCATCGAGCTCTTCTCCGAAGCTGCCAAGGTGGTCTCCTTGTCCTTGCGTCTCTTCGGCAATGTCTTCGCGGGCGAGGTCTTGCTCACCGTGTTCGCGTCCTTACTCAAAGTCGTCCTGCCGGTTCCCTTCCTGTTCATGGAGCTCCTCGTCGGCGTGGTGCAGGCCATGGTGTTCTCCATGCTCACCTTGGTGTATCTCTCCATCATGTCGACGGCGCATGGGCATGAGGACGAGGGACATGAAAAGAAACATGGCCATGCCGAGACGTCGGTCGCGCATGCAACGTAGGGCAGAGAGGGGAGATACCGACCCATACATCGGTGTCTGCCTGTTCGATCCTACTCACTCATCATTCATCTAGCTCCACTCCTATGGATGCAGCAACAATGTTGGTCCTCTCGAAGGGTTTGACGGTCGCCATCGGCGGCGCCATGCCCGCGCTCGGCATCGGTCTCATCGTCTCGAAGGCGATGGAAGCCATCGGCCGCAACCCGGAATCCGCCGGCAAGCTCTTCGTGCCGATGCTCCTCGGCGCCGCGTTCGCGGAAGCCATCGCCATCTACGCACTCGTGATGGCCTTCAGCTTGTAACATGGCCCTCCTGGGAACATTCGGCATAGACCTCAAGCTGTTCCTGGCCCAGCTGTTCAATTTCGGCGTGGTCTTCTTCGTGATGTGGCGCTGGGTCTATGTGCCGCTCCTCGCGGCCATGGACAAGCGTTCCAAGGAGATCGCCGACGGGCTCGAGTTCTCCAAGCGCTCCAAAGCGGAGCTCGAGAGCTCGGCCAAGGAGCGTGAAGAGGCTTTGCGCGCCGCCCGCGTCGAAACGGGCGAGATGCTGGCCGAGGCCCGCGCCAAGGCAGACGCCTTGCGCCAGGAGAAGCTCGCCGAGGCCGCTGCCGACATCGAACGCATGACCGCCGAGGCCAAGCGCCAGATCGCGGCCGAACGCGAGGCCGCTTTCGCCGAGCTGCGCACGCGCGCGGCCGATCTCGTGACCGATGCCGTGGCGAAAGCCGTCGGCGCGGCGTCCGAGACGACCAAGCATGACATCGCGGCGCGCGCCGTGAAGGAACTCGAGGCATGAGCACGACCTACGGACCGCACCGCATAGGTGCCGCGTTCGCCGCCGCGGCCATGGAGGCCGGGACGACGGGGGAGGCCGCGTCCGCCTTGGGCGCGGTCGCGCGGGCATTGCGCAAAGACCCGGCCCTGCGATCGGCCTTGGCCGAGACGGCCTTGCCGGCGGATGCGCGCATCGGCGCCGTCCGCGACGTGCTCGCGAAAGACCATCCGCTGGTCGCCAATCTCGTCTCGCTTCTCATCGAGCAGGACATGCTGGCGGAACTCGACGCCGTACGCGAGGCCGCGCTCGAACGCTTCGCCGCGCTCGGCGCCTATCACGAGGTCACGGTCGCGAGCGCGACCGGGCTCTCGGCAGGCGACCGCAAGGCCTTGCACGAGGCGCTCGCGGCGGAGCTCGGTGGCATCATCGACATGACGGAAAGGACCGACCCCTCGCTCTTGGCGGGCGTGGTCGTGGAACGGAACGGCATCCGCAAGGACGCGAGCGTCCGCGGGCGCCTGAACAGGCTGACACACCATTTGTATGGCACATAAAAACACTACACACCCCATAGACGCCGCGCGCATCGCGGACGATCTCAAAGAACGCATCGCGAGCTTCGCGGGCAAGACCCAGGCCGAGGAGTTCGGCGTGGTCCGCGAGGTCGGCGACGGCATCGCGAGCATCGCGGGCCTGCGCAATGCCAAGTCGATGGAACTGCTGCGCTTCGCGAGCGGCGTGGCCGGCGTGGCGCTCAACCTCGAGCGCGACCAGGTCGGCGCCATGATCCTGGGCGACGGCGCCGCGGTCGTGGCGGGCGAAGAGGTCTCCGCCACCGGCGAGATCCTTTCGGTCCGCGCCTCCGACGGCCTCGTGGGCCGCGTCGTCGATCCGCTCGGGAATCCCTTGGACGGCAAGGGCGCGCTTAAGGGCGGCAAGAACTATCCGGTCGAGCGCATCGCCCCGGGCGTCATGACGCGCGAGCCGGTGAACGTGCCGCTCATGACCGGCATCAAGGCCATCGACGCCCTCATCCCCATCGGCCGCGGCCAGCGCGAGCTCATCATCGGCGACCGCCAAACGGGCAAGACGGCCATCGCCATCGACACCATCCTGAACCAAAAGGGCAAAGGCGTGACCTGCGTCTACGTGGCCATCGGCCAAAAGGAATCCAAAGTGGCGCGCATCGTGGCCAAGCTCGAGGAGCATGGCGCGATGGAGTACACCGTGGTCGTCATGGCCGGCGCATCCAGCCCCGCCTCGATGCAATACCTCGCCCCGTATGGCGGCGTGGCCATGGCCGAGTATTTCATGGACCAAGGCAAGGACGCGCTCGTCGTGTATGACGACCTGTCCAAGCATGCCGTGTCGTATCGCGAGGTCTCCTTGCTGCTCGGCCGTCCGCCGGGCCGCGAAGCCTATCCCGGCGATGTCTTCTATCTCCACTCGCGCCTCTTGGAACGCGCATGTCGTCGCGACGAGGCGCATGGCGGCGGGTCCATCACGGCCCTGCCCATCATCGAGACCCAGGCCGGCGACGTGTCCGCCTATATCCCGACCAATGTCATCTCCATTACGGACGGTCAGATCTATTTGGAGAGCGATCTGTTCTATAAAGGCGTGCGCCCGGCCGTGAACGCGGGTCTCTCCGTGTCGCGCGTCGGTTCCGCCGCCCAGTTCAAGACCATCAAAAAGGTCGCCGGCACCATAC
>CAZKEE010000001.1:0-332772 GCA_964551765.1 uncultured Gammaproteobacteria bacterium | reverse complement strand
GCGCGCCCACCGGCGGCGCCCCGACCGGCGGTTCACCATCCCCATGATCACGTTGTCCTCGACCGGATTGCCTCGCGGCGTGAGCGAGAACGCCCTCAAAAAGGCGTTGAGCGAGGCCTTTCGAGCCGCGCGCCGCACGGCGCGCGGCGGCGTCTCCGTGACCTGCGTGAGCGATGTCCGCATGGCGTCCTTGAACAAGGCCTATCGTCACAAGGCCAAGACCACGGATGTCCTTTCCTTCCATCCCGCCGCGGGTTTGCCGCAGACAGGGGAAAAGGAATGGGGAGATATCTTCATCTCGCCCGCATACGTGCGCGGCGAGGCAAAACGCCGCGGCATCGCCTTTCCCGAGGAGATGCTGCGCGTGGCCATACACGGCATGCTGCATCTCATGGGCTATGACCATGCCACGGAGGCCGAAGAGACCCGCATGTTCACCATGCAAGAGCGCGCCTTGGCCCGCGCCCTCGGAGACCTATGAGCTTTGTCCGCGCCCTCACCTCGAGCGTCGCCAATGCCTGGCGCGGATTGTTGTTGGCCTTCCGCACCGAGCGAAGTTTCCGCATCCAGATCGCCTTGTCGCTCATCGCCGTCATCGCGTGTTTCCTGTTCCCCATACAGCCCTGGCAGCGCGCCTTCGTCATCCTGGCGATAGCCTCGGTGCTCGTGCTAGAATTGCTGAACAGCATGGTCGAACGACTGGTCGACCTTGTGAAGCCGCGCTTGCATGAGTACGCGAGGGATATCAAGGACCTCATGGCCGCAGCCGTCCTTACGGCGTCGCTTTTCGCGTTGTTGCTCGGACTGCTCATCTTTGGGCCTTTCGCCTTACCGTTCCTGAACCGCATATGAAGGAACGCCTCATCGTCGGCTTGGACATCGGCACCTCCCACGTACGCATCGTGGCGGGGAGCGCGTCCTTGACGCATGACAAGCGTCTCGCGTTGAATTTGCTCGGCGCGGCCGAAACGCCGTCACAAGGCGTGGCCAAGGGCGCCGTGACCTCTCTCGATGATGCCGTGAGCTCCATCACCGCGTGTTTGGAGGCGGCGGAGCGCGTGGTGGGCGTGCCCTTCAATGAGGCCATCGTGGGCATCGGCGGTACGGCCATCGGCTGCCAAGAGGCCAAGGGCGTCATCGGCGTCTCGCGCACCGACGGCGAGATACGCCGCGAGGACGTCGCGCGCGCCATCGAGGCCGCGCGGGCCTATATCAATCCCGCCAATCAAGAGATCATCTACGTGCAGCCGCGCGGCTTTTCCGTGGACGGCCAGCATGGCATTCGCGACCCCATCGGCATGCAAGGCATCCGTCTGGAAGCCGACACCCTCATCATCCACGGCCTCTCCACCCATGTACGCAACTTGAGCAAGGCCGTGTTCCGCACCAATCTCGAGATCAGCGAACTGGTCTATGGCATCTTGGGCTGTTCCCAGGTCGTGACCACGCCGCGCCAACGCGAGCTGGGCGTCTGCGTCGTGAACATCGGCGCGGCCACCACGTCCGTCGCGGTCTATGAGAACGGCGATCTCATCAAGGCCACGACCGTGCCCATGGGCGCGGACCATATCACCTCCGACCTCGCCATCATGCTGCGCATCTCGCTCGATGCGTCGGAGCGCATCAAGCGCACCTATGGCTGCGCCGACCCCGAGCTCTTGCCCAAACGCGGACCGGAGATCGAGCTCGTCGAATACGGCGCGAGCGAAGGCGAGACCGCGTCGGAACGCTATTTGGCCGAGCTCATCCAGGCCCGCGTCGAGGAGCTCTATGGCAAAGTGGAGGCCGAGCTCAAGAAGATAGACCGCGAAGGCCTCTTGCCCGCCGGTATCGTCATCACGGGCGGCGGCGCCAAATTGAACGGCATGGTCGAGATGGCCAAACAGTGTTTGCGCCTGCCCTGCGAGATCGGCAAGGCCGGCTTGCAGAGCTCGATGCCCGAACTGACCCAGGACCCGACCTTCTCCACGGCGGTCGGCTTGGTCGGCTGGGGCTTCGAGTCGCTCAAACAGGATGAAGGTCCGACCTCGTACAAGCCGCCCAAGGGTAAAGGGGGAGGGGGCTTCATGAAAAACATCGGGTCGCCGCTGAAAAACCTCTTCAGATCTTTTGCTCCATAGGACAAGTTATACACAGGTTTGATTGACGCGTTGCAATGCGCATGAGTATCCTCGACATAGGGTATTTTTTTGGCTCAATAGAGCCTATAATGAGCAAGTAATGTATTCATCATATGGCTGAAGTGAAGCCCGAGATAGAGACATTTCCGAAGATCAAGGTCGTCGGCGTCGGCGGCTCCGGCGGCTCGGCCATCAATCGGATGATCGCGTCCAAGATCAAGGGCGTGGAGTTCATCGCCATGAACACGGACGTGCAGGCCCTGCACTTTTCGCAGGCACAACACAAATTGCATATCGGCAAACAGCTGACGCGCGGCCTTGGCGCCGGCATGGACCCGGACATGGGCGGCAAGGCGGCGGAAGAAAGCCAGAACGAGATACGCGAGCTGCTCAAAGGCGCGGACATGGTCTTCGTGACCTGCGGCCTGGGCGGCGGCACGGGCACGGGCGCGGGTCCCAAGGTCGCCGAGATCGCGAAAGAGATGGGCGCGCTCACCGTCGCGGTCGTGACGCGGCCTTTCATGTTCGAAGGCGCCCAGCGCAAGGCCTTGGCCGAGCAGGGCTTCGATCGCTTCGCCGAAGTGGTCGACACCATCATCACCATCCCCAATGACCGCGTCCTGCAGATCATCGACCGCAAGACGTCCATGCGCGACGCCTTCGAGATCGTGGACGACGTGCTGCGCCAGGCCGTGCAAGGCATCGCCTCGGTCGTGACCCAATACGGCGAGGTCAACGTGGACTTCGCCGACGTCAAAGCCGTCATGTCGAACCGCGGCTCGGCCATCATGGGCATCGGCCGCGGCTCGGGCGAGAACCGCACCGTGGATGCCGCCAAATCGGCCATCTCATCGCCGCTCCTCGAGATCTCCATCGACGGCGCCAAGGCCATCCTGTTCACGGTGACGGGCGGCAGCAATTTGGGCCTGTTCGAGCTTTCAGAGGCCGCAAAGATCATCACGACGAACGCGGACCCCAACGTGAAGGTCATTTTCGGCGCCATCATCGACGAGACCATGAAGGACGAGGTCAAATTGACCGTCATCGCGACGGGTTTCGAGAACCGCACGCCGCCGCGCAAGACCATCGCTTCCGGCATCTATCAGCCCAATCGCCAACCCGAGGCCGTGGAGACCATGAGCTTCACGCGTCCCGCGCCGCGCCAGCCGGAACCCCCGCGCGTTTCCGAACCCGTCATCGTGCCCAAGCCGGCCCCGCGCGCCTCCGAGCCCGCGCCCGCCCCGGCCGCCGAACAACCGCATCTCTCCAAGCCGGTGTATGCGCCGACCCAGGCCGTGCCCAAGGTCGAGACCGCGACCCCGACCCCGCCGCCCGCCCGCGTGCCCGCCGCATCGGAAGAGGACGAACTGCAGATCCCCGCCTGGCTAAGAAAAAAAATGTTATAGCAAAAAGCTACGGGGCTTGTGCGTTTGGATGCAGAACGCGAAGAAAGCGAGGCTCGGAGCGAGGCGTAGCAGCGCTACGGTGAGCGACGAACGCAGATTTCGACAAAGTTATGCGCCGAACGCACAAGCCCATTGACTATGTATTGTCCCGTTTGTAGTCACGAAGATACGAAAGTGGTGGATTCGCGCCTTGCCAATGATGGCGCGACCATACGCCGCCGCCGCGAATGCGAGGCTTGCGGACATCGTTTTTCGACGTCGGAAGAGGTGGAGCTGCTCGACCTCATCGTGGTCAAGCGCGACGGGTCGCGCGAAAGCTATGATCGCGAGAAGATCGAGCATGGTCTGCGCCGCGCGCTCGAAAAGCGCCCCGTGACCGAGGCCGCCTTCCGCACCTTGGTCCAGAACATCGAACGGGACATCCAAAAGAAAAAGGACGACGAGCTGACCAGCGCCGATCTCGGCGACATCGTGATGGGGCGGCTCAAGCATTTCGACAAGGTGGCCTATATCCGTTTCGCCTCGGTCTATCGCCAGTTCGAGGACGTGGCCTCGTTCAAGCGCGAGCTCGATCGCCTTGGCTCGCGCGGCCCCAAGCCTGCGGCGCGGAAACGCCGCTGACGTGGTATCATGGGCGCATGCCGACGCGCCCTTCCGCGGACCAGGCGCGCTTCCTCGCCACCGTCTGCATTTCCGTCGCGGCCAGCGTCTTGGTCACCGGGCTTTTTTTGTATGCATTGCCCTCTGCCCGGCCCGAGCTCGCGGCCTTGTTGCTGCCGCAGCACCCCGCGCCGGCGCCGGTCCTCGCCTTGCCGCCCGAGGCGACGGCGACCGATGCGGGACTTCCCGTCGATCCATTGGTCGCCGTGGTGAAACGGGCGCAGCCTGCCGTGGTGTCCATCTCGGTCGAGGCCACGGCCTCGCCGGCCTTGGTGCGTAAACTGCTGTCCGCCGATTGGGTGGACCCCGCGACCTTGGGAAAGGACGCGAGCAAGCCGCAGCGCGTGGACATGGGCGGCGGTTCCGGCTTTTTCGTGAACGCCGACGGCATGCTCGTCACCAATCGCCATGTCGTGGACAACCAATACATCAAAGAGGCCACGGATGTCGTCATCACGGTCACCCTGCATGACGGCGTCGTGTATCACGCGAGCGTGGTGGCCAGCGACCCGGTGCTGGACCTCGCCTTTTTGCATGTGGACGCCCCGTCGCCCACGGCCTATCTCTCCTTCGCCGACTCGGACCGTCTCGACCTGGGACAATCGGTCATCGCCATCGGCAATGCCCTGGACCAGTTCCGCAACAGCATCACGTCCGGCATCATCTCGGGCCTCAACCGACGCGTGCTCGCGGGCGATGACGGCTTGGACGAAGAGGTCATCGAGAACGCCATACAGACGGACGCGGCCATCAATCCGGGCAATTCCGGCGGACCCTTGCTCGACCTCGCCGGCAAGGTCGTCGGCGTGAACACGGCCATCTCGGACTCGGGGCAGTCGCTCGGGTTCGCGCTTCCCGCCAACGTGGTCTCGCGCTCGCTCGAGAGCGTCAGGCGCTTCGGCCGCGTGGTGCGTCCTTTCCTCGGCGTGCGCTATGTCATGGTCACCGAAGACGTGGCCAAGGCCGATGGCCTGCAGGCCGGCCATGGCGCCTTGGTCGCGCGCGGCGACAAACGCAGCGACCTGGCCGTGCTTCCCGGTTCGCCGGCAGACCTCGCGGGCCTCAAGGAAGGCGATGTCATCATGGCCATAGACGGCCGCGAGGTCCAAGGCGATGAGTCCCTGTCCTCCCTCATCTCCCGCTTTTGGCCGGGTGACAAGGCGGTGCTGCGGACCGACCGCGGCGGAGAGGAGCGTACCGTGACCATCACCTTCACCGAAATGCCCGCCGATAAACCTTGATCTTCAACTATGACCATGAAACGCACCAAGATCGTCTGCACCATAGGCCCCGCGAGCGACAGCGTCGCCACCCTCATCCAATTGGGCCGCGCCGGCATGGACATCGCGCGCCTCAATTTTTCCCACGGCACGCACACGACGCATCGCAAGACCTTCGGCAACCTGCAAGAAGCGGGGAAAAAGCTGGGCCGCCCCTTCGGCATCCTGCTCGACCTGCAAGGCCCCAAGATCCGCGTGGGCGACCTGCCCAAAGAGGGCGTCAAGCTCGTGCCCGGGAACGAGGTGGTGTTCACGACCGCGGCAAAGCCCGCGGCCGGCGACATCCCCGTGACCCTGCCGTCGCTCCATAAGGACGTGAAGCCCGGGGAAAAGATGTTGTTCGATGACGGTCTGCTCGACGTCACCGTGACCAAGATCAAAGGCAATCGCATCCATGCCAAGGTCGGCACGGGCGGCATCCTGCTCTCGCACAAAGGCTTGAACTTGCCGGGGACGAATTTGCGCATTCCGGCGCTCTCGGAAAAGGACCGCAGCGACGCGCTGTTCGGCGTGGAGCTGGGTGTGGATTACATGGCGCTTTCCTTCGTGCGCTCTCCCGAGGACGTGATGGACCTGCGGAAACTGCTCTCCAAGAAAGGGGAGAAAGGCAAACGCATCAAGATCATCGCCAAGATCGAGAAACAAGAGGCGCTGGACCGTTTCGGCGACATCCTCGCGCACGTGGACGCCATCATGGTGGCGCGCGGCGACCTGGGGGTCGAGACGCCTGCCGCCACCGTGCCCGTGATGCAGAAGCGCATGATCGAGGCCTGCCGCGAGCGCGCCATCCCCGTCATCGTCGCGACCCAGATGCTCGATTCCATGCAGCGCAATCCGCGACCCACGCGCGCCGAGGTCTCGGACGTCGCGAACGCCGTGGCAGACCACGCGGACGCCGTCATGCTCTCGGGCGAGACGGCGAGCGGCAGTTATCCCGTAGAGGCCGTGCGCGTCATGGCAGAGACGGTCCTGAGCATGGAGGGGTCCGCCTTCGACGACCTTTCCTCGTTCAAGGTCATCCCGCCGCATGACGAGCTGTCATCCGCCGCGGCCGCCGCGCGCATGCTCGTGGACGCGCTCGACGGGCCGCAGGTCGCGGTCGCGACGCGCATGGGCCAATTGGCGCGCGTCGTCTCGTCCTGCCGGCCCGAGACCGTGATACATGGCTTCACCGACAATGCCTGCACCTATCGCCAAATGCGCCTCATCTGGGGCGTGGAACCGCATCTCGTGAGCAAGGCGGCTCTGGGCGATGACTTCGGACCCAAGGCCGCGGCCTCCATGATCGCAAAAAAGCACATCCTGCGCGGGGAGATCGTGGTGGCGGTGTCCGTGCACGACAAGGCCAAGAAGAAGCTCATCCGGATAGACCTGTTCTGATCCTAGGTCGAGATGTCCCGGTGTATCTTACCGTAATAGTGGTCGCGGACGAGCTTGGCGAGCTTTGATTTGAGGACGAAAGGCCCGGCCTGGATGAAACCCGTATCGCCGAGCGGGAGGAAGGCGCCGCGCGAACTGTAGCGGAAGGGTTTGAGCGCGTGGCCGCGCAGGGCGCGCACCGCGTTCTCTGCCACGCGCGCGGACATGAGATAGGCCGTTTGCCCGTTCTTGGGCACGGTCAATTGTTTTTCCTTATACGACACCGCGTCGCCGCCGCCGAAGATATGCGGCCCCACGGTGAGGTCGCGGTCGACCATGACGTAATGGCCGGGGTCTTCGGCCGCCGCCGGGATGAGCGGCACGACGCGGCGTTTGATGCCCGCGGCCCACAGGATGAGCCCGGCGGGAAGCGAGCGTTTATGCGCGGTCTCGACGCGCTCGGCCTCGACGCGGATCACCGGTTCGCCCACGAACAAGGTGATGCCTTTCTTGTGCAGCTCCACGGCCGTGCCATCGACGATGGCGGGATGGAAGCCGGGAAGGATCTGCGGCGCGGCCTGGATGAGGGCGAACGAGGCATGCGGTGCGAGCTCGGGCGCGCGTTCTTTGATCTTCTTGGTAAGATAGCGGCGCAGGGCGAACACGGCCTCCGTCCCCGTAGGGCCGGCGCCGACCACGACAAGGGAGAGCAGGACCTTTTTGCGGTCGTCCGGCACGGTCCTGGCCTCATCGATCAAGAGGTCGATGCGGGCATGCAGGCGCGACACGTCATCCCAGGATTTGAGGGTCAGGCAATGCTCTTCGGCGCCAGGCGTGCCGTAATAATTGGTGACCGAGCCGGGCGCATAGACCAGGCAATCATAGCCGGCCTCGCAGGTCTTGCCGTCGGCATCGACATAGGAAAATTTCCGCGCATCGCGATCGATGCGGTCCACGGTGCCGCGCACATAGGTGAACCCATGCTTCGCGGCGAGCGGCGCATAGGGCGCGAGGACATGCGAGGCATCGGCGCCGCCTTCGAGCGCATCCGTGAGGCGCGGCAAAAAGGTGAAATGCTCGTTCGGGTCTATGAGGGTGACCGTGGCGTCCTTGCCGCAAAGTCGCGCGATGCGCTTGACCGCGGGCAAGCCGACGAAACCTCCCCCGACGACGATGATATGCGGCATATGGGTCAAGAAAAATCTCCGACGGGCGTCGCGGGCGGCGGAGCCGCATCCTTGGCCTCGGGCATATGCTCGAGCGTCCCGCGCAGGTTCTGGGTCAAAGGCGTGAGACGGGTGGGGATCTTGGCCATGCGTACGTCCTTGGCGAGCAAGTAGCGCGCTTCCTTGATATGCGGGAAGTTCAGCACCACGCCCTTGTATCCGCGCTTGGTGAACAGGATGCGATAGGCGCCCGCATCGATGATGAAGGCATAGCGTCCCTTGGGCGAGGTGACCTGGGTCTCGAGCAATTTATTGAACTTGCTGTTCAGGATGCGCACGACCACGCCTTGCATCGGCTCGCCCGTGGCCGCATCCCGCACCGTGCCGAAAGGCGGCTGCGGAGGCGAGAACGAGAACAGGCGATTGACGAGCGCGATGATATAGCACGCGAACAAGGTCCAGATCGTCCAGGAGCTGTGCAGGAGCGCCATGCCCACGGCCATGAGCGGGCTCAAGACCGCGATGCCGACCTGCACGCCTTTGGGTAATACGAGGTTCTTGCCAAGCGTGGTGCCGATGCCGCGCTTTTCGACATGGTCCATGGCGATGTTCTTGGTGATGGCGCCATGGTCCTTGATGACGATGTGATCGGTCGGCAGCAAGTTGTCGTAGATGGCGTTCTCCTTTTGTTTGTGGAAATGCACCGAGGGATAGGTGAAGCCGGCCTTGACCACCTCGACGCGATATTCGCCTTTGGGCGCCATGAGGCGATACCGGCCGTCCTTTTCCGTCACCACGGTGCGCACGAGCTGGCCATGCAGGTCGCGCAAGCTGACCGTCGCCCGGTCCACGGGCAGGCCCGTGACGCTGTCGAACACGATGCCGAAGCCGGAACGCCGACGCCGGAATGCCAGATAGGCAGGACGGGTGATATGCAATAAGAGCAGTAATAAAGCCGCGAAACCGAGATCGGTCGCGAGCGAGATGCCTATCGATCGGAGGTCCAGGGCCATGGGACGAAGTGTAGACAGGGCGCGGGCTTTGCGGAAGGCGCGGGCGATGTTACCTTCCCCGGGTACCTTCAACCCCGGAGACGGCCATGGACAAGGGTCTATTTTCCCTTCTCGCCTTCGTCTTGCTCGGCCTGACCGTCCTGTTCTTCTTACGCGGGACCTTCAGGGCCTTCCAGTTCATCGTGGCGGGCAGCATGCGTCTGCAGCTCCATGCGCCGAACGGAGAACCGACCCTGCATGTCGAGGCCCTGCTCTTCGTGACCAATCCCGTGACCTTGCGGCTCAAGCGCGAGGCGTTCCGGCTCTTCCTCGAAGACCAGGCCTCGCGTCCCGAATGCGCCGGCCTCTATGGGCCGCTCATGGACGAGATCGAATCCGCCTTGGCCGAATATCGCGGCCGCAATGCCGACGATGACGAGGCCGACATCGTCCTGGGCGCCATGCGCCTGCGGCAAAAGGTCGAAGCCTGCCTCATGAAGCACATGGGGCCGCGTCTCGCGCCCTTCGGCGTGCGTGTAGGCGGCGTGTCCAAATGCGCCATCGGCACCCTGCCGCCGCAAGTGAAACCGCCCAACGCGCATCCCGTGCCCGTCTGACCCCCGTCTCGTACGGGGATTTTTTATGTCCCGGCCCGGCCGTATTCGTCCTGCAAGCGCACCACGTCCTGGAGCTGCGGGGTCGAGGCTTCGAGTACGTCGCAACCGCCCGCGCCGCCGATGAGGCGATGTTTGGTCGGCGGCATGATGCGAAAACTTTCCCCGGGATGCAGATGTTCTTCCACGATACGGCCGCCCGCGTCCTCATGGACGAGTATGGCCTCGCCCGAGAGGCAATGCATGGTCTCGTCCTTCACGACATGATATTGCCAGCTCAAGCGTTTTCCTTCATCCACATGCAAGAGCTTGCCGACATAGAGATCGTTCTCGGCCCACCACAGCTCATAGCCCCAAGGTTTGTCCACCCGCTTTGGCGCGAACTTCATATCAAAGACGCGAGTACGGCCGCGGCCAAACGGTCCGGGTCATGCCGCAAGAGCGAGCGTTTGACCGTGTCGCCCTCGGTCTTGCCGATGACGGCGTCGGCCAAGAGGGGAGCGGTGAGCACGCGCGGGTCGCGCCCAAGGTCGTTCCGCACCAAGGGTTCGCCGGCCTCCTCGTACCGTTCGGCGATATGCCCGGCAGGCACGGCATCGTTCACGATGATGCGGTCCATGCGCTTTCCAAGAAGGCGATCGACCGTCTCGACGAAGGCGGATGCGGTATACCCGTCGGTCTGTCCGCGCTTGGTGGCGAGCGGGACCACGTAGAGGCGTTGCCCCTTGCTCTCGGCCACGGCCTGCGCGATGCCCGCCACGGCAAGCACGGGCACGAGGCTGGTGTAGAGGTCGCCGGGGCCCATCACGATGGCATCGGCCTCGCGGATCGCCGCGAGCGCGTCCGGGTTGGCCGCGACCGCGGGCGAAAGGAAGCATCGGCGTATACGCGCCCGCGCGCCCGTCGGTTCGTCTATGGCATGTTCGCCTTCGACCACGACGCCGTCCTCGAGCTCGGCATAGAGGTTGGACGCGGTGGGGGAAGCCGGGATGACGCGGCCTTTGACCGAGAGGATGCGTTGCGCCTCGCGCACGGCCGAGAGCGGATCGCCCGTGACCTTTTCGAGCGCGGAGAGGAAGAGATTGCCAAACGTGTGCCCCGAGAGCGAGCCTTCGTGGAAGCGATAGGCGAAGAGACGGCGCAAGATGTCATCGCCGGAGGACAGCGCGACCAGGCATTGGCGTATGTCGCCCGGCGGGAGCACGCCCAGTTCATCGCGAAGCACGCCGGTCGAGCCGCCATTGTCCGCGATCGAGACGACCGCGGAAAGCTCCACCGGATGATATTTGAGGCCGGACAGCACCGTGAAGGTGCCCGTCCCGCCTCCCAGCACCACGAGGCGTTTGAGGGTCATGCGCTGATATCAGGGTAGCGCACTTGACCTTTGGCGAAAAACACCATATATATGAAGGCCCTCTTTTGACATGAAAGGAGACGTTCCGTGCAAAAAGCCTTCAGATTGGCGGTAGACATCGGCGGGCCCATCATCGATTGCCCGCCCGGGTCCCTTCCCGAGCGCTATCTCGCGTCCGAGCAGACTCCCAAGGCATTCTTCGCCCTGCGCGTCATCGCAGACCTCATCGGCCCGGACGACATCGCCATCCTCTCGCAATGTGATGTGCATGTCGAAGCGGCCAAGCGCGCGTGGTTCGAGAAAAAGGATTTCCATCGCGTCACGCGCATCCCGTACGGCAATGTGCGGTTCTGCCGCGAGCCCGAGGGCAAGGCGGCGATCTGCAAGACCTACGGTATCTCGCGCCAGGTGGATGACCGGCCGCATATCCTCGACTTCGGCCTCGACATCGTGGAGGAACAGTTCCTCTTCGCGCCGAAGCCCGAGGAGGTCGCCGCCTTCCCCGCCGTCGCGGCCAAGGCCGTCATCGTCCCTGACTGGGACACGCTCCTTCCGCTCCTGCTCGAAAGCCTTCGCCGAAGGCCCTGAGCGCATCCAGACCGAACGGTCTGGTTTTTTCTTATGAAAAAA
Organism: uncultured Gammaproteobacteria bacterium; assembly: GCA_964551765.1. Taxonomy (GTDB): domain Bacteria; phylum Patescibacteriota; class Patescibacteriia; order 2-12-FULL-60-25; family 2-12-FULL-60-25; genus JAHFIO01. Next base: position 321,191 of record CAZKEE010000001.1, on the reverse strand, counting down.
GACCCGAGGGACGGGTCTGGTCACGGCTTCCACAGAAGAAGCGGGATGCCCATGAGGGAAGGGTCGGGGAGACCCGCGAGCAAGCGGTTCTCGAGCCGCATGCCGGGGATGGCCGGACCCATCTTGACGAGGAAAGGCATGCGCGGACGGAGCAGACGCGGTGTGCGGCGCCCCGGCGGCACGTTCGCGATGGCCGCCGCGATCTCGATGGCGATGGGCAAGGAGCCGATGCTGTCCACGAGCTTGTGCTCGATGGCCTTGCGACCCCCGAACACCCGGCCGTCGGCGAAGGCGTCGAGCTCGGCCATGGTCAGTCCTTTGACGCCGCGGGTGAAGAGGATGGCCGTGCAAAAGTCATTGCGCGCTTCGTCCACGAGCCCTTGCAGCATGGCCCGCGCGTCGTCCTTCAAGGTCTCGAAGGGCGAGGTGGCGCCTTTGAACTTGCCGGACCGAATGGTGCGCACGCCGACGTTCACGGCATCCAGCAGCTTTCCGTACTCGAAGCCTTGGATGAGGCAGCCGATGGAGCCGGTGATGGTGCCGGGCGAGGCGATCACGTGGTCCGAGGCCACGGCCACGTACAGGCCGCCGCTCGCCGCCACGTCGCCCATGAGCGACACGATCTTGATGCCTTTGGCGCGCAGCTGGTTGAGCCGCACGTAGATCTCGTGGCTCGCGGCGGCGCTGCCTCCGGGGCTGTTCACCTGTACGATGAGGGCCTTGGGCCGGAGCTTGTCGACCATGTCGAGGGTGCGCATGGTCTTTTGGTACATGCTTTCCGGCGCGTCGCTGTGCACGATGACGCCGCTGAACTGCATGACCAGGATGTCGGCGCGCTTCCGTTCGCGGAAGATGGCGTAGATGACAAGCGCCGCGGCCATGATGAGGTACGTGACGATCCCGTAGGGCAAAAGGTGCATGATGCCCTCCTTTCGAGGCATGTCTTCGATATCACGAAAAGGCGTTCCGGTCAATCGTTGACGGACGCGCGACGCGGGGTCTACCTTCCTCGGTGCAAGAGAGAGGAGGAGGTCATGACGGACAAGCGGGACAAGTTCATCGGAAGACCGGTGAGCAAGGACACGGTGAAACGGGAATTGGGCGTACCTTCGGCAGAGTGGGAAAGACTCTCGCGACGCCTCAAGTTCCGCAATTTGCTGACCCCGGGCCAAGAGGACCTGGACCTTTCCGGCATCTGCGGCTACGGCGCCATCAAGGGCTATCTCGATCATCTCGCGGAGTCGCTCGTGCGGCCGCAAGGCGTGGGCACGGGGCTCGTCTCCGCCGAGGAGGACGCGGCAATACGCGCCGAGCTCGAGCCGGAGATACGGGCTGAGATCGCAAAGTACGAAGCGCGGCGGCGTCAACTCGAGCAGCAGCCCGAGGCCGTCGAGGCGCATCTGCGGCGCATGCAGCGCTGGTTCATCCTCTGCAACAATGAACCTCCCTACGTGCGGGATGATGACCTGCCCGAGGAGTTCCAGGAGATGGAACGCCAGGCCGCGATCGAGCGCGTCGCCGACCTCAAGTCCCTCGAGGAGGACATCGACCAATACGCGCGCCGGCTCGCCGAGCTGCGCGGGGAGCACAAGGTCTAGCCGTGGAGCATGCGCATCAATGGGGCGAATGGATCGCCTATGACGAGCATGTCGTCGAGATGGGCATGACCGACGGCTTCCGCTATCGCCGCGAATGCCAGGTCATCGGCTGCAACGCGCGCCATCGCGCGGAAGGCCTCGTGCCGCACGGCAAGGAGGAGATACGCGTTCCCGCTTCAGGAGAATGAAGCGGGATTTTTTTATCAGGTATACTGTTCGCATGAACGCGAACTTTTCGAACATGTGCGCGAGCATCATGGTCGCCGTGATGCTTCTCGCATCGCCGCTCGCCGTGTCCGCGAGGTCCGGATGCTGCTCTAGCCACGGTGGCGTCTGCGCGATCTCATGCTGCGATGGAAGCCCGCTTTCCGCGGCCTGCGGCGGGTCATCGACGTATACGCCGCCGACATATGTCGCGCCGAGCATTCCCGTGGTCACCTGTCCGACATTCTCGCATTACAACGGTTCGAGCGGCGTATGCGATTGCGATGACGGATACACGGGGAGCAACGGGACATGCGAGACCTGGAACGCCTATTGTTTTCGGACCTGGGGGAATGACGCGTTCTATGATCAGAACACGAATAGCTGCGCATGCACGAACGGTCCGTGCGCACCTGCCCAGACCTCAACACCCGAGACGGCCCCTGCCCATGAGCCGGATCACACCCCTCCTGTCACGACGCCAGAGCCCCATGTCCCCACGACGACCATCAAGAGGTTCTCCCTTCCAAAGAGGTCGAAGACGAGCGGCTGCATCGCGAACGGCGCTTTGCAGGATGCCGACTGCACGCCGGGGGCGATCTTCGCGGTCACCGAGAAGCAGATATGCAAACCGGGATACAGCAAGTCCGTCAGGAACGTGCCGAAGAAAACCAAGAACCAGGTGTTCGCGGAATACGGCATCGCGCGGCACGTGACGGGGGAGTATGAGGTGGACCATCTCATATCTTTGGAACTTGGCGGCTCGAACGACATCGCGAACCTCTGGCCGGAAGCCGCGATGCCAAAACCAGGTTTCCATGAAAAGGACAAGGTCGAGAACTATCTCCATCGCCAAGTATGCAAGGGGCTGATGACCTTGAAAAAGGCGCAAGAGATCATCTCCACGGATTGGCTGCAGGTCTATCAGTTGGCAAAATAAAAAAGACCGCTTACGCGGTCTGGTCCGGCTCGGGTCTGCATTTCTTGCAGGGCCGATAGCCGGAATCGATGGCATCTTGCCAGGTGAGGAAGAACACGCGGTTTTTGGGCTTCATGCGTCTGCCCGAGGCGCAGTTGAGGCAGCCGAAGATCTTTCCGGGACGCCAGCCGGCATACACGCCGGGGACATCGCTCTCGATCTCGCGGCCGTCCTTGATGACGAGATAGCGCCGCTCACCACCCGATGCCGCTCTCATAGTTGCCGAGCTCCTTGCCGGGTCCGGTATGGAACAGGAAGAGATGCGGCTCGAGCCGCATGCGCGGGTCGAGGTCGGCGAGCGCCTTCCTGATCTCGGGGACGAGCGTCTTGCGCACGCGCGCGAACGCCTCGGGCTCCAGCGCCGCGGTGAGCGGACGGACGAGGATGCCCTCGACGCCGAGCATGATCTTGTTCGTGCGGAACGCGGGCGTGCGCACGCGCAGGCTCTTTAAACGCTCCAGGCCGTCGTCCGCGTCATGCGCGACGCGCACGGCCTCGAGCTTGGCATTGAGCAGGTCCTTGAGGCGCGTCTTGGCCTTGTGCACGGCCTTGGCATGCGCGGCCGTGGCCCGCGTCTCGGCACGTATCGCGGAAAGGACATCGGAGACCGCCTTCACCGGCTTGCGTTTCCTCATCATGGCTACCTCCGGCCATACGCTAACAATGCTCGCGCGCACGGTCAATCCGCGCAAAAACAAACATCCCCGTTGGGGGATGTCCGTTTCTGGCGGGTGCGAAGGGATTCGAACCCTCGATCTTCTCCGTGACAGGGAGACGTGTTAACCGGGCTACACCACGCACCCGTGGCGCTGTTTTCAAGTGGCGAAAAGGTATCATAGCGCGTCGTCCTTGGCAAGAGCGGATGGTGCGCGTACCGCGATAAGAAAAATCCCTCCGGAGAGGGATGGGGTCAGTAGCCCGAGAGGCGCCACTGGCCGCGTTCGAAGCGGAAGAGCAGCTCGCGATGGCCGTCGCGCATCTCGAGGTCGATGCGGACATCGTCGCCGCCGCTCGCGTCATCGTTCGGGTTGATGTTCTTGCAGCGCTCGTCGGGTTTGATGCCGCCGAGCTCCACGAACTCCTCGCGCAGCTTGGCCGTGATGGAGAGCTGGATGGCCGCGAGCGGGTCATCCTCCAGATAGTCCTTGAGCTGCTTGGCCTCGGTCGAGTCCGACATCTCGTCGAAGGCCTCGAGGCCTTTGCGCACGACGAGCTTGTAGGACATGTTCCCGAGCACGCGATCGAGGTCGGGGTTCTTGGCCGAGAGCTCGCTCGAGAGCGAGTAGCAGGAACGCTGCAGTTGCTCCGTCATCCAGGCCTTGTCGCCGCGTTTGGCGAGGATCTCGTCGCCGCGCGCGAGGGCTTTGGCCACGTGGGCCGCCGGGATGGAGAGGAACATGCTGTTGCGCCGCCGCATGAGAAGCGTGTTCACGCCGAGCACCCGCGAATCCGCCGAGAGCAGGGGCCCGCCGCTCGACCCGGGGTCGATGGGCGCGCTGTGCTGGATCCAGCAGTTGTTGGGGTTCTCGCCGATGATGTCGCCCTTGAGGCAGGCATTGGTCACGTTGCCGGTGGCGATCTGGTAGCTCCCGCGATGGGAGACGGCCGGATAGCCCACGGAGCGCACCTGTTCGAGCTCGTTCACGTCGGTCTTGAGCTGCAGGCCGGGACGCGCCACGGGCAGGTCCACGATGGCGAGGTCATAGTCCGCGTCGATGTGGACGATGTCGCCGCGGATCATGGTCTTGTTGCCGTCGAAGGACACGGACACGTAGTCCGCGCCGTCGGCGACATGGCGGTTGGTGACGAGGCGCGTATGCCCCGCCTTGCCGCCCGCGACCACGAATCCCGAACCGCTCCCGCGACCCACATAGTAGGCGATGAAGCTCTCGCGCATGTTCTCGTCCACCTTGGGGCTCATGGCCACCTTGAGGAGGAGCATGCGCAGGTCGTCCGGCGCGCGGACCTCCACGTAGGCCACGGCCTCGCGTGGTTCGCTGGCCAGGGCATTGACGGGGGAATCGGCGCGAAGACCGCCGCAGGCCATCGCGAGGAGGGCCATGAGGAACAAGAAGAAACTCGATGATCTCGCTTTCACGGAACACCTCCAATGTATCGAAAGGGCCCCTTCAGTAAGCCGTATTTACGCGAGAGCGTCAATTTTCGCCGCCAGGATGAGGTCGTTCTCGGACAAGCCGCCCACGTCATGGGAGGACAAGGCCAAGGTGACCTTGTTCCAGCGTATGTCGATGTCGGGATGATGGTTCTCGGTCTCGGCCAGGTCCGCCACCTTGTTGACGAAGGTCATGGCGGCGTCGAAATCCGTGAATTCGAGCTCGCGGACAAGGGCCGTATGGGTGGCATCGGGCTTCCAAGCCTTGATCTGGGGCAGGGCGGCGGTGACGGCCGAGGCCGTGAGCGGCTTGGTGCCGGGCTTGAGGGGGATGCAGTGGCGGTCGGTGAGCGGGGTCATCCCGGCATGATAGCACTTGTTGTTTTTTCCCTATATAGCGTATGCTTTCCCCCATATGGCCTTCTGGCTGCTCAAGACCGAGCCCCAGGATTATTCCTGGGAAATGCTCGAAAGGGATGGCGAGACCCTGTGGACGGGCATCCGCAATTTCGAGGCGCGCAACAATATCGAAGCCATGAAGCCCGGCGATTTTTGCTTCGTCTATCACACGGGAGAGGAAAAGCTGGTCACGGGCATCGCCAAAGTGGCGGCGTTGGCCGAGCCCGACCCCACGGCGGAGAAGGGGAGCTGGCTTGCCATCAAGCTCGTGCCGCATAAGGGCATCATGCGACCCATTTCCATCGAGGAGATACGCAATACCCATGGGCTCTCGGTCATGCCGCTCATCGCCCAGCCGCGCCTGTCCGTGCAACCCGTGACGGAGGAGCAGGCGCAGACGTTATTGAAAATAGGGAAGACCGAGGTCTAAACACAGAATCCCCGTTGAAGAGCTATGCACGACAAGAAGTCTTTTTATGTCACCACGGCCATTGCCTATGCGAATGCCAAGCCGCATATCGGTTTTGGTCTGGAGCTGCTGTATGCGGATGTCGTCGCGCGGTATCAGCGCGGCCGCGGCAGAGAGGTGCGTTTTTTGACGGGCACGGACGAACATGGGCAAAAGATCGTCCAAAAGGCGATCGAGGCCGGCAAAGAACCCAAAGCCTTCGTGGACGAGATGTCCCAACATTTCCGCGACCTCGCGAAAAAGCTCGCCATCTCGAACACGGATTTCATCCGCACCACGGAAGCGCGCCATTTTCCGGCGGCCCAAGAGATGTGGCGTCGCGTGAACAAGGCCGGCTACATATATAAGAAGAAATACGGCGGCCTGTACTGCGTGGGCTGCGAAGCCTTCAAGACCGAGAAAGAACTGGTGGACGGTCTGTGCATGGACCATCGCACCAAGCCGTCATATATCGAGGAGGAGAACTATTTCTTCAAGCTCTCGGCGTTCAAAGGCAAACTCCAAGACCTGTATGCCGCGCGTCCCGACTTCGTCGTGCCCGAGCACAAGTTCAATGAGGTGAAGCAATTGGTGGACGAACTCGACGAGAGCTTCGACGTGAGCATCTCGCGTTCGCGCAAGCAGCTCACCTGGGGCATTCCCGTGCCGGACGACGAGGAACAGGTCATGTACGTGTGGTTCGACGCGCTCGTGAACTATCTGACCGGCGCCGGGTTCCCGGACGATGCCGACGCGATGGAAACGTTCTGGCCCTGCGACGTGCATGTCATCGGCAAGGAGATCAATCGTTTCCACACCATGTTGTGGCCCGCCATGCTCATGGCCGCCGGCGTCGAACTGCCAAAACAGGTCGCGGTGCATGGCTGGATCAACGTGGACGGGCAAAAGATGTCCAAGTCGCTCGGCAATGTCATAGACCCGGAAGACCTCATCTCGACCTATGGCGTGGATGCCACGCGCTACCTCCTGCTCGCGCAAGCGCCGTTCATGAACGACGGCGATTGGAACCATGAACGCTCGCGGCAAAAGTACACGGCCGATCTGGCGAACGATCTCGGCAACTTGGTCCATCGCGTGACGAGCATGACGATGAAATATTGCAAGGGGAAAAAGCCGGCCGCGGACGCGTCGACCTATATGCCCGCGGAAGTGCCGGTGGATCAGTATCGCGAACATATGGAACACTACCGTTTCGACCAGGCTTTGCATCTCGTGTTCGCGGGCGTACAGGGATTGAACCAAAGCATAGACGCGAACAAACCGTGGACCTTGGCAAAGGAAGGCAAACAGAAAGACCTCGAAGGTCTGCTCGGACTGTGGCTCGAGCGCATCCGAGATCTCGCGGAGCTCTTGCGTCCCTTCATGCCCGAGACGGCGGAGCGCATCGTGGAACGCGTGGGCGGCGACATGGTCACCGTCGGCGAGCCTCTTTTTCCGCGACTGGAAGCGCCCGCAGCCTAACGCGGTATACTGTCCGCATATGCAGGGCACGCCGCGCTTTACGCGACGCACGGAGGATTTCACCTGCGGGCATTGCGGCAAAAAGGTGAAAGGCAATGGCTTCACCAATCATTGTCCGTTCTGCCTGTGGGGCAAGCATGTGGACGTGAACCCGGGCGATCGCGCGGCCGAATGCGGCGGCATGATGCGGCCCACGGGCATAGAGATACGGAAGGGCGACGTATACATCCTGCAACAATGCGAGGTCTGCGGGCACAAGAGGCCGAACAAGGCCGCGCCCGAGGATGACCGCGACGTCATCATCAGATTATCGGTCGCGAAAATATAAGAAACCCCCGGTCCGACCTTGGTCGAAGCGGGGGCTTAAGGTCCCTGTGTTCACAGGGAAAGGGGGAAAGGAGCTAAGGGAGGCAGACCGCGGCCTTGGACACGTTGAGCGTGCCGTCGGCATTGATGGCGCAGTGCGAGCCGCAACGGATGAAGGGCTTCGAGGGATCGAGGGCCTTGCTTTCGTCGGGAACGTACCGCGTGACGTCGCCTTGGCCGAAATGCTCGAGGAGCAAGGCGGCCGACATCGGCACGGTCTGGGCGCATCCGGTCTTTGTGGGAGCCACGGGGGCTTCCGTCTGGACCGGCGCGGTCGTGGCGGCCGCCGCGGTGGCGGGCGCTTCGGAGGGGTCATGCCAGGGCAGGCGCAGCTTGGCGGTCAGCGCGAGCACCACGATGGCCGCGAGGGCGGCCGCCGCGATGAGGAGCTGCTTCCGACGCGTGGCCTTCTCCGTGACGGGGAAGAGCGGCGGAACGGAGTCTGTCTTCGGCATCGCTGCCGTGACGGGCGGGGGCGGGATGGCCCGGCGCGGCGCGGGGGTCGCGACCTGTTCGTGCACGCTGGGCATGTCGAACGGATCGAAGCCTCGCGACTGCGGTGTCGGCATCCCTTCGGTCACGATGACCTTGGGCTCGACGGGCTTTGCCTTGGTCTCGACCGTGGTCGCGACCTTGGCTTCCGGCTTGGGCACGGGCTTGGCCTGCGGGGCAGGCTTGGGCTCGGGCTTGGGCGTGGGCTTCGGCTCCGGCGCTTTTGCTCCCACGATGGGGGCGTCGATCTGGAGCTTGGGCTTGTCCCCATGCCGTTCCGCGCGCGGGCGCAGCTGCCGTCTTTGGGGCGGCGGGGCGGGGATGGTCGGGGTCTCGTGGGGGTCGGTCTTTTTCTCGACCTTTTCCTCCACATGCATGCGCGGCTTCTCCTTGGGTGCGGGTTTCGCCTCGGGTTTCGGTTGCGGCGCCGCCTTTTCGGGCAAGGGCCGCATCTCGATCTTGTAGTCCTTCTGGCGATTGACGAGCCAGAGGGTCCACTCGAAGGAGCAGGCCGAACGGTGGAGCATCTCGAGGAGCTGCTCATGCCGTTCGCGATGTTCGAGACCTTTCTTGAAGGCCTCGATCTCGTGGTCCCTGTCCACGTAGTAGTCGTCGATGCCTCCGCACTTCTCGAAGGTCCTGGGCTGATCGCCGACCGGCGGGGCATTGGGCCCCGGGGTGGTGTGCCAGAACTTGTCGATGAACTCCACGAAGTTGGGCGAGAACTCGTGGTTGTTGCCACGAAGGTCTTGCTCGATCGCGAAGGTCCGGACCTCGTCGCTGCGCAGGTCCCTGGCGCGACGGACATCGAAGGCATACATGCCCTCTTTGGCCATCGGCTGTTGCCGCAGGACGAATCCCGCGCGCCAGTCGAAGTACTCGCAGAGCTCGCCGTTCTTGTCCGTCTGGGAATTTCCCAGCAGCTCCTCGCGGAGACCTTGCAGGTACTCCTCGGTGAGCGGGATGAAGTCGTACACGACCTCTCGGTCGCGACGGCCGCCTTCGTAATGCCACCCGACCATCATCCGGTCATCCCGGAAGACGGGGGGCGGTTCCGAGACCTCGTAGAGGGCTCGGTCGAGAGAGGCGACGGGACGCTTTGCCGGCGCCTCGGGCGTTTTGGTCTCGACCTCGGTCGGCGCCTCGGGCGCATGCGGCGGGGTCTCGATCTTCATGTCCTTGAGCGCGCTGAACGGATTATGGGTCAGACTTGCCATGGTTTTTCCTCCTCTAAAGCTTTTTTGTTGTCAACGGTGCGCTTTTCGCACGAACCTTTCCTGCCCCGGCATGCCTGAGGCACGCCTCGCAGGAACAGCCTAATATAGCCTATTTTCGGCCTTTTGTCAAGGTATGGGCCGACAGGCTATCCTAGATATCATCATGCCCCGGCCCAAACCGATAGTCCTCATGGTCATCGATGGTTTTGGCGTCGCCCCGCCCGGCGACGGCAATGCCGTGGCCGAGGCGGCCATGCCCAATTTCCGCAAATACGTGGAGACCTATCCGGCCATGACCGTGCTCGCCTCGGGCGCCGCCGTGGGGCTTTCGTGGGGGGAAATGGGCAATTCCGAGGTGGGCCACCTGACCATCGGCGCGGGGCGCATCTTCTTCCAAAGCCTGCCGCGCATCAATCACGCCATCGAGACCGGGGAGTTCTTCACCAACAAGGTCTTTTTGGATGCGATCGACCATTGTCGCAAGACGGGCGGCACCTTGCATCTCATGGGCCTCGTGTCGCCGGGCAATGTCCATGCGAGCGACGACCATTGCAAGGCCCTGCTCGAGCTGTGCAAGCGGCAGAAGTTCGACAAGGTCGTGGTGCATGCCTTCATGGACGGCCGCGACACCATCTTCAACAATGGCATCGGGTTCATCCGCGATCTCGAACAGTACATCGCGCAGAACAAGGTCGGGCGCATCGCGAGCATCGCCGGCCGCTACTGGGCCATGGACCGCGATAATCGCTGGGACCGCATCCAAAAGGCCTATGACGCCATCGTGAACGGCAAGGCCGACGTGGTCACGGACGCGGCGGACAAGGCCATCGAGGCGTCGTATGCCACCAAGGTCTTCGATGAGCAGATCGTGCCCACGGTGGTGACCGCGAACGGCCAGCCGACCACGGTCAATTCCGGCGACGCGGTCATCTTCTTCAATTTCCGCCCCGACCGCGCGCGCGAGATCACCAAGGCTTTCGTCCTGCCGAGCTTCGACAAGTTCCCGCGCAAGGAGCTCAAGGACCTCATGTTCGTGACCATGACGGAATACGAAAAGGACCTGCCCGTGAACGTGGCCTATCCGCCGCTCACCATAGACAATTGCCTCGCCAAGATGGTGGCGGAGGCCGGGCTCAAGCAATTGCATATCGCCGAGACGGAGAAATACGCGCATGTCACCTTTTTCATGAACGGCATGATCGAGACCGAGTTCCCCGGCGAGGAACGCGTCATCATCCCCAGTCCGCGCGTGTCCACCTATGACAAGGCGCCCGAGATGTCGGCCATCCCCATCGCCGAACGCGTGGTGCAGGAGATCGGCAAGAGCACGTATGACCTCATCATCCTGAACTTCGCGAACCCCGACATGGTGGGGCATACCGGCGATGAGCTGGCGACCAAGACCGCCTGCGAGACGGTGGACAAGGCCTTGGGCATGATCGTGGACGCGACGCTCGCCGTGGGCGGGGTCGCGCTCATCACCGCGGACCATGGCAATGCCGAAGAGGTGAAGAACCTCATCACGGGCGAGATGGACAAGGAGCATTCGACCAATCCCGTGCCTTTCCTCATCATCGGCAAGCAGTTCGAGGGCTTGCGCGCGCCCGTGGGCGATGTCATCGGCGGCGACCTCTCGATGACACAGCCCGTGGGCATGCTGGGCGACGTGGCGCCGACCATCTTGAAGCTCATGGAGATCCCGCAGCCGGCCGAGATGACGGGAAGGTCCTTGATCTGACATGACGACGTCTTCCGCGACCGCCCGTGCCGTGTTATCCGTGCTCTCGAAGCGCTATACCGAGCGCGGCATGACGCATTTGGGTACGCCGGAGGACACCCTCATCGCGACCATGCTGTCGGCGCGCACCACGGACGTGCAAGTGCTGAAAGCCTTTCCCGGTCTCCGCAACAAGTTCCCGGATTGGAAGTCCCTCGCCGCCGCGCATGTCGAGGACATCGGCAAGACCATCAATACCATCGGCTTGTACAAGGCCAAGGCGCGGGCGCTCAAAGGCATGGCGCAGATCCTCTTGAAGGACTTCGGCGGCAAGGTCCCGCGCACCATGGAAGAGCTCGTGACGCTTCCCGGCGTCGGGCGCAAGACGGCGAGCGTGGTGCTCGCGGCGTGCTTCGACGTACCGGCCATCGCCGTGGACACCCATGTGTTGCGCATCGTCGTGCGACGTCTTAAGTGGTCCAAGGGCAAGTCGCCCGAAAAGGTCGAGCGCGATCTCATGACGCTCGTGCCGCGGCCGATGTGGTCCACCATCAATCGCGTCTTCGTGCCTTTCGGTCGCGATATCTGCAAGGCCGGGACGCCGCAATGCTGGCGCTGCCCCATCGCGAAACACTGTCCCTATACGCCCAAGACGCCGGCCCCCAAGGGGTGATATCCTCCCGACATGGTCTTCGCTTTCGATCTCGACGCGGTATTGGCCTTGCAGCGCCTGGCCGGGTCTTCCGCCATCGCCACGACCCTGACCATTTTTTGCGCGCGTTGGGCCATTTTTTTGAACCTCCCCTTGGCGGGCTATCTCCTCTATACGAAGCGCGCCAAGGCCAGGCATGCGGTCGCCGAAGCCCTGTGGACGACCGGGCTCTCTTTGCTTCTCGTGAGCATCCTCTCGCGCGCGCTCAAGCGGCCGCGACCTTTCCTCGCATCCGATCTCGTGTCGCCGCTCATTCCGCCGCCGTATAATATGTCATTTCCTTCGGGCCATACGGCCGCGGCGGTCTCTATCGCGCTCGCCCTGTTCCTCGCGGACGAGACCGTGGGCTGGCTCTCGTTCGGCCTTGCCGCGCTCACCGCTTTCGGTCGCATGGCCGCGGGCGTGCATTATCCGACCGACATCTTGGGCGGCGCGGGCATCGGCCTCACGGCGTTCTTCGTCGTACGCCGCGTGCATGCGGGATTGCGCACGCGCGACATCGAACGCGCGGCGAAGAAACATCATCACGACGCATGAAGATCGTCCTCCTCACCCTCGCGCTCGTGATGGCGGCCCTGGGCTGGACCATGTACCAGTTCATCCCATGCGCCTGGACCGCGAACCCCCCGCCCGATGCGCCGGGCATCGAGCTGCGCATCTCCGAAGGCTGGAGCACGACCCAGATCGCCTTCATGTTGGAACAGAAGGGCATCATCTCGTCGGCCTTGGGCTATCGCATCTTTTCCTATATCGACAATGCGGCGCGTCGCGGCAAGCCCGGGTCCTATACCTTGAAGCCCGGCATGAGCTATCAATGCATCGCCCAGCTCTTGGCTGCGGGCCCCGTGCGTCCCGAGGCGGACCTGCGCGTCCTGGAGGGATGGGACATCTCGGACATCGCGAACCTGTTGGAAGCGCAAGGCGTGGACCAACGCCTCATCGAGGCCTCGGTGGGCACGCGCGGCATCGGGCATGCCATGGACCCGGATTGGCGGGGCCGTTATCCCTTCCTCGCGGACCTGCCCAGGGGCGCGACGCTCGAGGGCTATCTCTTTCCGGACACGTATCGCGTGTTCAAGGACCTCTTGCCCGACGGCCTCGTGCGAAAACAGCTCGACGCCTTTGCCGAACGCGCCCCGCGTCTCGAGGCCGAAGCGAAAAAACAAGGTAAGACCTTGCATCAGATCGTGACCATGGCCTCCATCCTCGAAAAGGAAGCGCGCCCGGCGGACCGTCGCGTCATCGCCGGCATCTTTTGGAACCGCATACGCATCGGCATGCCTTTGCAATCCGATGCCACGGTCAATTACGTGACGCGCGGCGGCCGCGCCCGCCCCACCTTCGACGACCTTGCCGCGGATTCGCCGTATAACACGTATAAGGTGAAAGGCCTGCCGCCCGGGCCCATCAGCATGCCGGGGGACGATGCGCTCGAAGCCGCGCTTTTCCCCGCCAAGACCGACTATCTGTTCTTCCTGAACGACGGCGACGGCAAGACCTATTTTGCCCGCACCTACGAAGAGCATCAGGCCAATCGCGCCAAGGCCTATGGCGGGCAATAGCGCGCCTTGACCCTCGCGCCGTCGCGTGGAAAGCTTGCGACGCACATTCCAATCGGAGGCTCTCCATGTGGAACATCATCAGAGCAACGTTCGCTTTCCTCGTCCTCTCCGCCTGCGCCTCGACCCCGCCGCCGCGTCCGCCGGCGAACACGGTCGTCCTATGCCCCGAAAATGCCCCGGCGACGGCCGCAAAGAACTGCGCAGCCCAGCGCAACGCGTACATCGCGCGCGGCGTCTCATCGACGGTGCGCGTGCGTCCCGTGGCCTACACCGCGAAAGGCGGCGTCACCACGCCCGCCGGGAGCGGGGTGGTCATCGGCGACGATATCGTCCTGACCGCCTATCACGTGATCGCCGATGCCGAGTACATCGTCGTGACGCCGCGCCTCGCCGAGGCCGACGCCGACGGCAATGTCCGCGGCGAGGAGATTGCCACGGTGCCTGTCATCGTGGTCAGGGCGTCCCGGGCGCGGGACGTGGCCATGCTCAAGACGCGGCATGGGGAGAAGTTCCCCATCAGCATGCGTATCGGCGAGAGGCCGGACCCGCAGCCGGGCCAGCGCTACTGGCATTTCGGCACGTCCTCCTTCGCCATGCCGGGGACGGTCACCGAACCCGTCACGACCGCGTCAGGGAAAGGCTTCACTTTCCCCGAGGTCGTGGCCATGAAAGCCAAGAGCAAGGAAGGCGACTCCGGCGGCCCGGTCGTGGCGCCTGACGGCACGCTCGCCGGCATCGTCCTCGCGAACAACGAGACGCAAGGCCTCACGTATTTCCGCCGCATCGACGACGTGCTCGCGGCGCTCCTCCTCGATCCGGCCCTCTGAACCCACCCTCCTTCCGAAGGAGGGTCTTTTTATGTACGCTCATCCCCATGTCCGTCTTCGTCTTGCAGGGGAATGACGCGCCGCGCCGCCTCGACTATGCCGCCGAGCTCAACCAAGAGCAGCTCGACGTCGTTCTGCATGGCGACGGTCCCTGTCTCGTCCTGGCTGGCGCGGGTTCCGGCAAGACGCGCACCGTGACCTATCGCGTGTCGTACTTGCTCGAACGCGGCGTGGACCCCTCGCAGATCCTCCTCCTCACCTTCACCAACAAGGCCGCGCGCGAGATGTTGCATCGCGTCGAGCACTTGCTCGGTCGCGGGTCATCCGGCATCTGGGGCGGGACCTTCCACTCGATGGGCAATCGCATCCTGCGCAAGCATGCGGAGATCGTCGGCCACACCGCTTCTTTTACCATCCTCGACCAAGAGGATGCGCAATCGCTCCTGAAAGCCGTGATGAAGGAATTGCATATAGACCCCAAGGCGCGGCGTTTTCCCACGGCCAACGTGGTACACAACATCATCTCGTATGCGCGCAACACCTTGAAGCCGCTGTCCGAAGTGCTCGAGGCCAAGCATCCGCATTTCCTGGAGTTCGCCGCCGAGATCGAGGATATCGGCCGCAGATATCTCGAACGCAAACAGGCCTCGAACGCCATGGACTTCGATGACCTGCTCGTGAACTGGTTGAACGTGATGAACCATCCGGTCGCGGGCGATCGTCTCGCGCAGCAGTTCAAATACGTGCTCGTGGACGAGTATCAAGACACGAACGCGCTGCAAGCCCTTATCGTGCAGGCCTTGGGCAAGACGCATGGGAACGTGCTCGTGGTGGGGGACGACGCGCAGTCCATCTATGCCTTCCGCGGCGCGGACGTGCGCAATATCCTCGGCTTCCCCGCACGCTGGCCGGACACGCGCATCTTCAAATTGCTCACGAACTACCGGTCCGTGCCCGAGATCCTGGACGTCGCGAACGAGTCGCTCTCGCATAATCGCGCGCAGTTCCGCAAAGACCTCGTGGCCATGCGGCCGCGCGGCGACAAGCCCACGGTCGTGCCCGCGGCCTCGGCGCGGCAAGAGGCGCAGTTCATCGCCGAACAGATACTGCTCTTGCGGAACGAGGGCGTGGCGCTTGCCAATATGGCCTGCCTGTTCCGTTCCTCCGCGCACTCGCAGGCGCTCGAGTTCGAGCTCATGAAGCGCGATGTGCCGTATGAATATCGCGGCGGCATGAAGTTCTTCGAGCGCGCGCATATCAAGGACGTGCTCTCGTACGTGCGCGTGGCCGCGAACGTCAAGGACGAGGCCGGCTGGCTGCGCGTGCTCAATTTGCAGAACGGCATCGGCGCGGCCACGGCGGCGTCCATCCTGGCCAAGGTGCGGCATGTCGAAGACCTGTCTTCCGCGTTATCCGCCGTCAGTCTCCCGCCCCGCGCGGCCGCCGGATGGAAAGAGTTCTCCAAGGTCGCGGAGCGCCTCATGACACAAGGCGGGCAACCCGGCCGCATGGTGCGCGTGGTCATGGACACGGGCTATCGCGACTATCTCGAACGCGAATATCCGGATTGGCGCGATCGCGCGGAAGACCTGGAACAGCTCGCCAATTTCGCGGAAGGCTATGCGGCCGCGGCCGACTTCCTCTCCGACATCGCGCTCTATGACGAGAGCGTGACCGGCCGCGACAAGAACGATGGCGGCGCGGAAGAACGCCTGGTGCTCTCGACCATCCATCAGGCCAAGGGTTTGGAATGGGACACGGTCTTCATCATCCATCTCGCGGACCAAAGCTTCCCGAGCAAGCGTTCGATGTCCGAAGAGGATGGTCTCGAAGAGGAACGCCGCTTGTTCTATGTGGCAGTCACGCGCGCGCGGCGAAAACTGTTCCTGACCTATCCGCAGACGGGAGGCGGATACGATTCGTTCAGCCTCAATTCGCCCTCGACCTTCATCGAAGAGGTGCCGCCGCGTTTGTTCGAGCGCATGGAATTGCGAGAGGCGGTCGTCGTCCGCGGGCCTTCGCAGGGTCGCGGCGGCAACATGAACACCGGGACGGTGTGGAAGAAAGGGGATACGACGGACGAGGCCCGCGCGAACTGGAGCTGGGACGATGAAGGCCCGACCATCGAGATAGACGACAATGGCGATCGCAAGAACGCGACGGGAACCGTGTGGAAGTCTTCAAGCGCCAAAAAATTGCCACCGACGTCCTTTTTGTCCGATATTTCGGACCTGTAAAATACGTTGTCACACACCGTCTTTTTTGCTAGGGTTTTCGCCTATGCGGAGCGCTTCCATGCGTTTGCCGGGACATCCCGACGCGGTCTGCGACCTGGTGGCCGAGGCCATCGTGGACGAATATTTGCGCCGTGATGAGGCATCGCGCCTGCAACTGAACGTGCATGGCGGGCATGGCGCGCTTTTCGTGACCGGCGACGTGCTGTCCAAAGCGGATTTCGACGTGGCGGCCGTGGCCAAACGCGCCATGGCGCAGGCCGGCGTCATGAGCGACATCGAACCCTTCGTGTCGCTCGAGGCCGTGGCCTCGGAACAGGTCTCGCATGTGCTCGCGGGCGGCGCCCTGCCCGTCACGGTCATGGGCTATGCCACGAGCGAGACGTCCGAAGGCGTCCCGACCGCGCTTGCCGCGGCCCGCGACATCGCCCGCGACATCGAGCGCCGTCGCGCAGAGGACGAGGCGTGGTTTTGGGCCGGGGCCGACGGCGAGGTCTCGGTGGGCATGCGGCATGATCGCGGACCGCTCGTGCATGTGCGCGTGGAGCAGGGGACGGCATCCCTGGAGGACGCGCGTCGCCAGGTCACGGACCTGGTTCGCAACGTTTTGCCCGCGGCAGACGTATATATGAACGCCTCGGGCGCCCAAGCGGCCCGGGGATTGGCCTTGGTCTCCGGAGCGTCAGGACGCGACGTGCAGCCCTATGGCCACGGTTTGCCCGCGCTCGCATCGCCCATAGGCCTGGACCTGCGCCATCCGCGCAAGGCCGGCGCCTGGGTGGCCCGCGCCGCGGCCCGCGAGGCCCTCAAGACCTCCGGCGCCAAGGCCGTGCTCCTGCATGCGACCTATCTGCCAGGGGACGATGCGCCGGCGCATGTCGTCATACGCGATGAGCGCGGCCGCGATCTCGCCTCGCATGTCCGTCGCGATGGACTGGCCTTGCGCCGCGCCGTCGAAGAATGGGCGCGTCCCGGCCTGTCGCCCGACGCGGCGCGCTGGGGATTTGCCGGTACTGCCGAACTGCCTTGGGAAAGCTAAGTCCGTTTGATACACTCACGTCACGTATGTCCAAAAAACACGCATTGGCAGTCGCCCTCGTCGGTCTGACCGCTTTGGGCGCAGGTTGTTCGCCCGAATCTCCCGTGTCCCTCGATAAATACAAGTCGGACACCGTGGCCACGGATGCCACGCCGCCCGGCCAACAAGCCTCGCCTCCGGCGCCGTCCGAGTCGCAGCCGCCTCAAGAGGTGCAGACGCCCGACCTGCCGCCGCAAGCCTCGCCGACCGCAACGGCCGCCATCGACGCACATAAACCCACTTCCACTCCCGCTATGCCCGACAACAAACCGCTGGCTTTCCCCGGCATCCTTCCCGCCGCTGAGACGCAAGGGAAGTTCGTCCACCTCGTCACGACCAAGGGCGATATCTGGTTCGAGGTCTTGCCCAAGGAAGGTCCGCGCGCCGCGTCCAATTTCGTGTATCTCGCGAACCGCAAGTTCTACGATGGTCTGACCTTCCATCGCGTCGTGCCGGGCTTCGTCATCCAAGGCGGCGATCCTTCGGGCAATGGCACGGGCGGTCCTGGCTATCAGTTCGAGGACGACAAGGTCAACTTGCCGTACAATGAGGGCATCGTGGCCATGGCCAATGCCGGTCCCAACACCAATGGCTCGCAGTTCTTCATCATGCTCGCCGACAATCCCTTGCCGCCCAACTACTCCATCTTCGGCCGCGTGGTCAAAGGCATGGATGTCGTGAAGAAGATCGCGGTCGGCGACGTGATGACCACGGTGACCGTGGAAGCGACCAAGCCCAAATAACCTATGAAGAAGGGGTCCCTCGCCTTGCTCGCCCTCATCATCCTGATGGGGGCGGGCGCCTATGCCGGTCGCGGCGTCATCCGCGACCGCTGGGACGCGCTGCGGGCCCCGGTCTTGCCGAAGGCGAAGCCGTTCACGCCGCCGGTGACCTCGGCATCCAATGCCGTGCCGGCCGAACCGTCGCCCATCGAGGGCGGGCCGTCGAAGTCCGAGCATTACACCCTCATCTCCTCGCCCACGCCGTCGGCCGCCGCCAATGCGGCGGACCCCATGGCGGTCAATGGTCCTTTGCCGGATGAGCTCAATCTCGACGTGCCCTTCACCATCCAGGCACCCGAGCAGAACTGGGACATGCCGTATGAAGAGGCCTGCGAAGAAGCGTCCATCACCATGGTGGATGCGTACTATCACGGCCAAACGGACCGCCTGCCCATAGACCTGGCCAAGCGCACCATCCTCGACCTCGTGGACTACGAGAACAAGACCTTCGGTGATTTCAAGCACACCACGGTGGCGCAGACGGGCAAGATGGCCATGGACTTCTTCAAGCTGCCGGATGCGCGAAGCATCCCGGTGAAAAGCGCGAACGACATCAAGCGCCTGCTCGCGAACGGGTTCCCGGTCATCGTGCCGGCGGCGGGGCGCGAGCTCGGTAATCCCAACTTCAAGACGCCCGGCCCCATCTATCACATGTTCGTCATCAAGGGGTACACCAAGGACGGCATGTTCATCACGGATGAACCAGGCACTCGCAAAGGGCATGATTTCGTCTATTCGTATGACACGGTCATGAACGCCATGCATGACTATGACGCGACGGACATGGATAAGGGCGCAAAGGTCGTGCTCATCCTGTTCCCCTCGACCCCATGAAGCCGGAATCCTCACGCAATCTCCATTTGATCGTCCTCGCGGTCATGGTGAGCTGTTTGGCTTTGAGCTTGGCCGTGTTCATGCAAAAGGCCAAAAGACCGCCGCAGCCTCCGCCTTTGCCCGCCGCTCCCGCGTCCATGCCGCCCGTGCCCGAGGTCCCGCCGCCTCCGGTCCTGCCGGGGGCCACCTCGACCGAGCCGACATCTACGGCCGTTGCGCCCGCATATACGCTGTCTCCCGAGCTCGCGAGCAAGGATGGCGTGACCCATTTGGTCTTGCGTCTGCCGCCTTCCGATACGTTCGCGACCGGGACATGGCAGGCGGGCTTCCCGTTCTCGCTCGATCTGTACGGCACGTCCACTGCCTTCGAGAACATGATGTCGTGGCGCCTGGTGAGCGGCAAAGGCCATACGCTCGGACAAGGCTCGATCTATGTCTCGAGCACGGACGCGGGCATGCCAGGACCTTTCATGGTCGCTGTGCCGCTCGACATCCCGACCTCGACCGTGAGCGCGGTCCTGCATGTCTTTGAAGCGTCGGCCAAGGACGGCGCGCCTCTCCATGAGGTGAAGGTGCCCATCCGCTTCCGTCTCTCTCCATGATCATCGCCGGCCTCATCGCGGGGACCATCGCGGGAGCCATCCTGCTCTTCCTGTCGCATCTCGCGCCATACGTGGGCGCGGGGGATTTCGTGTCCGACATGGGGCAGGTGGACGTGATGGGCAGCAAACTTACGCGGCGCGAAGGGCAATATCTCGGCATGCTGGTCCACATGGCGTGCTCGGCCGGTTTTGGCGCCGCATATATCGCCCTGGTGCGCACGGGCGTGATCGCCGATCTCAGTCTCCTGCATCTCCTGGAATGGTCCGGGGTCATGACCTTGTTCGTGGGCGGCGTGGTGATGCCGCTCGAAGGGCATGGCGTGTTCGGCATCAAGGAAGATACGTGGTTCCCCATAGACCTGCTCGTGACGAACGTGGGATGGGGCCTGCTTTTTTGGTGGCTCGTGCCGCCCTGGCTCGCGGCCTTACGCTGAAAAAAAGTTCTTTGGTATACTTGTCCCGGTACGACATTTATTTTTTATTTTTTGCGTGCATATGCGCATGTTCAACAAGATCGTGGTCGCCTCTGGCGCCGCGCTCGCCATGGGCCTGGCCATCCCCGCGATGACCATGGCCATGGAAGGCAGTGACAAGATGGAGGGGAAGGACAATGCCATGATGATGCAGGAGAAGAAGGATGCGATGAAGCAGGAGCGTGAGATGCGGATGGAGAAGGAAAAGACCAAGAGCGCCTGCCTCATGGCGGCGACCAAGGCCAAGACCGACGCGTATGCCGCTGCACGCAAGCTGAGCGCGACGGCATTGGAGGGTTCGCGCGCGGCGCATGCGGCCGCGGTCAAGAAGGCGGAGTCCGACCGCCGCGCCGCCATGCAGAAGGCGCGCGATGATCGCGATCTGGCCCTGCTGAAGGCCCGCACCGACCTTCAGACGGCGTTGAAGGCCACGACCTCCACGCAAATGCAGGCCGAGGCGCGCGCCGCGTTCGATGCCGCCAGGGAGAAGGCCGCCGCGGCCTATGACCTTGCCGGGGACAAGGCCATGAGCGATGCCCATGCCGCGCTCAACCAGGCGCAGGCGGATTGGGACACGGCCAAGGATGCCGCCAAGACCGCCTGGGACTCGGCCAAGTCCACGGCCATCGACGCGTTCCATGATGCCCGCATGGCCTGCGTGAAGGCAGGTGCCTAAAGGACGGAAAGGACCTCAAAGCCGGCTTTCGCCGGCTTTTTGGTCGTACGCGAAGTTGACGTCACGGTCGCGACACCGTAGCGTTGGACGGCACATTCGTCGTATGGAGGACGTCATGCGGAAGGACGCCAAGCTCAAGAAGCTGAGAATATCGTTCATCGTCTCGGGAGAAACGGACAAACCGGGTTTCGAGGAGCTGCTCCGCGGCGAGGTCGAGATGGACACGGTGGCCCTCGAGGCCCTTCGCGCCCAGACCGAGATCGAGCCCATGATACGCAGCCTCATCTCGCATGGCTCGCCCGTCGCGCGGCGCCGCATCATCAAGGCGAAGCTGGATGATCCGCCTCCGCCCGCGCCCAAGCTCCTGCCTCCCGGCCCCGCCAAACCACCCAAAAAAGGCGGCAACGGCAAGAGCGGCGCCAACTAGCTCCCCGCCTCGGCGGGATTTTTCGTATCCCGGCGCTTTTGCTAGCATGGACACATGCAAGCCATGTCCGTGAGCGCCTTCGTGGCGCATGTGAACGAGGCCCTCAAGGCTAGCTGGGACCCGAGCGAGCTCGCCGTCGAGGGGGAGGTCACGGGTTTTCGCGTGAGCCAAGGGCAATGGGTGAACTTCGACATCAAGGACGATGCCGCGCTCGTGAACGTGTTCATGCCCGTGTGGAACCTGAACGTGCCCGTGGAGGACGGCATCAAGGTGCGCGTTTATGGCCAGCCGCGCGTGTATCCCAAGTTCGGCAAGTTCTCGCTCTCGGCCGAGCGCGTCGAGCTCTCGGGCGAGGGCACGCTCAAAAAAGCGCTCGCGCTCCTGCGCGCGCGGCTCGACAAGGAGGGTCTGTTCGACCCCTCGCGCAAACGCGCCTTGCCGCGTTTTCCCCGCCGCATCGCCCTCGTGGCCTCGCGCGAGTCCGCGGCCTATGGCGATTTCGTTCGCGTCGTGGGGGAGCGTTGGGGCGGTCTCGACATCGACCTCTTTCACGTGATGGTGCAAGGCGAAAAAGCCCCGGCGGACATCGTCGCGGCGATCGAACAAGCGCAGGCGGGGGACTATGACGCGCTCGTGATGACGCGCGGCGGAGGTTCTTTCGAAGAGCTCATGGCCTTCAATGACGAGCGCGTGGTGCGCGCCGTGCATGCCTCGCGCATCCCCACCTTGGTCGCCATCGGTCATGAGCGCGACATCACCTTGGCCGAGGAAGCGGCCGATGTCCGCGGCTCGACGCCCACGGATTGCGCGCGCCGTCTCGTGCCGGACAAAAAGGACGTGCTCTACGAGCTCGCCTCCTTGATGGGCGGCATCACGACCGGCCTCGATGCCGAGATCGAACGCCGCCATACCATCCTCGAACGCGCGCTCACGGCTCCGGGCGCCTGGGTGCGCGACCGTTTGGGCGCCGTCCAACACGCGGCTTCCCTCTGCGCGGACCGCGTGGAACAATGGGTCCGGCGCCTCGATGAAAGGCTGGAAACGGACATGCGTCTTATCACGTCGATGGACCCCGAGCGTGTGCTCGAGCGTGGCTATGCCATCGTGCGCGACAGCCGTGGCCGAGCGGTCACGGCCGTGAAAGGCCTGGCCCTCGGTACGATGCTCAACCTCCGTCTCAAGGACGGCCAGGCCGGCGTCACGGTCTCGCGCCTGGGCAAAGGCTCGGGACAAAGCCCGATACAATCCTCATTGCTTTGATATGCCTCCAAAGAAGGAACAAAAGGACGTGGACGTCGCCAAAGGGTTCGCGGAGCTGGAAGACATCGCCGCCTGGTTCGAGGCGGGCGAGCCGGACCTCGACAAAGGCGTTGAGAAGTTCGAACGCGCCATGGCCGTGGCCGATGCGCTCAAAAAGCGCCTGGTCTCGGCAGAGAACCGCATCAAAGAGATAAAACGTTCATATAAGATCGAATAAATATGCATCTCCTCCTTCGTTGGGCCATCAGTGCCGCGTCCGTCTATGCCGCGGCCTATATCGTGCCGGGCGTGCGCGTCGCGAACGCCTGGACGGCCTTCGTGGCCGCGCTCGTCATCGGCTTGGTGAACGCCCTGGTGCGTCCCATCCTGCTCTTGCTCACCCTGCCCATCAATATCCTGACCCTCGGGCTTTTCACCCTCGTCATCAATGCCCTCATGTTCTGGCTGGCATCCTCGGTGGTCAAAGGCTTCGATGTCGTCGATTTCAAGGCGGCATTCCTCGGCGCGCTCGTCTATTGGCTCGTCTCCTGGTTCGTCAATCACTTATTCCAGACCTAATGAACGCATCCCGCGAAAGCGGGATGTTTTTTGCACGCATATGCCGCATTCGCACAAAGAGCTCGTGGTCATCTCCATCGGCGGGTCCATCGTCGTGCCGAAGACGGGCATAGACGTCGCGTATCTCGAGAAGTTCCGCGACCTCATCCGCCGCCGCGTCGCGCGGGACACGCGCTTCATCCTCGTCGTGGGCGGCGGGGCCACGGCGCGCGACTATCAAAAGGCCGCGAACGCGGTGGTGCATCTCGATCCCGAGGACGTGGATTGGCTGGGGATACATGCCACGCGTTTGAACGCGCATCTGCTGCGCACCTTGTTCCGCGACCTCGCCATGCCGCGCGTGGTCAAGGACCCGACGCGGACGCATGCCTGGAAGCAGCCCGTCATGATCGCCGCGGGCTGGAAGCCCGGCTGGAGCACGGATTATGTGGCCGTCCGCCTCGCGCACAAATACGGAGCGACGCGCATCCTCAACCTGTCGAACATCGAGGCGGCCTATGACAAGGACCCGGCCGCGTACAAGGACGCCAAACCCATAGACCGCATCACGTGGAAGGATTTCCGCAAGATCGTGGGCAATACTTGGTCGCCCGGAGCCAATGCGCCCTTCGATCCGGTCGCGTCCAAGCTCGCGCATCGCTGGGGCATGGAGGTCATCATCAGCAAAGGCACGGACCTCGACAATCTCCGCGCCATCTTGGACGGCAAGCGCGCAAAGGGTACCGTCATCTCACTATGAAGCTTTCCATCGGCGACAAAGCCCCGGCCTTCTCCTTGCCGGACCAAGAGGGGAAGACGCACAGCCTCAAGGACCATGTCGGCGAATGGGTCTTGCTCTATTTCTATCCCAAGGACGATACGCCTGGTTGTACGAAAGAAGCCTGCGCCATGCGCGACAATCTTCCGAAGTTCGGCAAGCTCAAGGCCGTGGTCTATGGCGTGAGCGCGGACACGACGACTAAGCATGCGAAGTTCGTGGACAAGTTCTCGCTCAATTTCCCGCTTCTCGCAGACGTGGACAAAAAGGTCATCGAGGCCTATGGCTCCTGGGGAAAAAAGAAGTTCATGGGCCGCGAATACATGGGCATATTCCGCAATTCCTTCCTCATCGATCCGAAGGGCAAGATCGCCAAGATCTACGAAGGCGTGAAGCCGGAGCTGCATGCGGAAGAAGTGCTCGCTGACCTGAAGGTATTGCAGAAATAAAAAAAAGGACCAGGTGGTCCGGAGGATGCCGCTACTTGGCGGCCTGTTCGGAGATGGTCCAGGTGTGGTACGCCTGGTTCGATCCCGAGTAGTGTTCGAAGGTATAGGTCTCCGGCATCTCGCCTGATGCCATGGGCCTCGTGAGGATGTATGGCGTGCCGTTCGGTGCGCTTACGGACATGACCTTTTGTCCCGGCGAGATGATGATGGTCTGCGGCGTCTGTGCGGACTGCTGTCCGCCGAAGAGGGAGAAGACCGCGAACCCGAAGATCGCGACCGCCAAGATGAGAAGGACCATGACGAGGCTCGTTCTCTTGAACATGATACCCCCAGGCGTTGTTGGGAATGGGCTTGGCAAGTATAGGGCCGTTTCCGCTCCTGTCAATGCCTTGACCGGCACGGTCATCTCCTATAGAGTCTAGCCAATACCCAGAGTCCAAAGACAGCAGGGGCCTATAAAAAGGCTTAATCGGGCCAAAAACCCATACCCTGCCGAGGGCGCGCTCGACGGTTTCGGCCATGCCGACCCGCAGAATGCCCACAGGATCCTGTGGGTATTATATTAAAGGTCGATCCGTCCCTACTCATCAGAAAAACGTCTTATGGCTAAAAGCCGTTCGCAAAAGAAAGACACCGCCGCGTCCCTGGTCAAGGAGTTCAAGGCCGCCAAAAGCATCGCCTTCGCCGACTATCAGGGGTTGACCGTGGCCCAGGCCGACGAGCTCCGCAAAAAGGCCCGCGAGGCCGGCGTCACCTACAAGGTCGCCAAGAAGAGCCTGCTTACCTTGGCCGCCAAGGAGGCCGGCATCGAGCTCAATGCCAAGGGGTTCACCGGCATGATCGGCACCGCCTTCGGCATGGAGGACGAGGTCGCGCCCGCCAAGGTGCTCGGCGACATGTCCAAGACCACGTCGCTCAAATTGGTCGGCGGCGTGTTCGAGGGCAAGTCCGTCGATGCCGCCAAGGTCATCGCGTTGTCCAAGCTCCCGTCCAAGCACCAATTGCTCGGCCAGCTGGTCGGCACCATCGCCGCCCCCATGTCCGCCTTCGTCCGCGCGCTCAATGCGCTGCGCGAGCAAAAGGAAGGGTCCGGGGCCGCCGCGTAAGCATCGTATTCACATCACATCAAACCTATGTCTGACGAAATGAAGAACGTCGAGGTGCCCGAGAAGTTCAAGGGCATCGTCGACGCCGTCGAGAAGCTGTCCGTCCTGGACCTCGCCGAGCTCGTGAAGGTGTTGGAAGGGAAGTTCGGCGTCTCCGCCGCCGCCCCGGTCATGATGGCCGCTGCCGGCGCGGGTGCCGCTGCCGCCGAGGAAAAGACCTCGTTCAATGTCGAGCTCACCGAGGCCGGTGGGAACAAGATCGGCGTCATCAAGGTGGTGCGCGAGGTGACGGGCCTGGGTCTCAAGGAGGCCAAGGACATCGTCGACGCCGCCCCCAAGATGGTGAAGGAGGGCGCCGACAAGGCGACCGCCGAGGAGATCAAGAAGAAGATCGAGGACGCCGGCGGCAAGGTGACCCTGAAATAAGGTCCCTGTCACGACATCCGCACGCCCCACCCTTTGCGAAGGGTGGGGCGTTTTGCATACAAAAAGACCCCGCCGTCGCAGCACGGCAGGGTCAGGGGAGATGATGGCCGAAGAGCGGGGCCGAGAAGCCGATGCCCGCGTACACGGTCCACATGGCCCCCACGAGAAGTGAGAGCTTGTCGATCTTCGCGCCGCCAAGGCTCGCGGTGAGATAGCTGGCGCCCGTCACGAGGGCGACGCCGTACATGGCGAAGGAAAGCCAGGGCTGCGCGGCCGGCAGGGCATAGCGCACGAGGAGGAGCATGACCCAGACGGTGGCGAAGCGACGGCACCATGTTTTCGCGAAGGCATGGACCTTGGCCGGTATGCGCATGAAAAGACCTCCTGACAGAGGAAGTCTTCCATGTCTTTCCGTGATGGTCAATCCGACTACGGGAGCGGGTAAAGGAGGATGCGGTTGCCGTCGATGACGGCCAGGCGCTTGTTCGCCTCGTCCACGGCCACCTCGCGCGGGGCTTGCAGCTGCGACGATTGGATCTGGGCATGCAAGGCGCCGGATTTGTCGTACAAGAGCACGCGTTTGCCGCCTTGGTCCGCTACGGCGATGAAGGTCGAATCGAGCTCGGCCCAGATATCCGCGGGCGCGGAGAGCGGGGGGTCGGCGGGGAGCAAGGCGAAGCCGGTCTGCCCGCCTTGGGCGAATTGCACCACCGTGCCGTCCGACTTGAGGACGTAGACATTGCTGTCGATGGCGAGGCTCACGGCATCGTTCAAGGTCGTGTTCGCCGCCTTCACGTACGCGGTCTCATTGCCATAGCCGCCGTCCGCCGCCACCGAACGCCAGATCTGCCCGGCGCTCGGGTCTAGGCTGTATAGGCGGCCGGAATACATCACGATGTCTTTCGTGGTCGAGCTCTTGGCCTGCGACCAGGGCACGGCCTTCACCAGGTCGCCCGACATACCCACGCCATAGAGCTTGCCTTCGTCGCTCGCGAACAGGGCACCGTTCTTGGACTCGGCCGCCGAGACGATGCGCGAGGCGCTGGAGGGCAGGGGGATACGCTTGGTCTCGCGATTGAGCAAGTTGATCTTGAGCACGGCATGCTGGGCATTGTCCGCGGCATACAAGGTATCGCCGTTCATCACGAGGGCGGCGAGGCTGCCGGGCGCGGCGTCGGGCGCGAGCACGCCGAGCTCCGCCGCATTGTCGAGCTTCACGATCTTCTTCAATTTGTCGCGCGCGTCCTTGAGGCTGCGGTCGAGCTCCGTGACCTTGGTCTTGCGTTCCGCCGTGTCCATGGCGAGGCCGGCCAGGATGTCCGAGGCCTCTTTGACCTCGCTCGCGGCTTTGCCTTCGTTGCCGTAGATGAGGTCCGAATCGGCGCGGTTCTTGAGGTCCACGATCTGGTCATGCCGCGCCTGCCAATCCGCGATCTCGGCCGCGACCTTCATGCTGTGACGCCACCAGGCCCCGCCCGCGAGGACGAGGAGCAGGAAGGCGCCGACGCCCAGGGCGATGGTCTTGTGCTTCTTGGTGAAGCGCGAGCCGTAGCCGGCGTTCATGCCGCGCAGGCTCGCGAGCGCCACCGGGTCCTTGGGGCGTTCGGGCGCGGACGGGCGTTTGCGGAACGCCGCGACCACGCGCCCATGCGCCATGGCCGCCAACCCCTTGAGGCTCGTGGCCAGTTTCTTCGGATCGCGCACGGCATTGATGGGCGCCACGGCGGGGCCCAGATGCTGCGCGGCCTGGACCTCGGTCTCGCGCAATTTTTGTACCGACGAAGTGCTGGTCTCGGGCGCGGGTTTGGCCACCGGCGTCTCGACGCGCTTGTCCTCGATGCATGCAACGATGGCGGCCACGAAATCGTCCGGGATGCGGCGGTCCTCGATGCCTTGTTTGATATTGAGCGCGGCGGTCACGGCCGGTGAGTTGGCCAAGTGTTCTTTGATGCCCAGGTCGGCGCGGAAGCGTTCGAAATTAGAGGTGCCGAGCATGAACACGTCGCCGGCCTTCATCTCGCCGCAGATGACGGACGCGAAGGGTTTGGCCGGGTCGGGCATGGGCGGCTGCTCGAGCGAGCCTATGATATCGAAGCCGCGATACCCGCCATCCGCCTGTTTTTGCATGAACAGGTTCATGAGGCGCCCCGTGCCCGTGAGGCACATCTGGCCGTCCGAGAACTCGACAATGAACAAGTTGATGCGGTTCCAGGCGAGCGGTGCGGCCTCTTGCGCGGCAAAGTCGGCGCTGGCCTTGTTGAGGCGGTCTATGAGCTTTTCGAAGCGGGCGAGCGGGTCCTGGTCCACGCCCGAGACCATGTAGCGTGCTTGTTCGGTCGCCGCATTGATCACGTCGAGAAAGCGCTCGTACGCGTAGAGCGTGGAATGTATCTCCGCGAGTATCAATAAGGCCGGGCCGTTCTTCTGCCTCGTGGTCTGGTCATATCGGAAGATGCCGACGATCTTTTCGTCGAGCGGGCTCTTGGCCACTTCCAGGTCCGTAATGCGGAAAAGCAGGGGATTTTTGCTCATTTTGGCCTTGAAAGCACTGAGGCGAGTATAGCATGCCCCGGTGTTTCGATAATGGTATACTTGTCGCGCGACCCCCTCTTGTCAAGCCGCCTTTCGACAGGCAGGATGTAATGAACAAGGTCGCGTCTATGCTTGAACAACTCTTCGGTTCAAAGACGCGCGTCAGGATGCTGGCGCTTTTTCTGCATCACCCCGAGGACGTGTTCTATGTGCGCGAGCTGACGCGCCGCATCAATACCCAGATCAATGCCGTGCGCCGTGAGATCCAGAACCTCGAACGCATGGGCCTCATCGTGGCGGGCGATGCCAAGGAGGAAGAGGCGGCCATCAAGCGCCCGGGCCTCAAGCGCAAGTACTATTCCGCCAACAGCTCGTTCCCGCTCCTGCAAGAGATCCGCTCGCTCTTCACCAAGGCCTATATCATGACGGAGTGGAAACTGCCGGAACAGATCCGCAAGCTCGGCGACGTGCGCTATCTCGCCTTTATGGGGATGTTCTCGGGGCAAAAGCAACATCCCGTGGACATCTTCGTCGTCGGCTATCTCGAAAAGGACGCGCTCGCCGAGCTCATGCGCAAGGTCGAGAAGGAACTAGGAACCGAGATCCGCTATACCCACATGCCGCCGACGGAATACCAATACCGCCGCGAGATGGGCGACCGCTTTGTGCAGTCCATCCTGGACACGCCCAAGACCGTCATCGTGAATTCGATGGACGACAGGCGGTGAGTTTTTTCGTCTATGGCATATCTCTTCATCGAGGCCGTGGCGCCGGCCGAGTTCCGCGTCGGCCTCCTGGACAAGACGGGTCATCGCATCACCGCCGTGATGAAGCGTTCGCATGCCATCCTGGGCGAGGTCATGAAGGCGACGCGCAAGACGAAGCTTAAGGGTATCTGCGTCGTCTCCGGCCCGGGTTCGTTCACGGCCGTGCGCACCGGCGTGCTCATCGCGAACGTGCTCGCGCGCCTGCATCGCCTGCCGCTCTACGGCGTCGATGCCTCGCAGGCGGCCGACCTCGACGGCCTCTTCCGCGATCTCGCGGCCGGCGCCGTGCCCGCCTCGGGCTATGTCGCGCCCGTGTATTCGTCCGAGCCGAACATCACTTTCAAGACGCCATGATCTCCGACCGCATCAAGGAACGCCTGCTCGGCATCCTGCCGGGGTTTTTGGTCTGGTTCACCATCGTGGCCTCCATCGCCTTGTCTTTCGTGCGGCCTCTCTGGGTCATCTATTTCATCATCATCTTCGACCTCTATTGGCTGTTCCGCGTCGCGTACTTTTTGCCCTTCCTCCTCACGTCGTGGACGCGCTATCGCCTGGCGCTCAAGACCGACTGGCAAAAGCTCGCGCTCGGCCATGCCGACCATGGCCGCATCCGGCATCTCGTCTTTTTGCCGACATATAAGGAAGAGGCCGGCGTCATCCGCGACACGCTCGAACGCTTGGCCACCGGGTCGTATCCCGCGGACCGCATCATGGTCGTCCTGGCCGGAGAGGAGCGCGACAAGGAGAACTTCGAGCGGAACGTGGCGGCGCTCAAGCCCGAGTTCGAGAAACGCTTCCTCGCGTTCTTCACCACCGTGCATCCCAAAGACCTGCCCGAAGAGATCCCAGGCAAGGGCTCCAACCTTAACTGGTCGGGGCATCAGATCGCGCCACAGGTCGAGCGCATGGGGTTCACGCCCGAGGACGTCATCGTCTCGTCCTTCGACGTGGATACCCTCATCCACCCGCAATATTTCTCCTGCCTGACACATCTCTACCTCTCCTCGCCCGCGCCGACGCGCCACTCGTATCAACCCATCCCGCTCTATAACAACAATCTCTGGGAATCCCCGGCGGCCGTGCGCGTCGCCATGTTCGGCACGACCTTTTGGTTGTTGACCGAGCTCTCGCGTCCCGAGGGCATGATGACCTTCTCCTCGCATTCGATGAGCCTGCGCATGCTGCTCGACGTGGATTTTTGGCAGAAGGACATCGTGAGCGAGGACTCGCGCATCTTCTTGCAAGGGCTCGTGAAGTATCACGGCGACTATCACGTGACGCCGATGTACTTGCCCGTCTCCATGGACACCGTGATGACCGGCAGCTATTGGAAGGCCTTGATCGCGCTCTACAAGCAATTGCGCCGCTGGGCCTGGGGCGTCGAGAACTTCCCCTTCATGGCCATGGCCTTCAGCCGCGACACGGAGATGCCCTGGCAGACCAAGGTGGGCTATCTGTGGAAGCAGGTCGAGGGCATGTACACGTGGGCCACGGCGCCCATGCTCATCTTCATCATGGGGCGCCTGCCTTTCCTCGTGGCGCCCGAATCCTTCCGCGAGTTCGCCGTGTTCCAGAACACGCCTTTCACCCTCGAATGGCTGATGCGCTTCGCCATGGTCGGCGCCTTCATCTCGGCCGGCCTCGCCTTCACCTTGTTGCCGCCGCGCCCGGCCCATGTGCCGCGCCGGCAGACCCTGGTCGTCACCGTGTTCCAATGGCTGCTCTTGCCCGTGACCTTCATCGTGTTCGGGGCCTTCCCGGCGATTGACGCGCAGACCCGTTTGATGCTAGGGAAAAACCTGGGATTCAACGTCTCTCCCAAGCGGAAGGCGTGACATATATATGGAAGAGGCCAAGACGGTCGCGGTAGACCTGGTGACCTGGAACTCGGCGGGCTTTCTGCCCGCCTTCTTCGCGTCGCTCGACGAGCAGAGCTCTCGCGATTTCACCGTGACCGTGGTGGACAATGCCTCGGATGACGGCACCCTCGACTGGGTGCGCGGCGAGCATCCCGAGGCCGCGACCTTGCGGAACATCCGCAACCAAGGGTTCGCGCGCGCCCACAACCAGGCCATCGCGCTCGCGCTCTCGCGCTGGCACAAGGAGGACTGGCCGCGTCGCTACGTGCTCGTCGCGAACCCCGACCTCGAGCTCGCGCCGGATTGCCTGCGCCAATTGGTCGCGGCCATGGAGGCGGACCTCGATCTTGCCGCGGCCGGACCGAAATTGCTCAAGGCGGTGGTGCATCGCACCGAGGACGGCGAACGCGAGGTCGAACGCACCCTCGTCATCGACTCGACCGGTCTCGCCATGACCAAGAAGCGCCAGGCCTATGATCGCGGGGCGGGGGAGGAGGACAAGGGCCAATACGACCATGTGCGCGACGTGTTCGGCCTCTCGGGTGCCTGCGTGATGTTCCGCGCCTCCGCGCTCGCCGAGGCCGCCATCGGCCAAGAATATTTCGACGAGGACTTTTTCGCCTACAAGGAGGACGTGGACCTTGCCTGGCGCATGAAGCGCCTCGGCCTGCGCGCGCAATGCGTCCCGAACGCCGTGGCCTGGCATCATCGCGGCACGCCGTCCGCGCCGGGCGCCCCGCTCTCGGCCGTCTTGGCCAAGCGCCTCAAAAAACCGTCCTACGTGAACCTGTACTCGACGCGCAACCAGGCCTGGCTCGTGATGAAGAACGACGAGCTCGGCAACCGTCTCCTGCATGCGCCCTGGGTGTATCCGTATGCCCTGGCCAGGTTCGTCGTATCCCTTCTCTCGGCCGCGTCGCTCAAAGGTTATGCGCAGGCGTTCGCGGGTTGGGGCAAGATGCGCGCCAAGCGCAAAGCGCTCGCGCCCAAGGTGCGGACGACCGGCGCCAAGATGCGCGCATGGTTCATATGAGAGTGAGCTTCGTCACCGTCTGTTATAAGACGCCCGAACTGGTGCGCAATCTGTTGCGCGGCGTCGAAGCGGCGAAGTTGGGTTTCGATTTCGAGTATCTCCTCGTCAACAACAATCCCGGCGATGAGACCAAACGCCTCGTCGAAGAGCATTTCCCCTGGGTCACCTATATCGACGCGCCGGGCAATATCGGTTTTGGCGCCGGCAACAATCTCGCGTTCCGCCGCGCGACGGGCGACTACGTCATGCTGGTCAATCCGGACCTCACCGTCTTTGCCGGCGAGATGGAGAAATTGCTCGCCTATGCGGACGCGCATCCCGAGCTCGGCTTCATCGGACCCAAATTGCTCAATCCGAATCGCAGTTTGCAGCGCACCTTCACGCGCCTGCCGACCCCGCTCATCCCGGTATATCGCCGCACCGTCTTGGGCAAGCTTCCGTTCGGGCGAAAGGCCGTCGATCACTATCTCATGATGGACCAGGACGGCTCCGCGCCGCTCGACGTGGACGGGCTCTTCGGCGCCGCCATCCTCATCCGTCGCCAGGCGCTCGCGGACGTGGGTCATTTCGACGAACGCTTCTTCATGTATTTCGAGGACATCGACCTGTGCCGCCGCGCCTGGGAAAAAGGCTGGACCGTGCGCTATGCGCCCGTGGCCCAGTTCGTCCACTATCATCAGCGCGAGAGCGACGTGAAGAGGCCCTGGCAGGTGCTCACCAATCGCGTGTCCCGCGAGCATATCAAGAGCGCCGTGCGGTATTTTTTGAAATATCTGGGCAAGCCGTCGCCGAGAGGGGCACAAGCCTGATATCCTGGGGACATGTCCCGGCATGCTCCGAACTTTGCGCCAGGTCCCTCGCATAATGCGCCGGACCCGCATTGGCTACGGCCGGAGCGCAAGTCCAATACGTCACCGCCGCCGCCCAAACCGGCGCCAAAGCCTACGCCGGCGCCACATCCTGCAGCCCCGCCGCCGGAACCGGCAGAGGATCAAGGGGAAGAAGGCATGTTCGAGCGCGCAAAACGTCCGCCTCTACGTCTGCGCCGTGTGGGATGCTGGGGCCTGCTTGTCCTTCTCATCTTGCTTATCGCCGTGACGGCCATGCCGGCATGGGCCTTGTGGCGGGCCTATCAAGCGGCCGATGCGGCCAAGATCGCCGTGGGCCAGGCACGCGGCTATGCCGGCGCGGGGTCCTATGAGGAAGCGGCCATCAATGTCGCGAATGCGCGGGCGCATATCGCGGAGGCGCGCGCGGCCTTGGGCGACGTGGGCTTTTGGCGCGACATGCCGGGCACGGGCACGCAATTGCGCGCGCTCGAGGACGCGGCAGGCGCGGCAGACCAAGGATTAGACGCGGCGCATGGCCTGCTCGAGGCGGCCGATGCCGTGGCCCAGGCCTTCCAGGCCAATGCGTATGCCGAGATAGATCAGACCATCGCGCCGACGCGCAGTTATGACGACCTCTCGCCCGAGGAGAAGCGCGATGTGCTGCGCCGCTTGAACGCGGCGCTCCCGGCCATGCGCGTGGCGCGCGACAAGGCCTCGCTCGCGCTCGAGCTGTGGCAACGCGTCCCGCAGGACCGTTTGGTCGGTCCGCTCGCGACCGCGCTCAAGCCGCTCGCCGAAGGCTTGCCCGTGATGAAAGACGCGCTCGACCGTTCCATCCCGCTTATCGAGGGCGGCCTGCCTTTCGCCGGGTATCCGAACAAGGCGCGCTATCTCGTGTTGTTCCAGAACTCGGATGAGCTGCGTCCTACCGGCGGCTTCATCGGGAGCCTCGCCATGGTCGCGGTGGATGGCGGCGACCTCAAGGGTCTGGATTTTTCCGACGTCTACACCGTGGACAATGCCGTCACGGGTCGCTGGAAAGACCAACCGCCTTCCATCCTCGCGCGCGAGCTGGGCGTGAAGGCGTGGTATCTGCGCGACGCGAACTGGTCGCCGGATTTCCCCTCCTCGGCGGCGCGCGTGCTTGATGTCTTCCATCGCGAGACGGCCATGATCGGCCTGCAAGGAGAGCAGCCCACCGCGGTCATCGCCTTCACGCCTGCGTTCTTCGCGAGCGTGCTCACGCTCACGGGCCCGGTCACGGTGGATGGCACGACCTATGATGCCGGCAATTTCTTCGACAAGGTCCAATATCAAGTGGAACAAGGCTTCCTCAAACAAGGGACCAAGCTCGAAGACCGCAAGGCCGTGCTCGGCCGATTAGGCACGGCGCTCGTCGACAAGCTCAAGCATCTGCCGTCCAGCCGATGGGGCGAGGCGCTGGACCTCGTAAGTCAATCCTTCGAGCGCAAGCAGATACAAGCCTATGCCGAAGACCGCAAGACGCTCGCGACCCTCGATGCGAACGGTTGGACCGGACGCGCCGCATCCACGAACGGTGATTTCCTCTGGGCCATAGACGCGAACCTCGCCGCGCTCAAGACCGATGGCGTGATGGCCAAGTCCATCACGTACAGCCTCGATGCGCGTCACCCCGGTGAAGCGCCGCTTGCCACGGTCACCTTCGATTACGTGAACACGAACAAGAAGATCGATTGGCGCTATACGCGGTATCGCAGCTATACGCGGCTCTATGTCCCCGAGGGGAGCGAACTGGTCTCATCCAGCGGCGGGCAGGGGGCGACCGACGTGTTCAAGGACCTGGGCAAGACCGTGTTCGGGAGCTTTTGGACCATAGAACCGGGAGACCGCGGCACCCTCACCTTCACGTATCGCGTGTCTCCGGACGTGGCCGCCCAGATCGCCGCGGGCACATACAGATTGGACTGGCCAAAGCAAGCGGGCGCCGACAAGACGCGGTTGACCGTGGACCTCAAGTTCGGTAAGAACATTGGAGCAGCCGACCCGGCCGAAGCGCGCGAAAAATGGGGGGATGCCGCATATCAGCTGACCACGGATTCCCTCGTCGATCGCAGTTTCTCGCTCAAGCTCCAGCCGTAGGCGCCTCTTATGTCCGGTTTCTTCAAGAAAAAGATAGGTATCGACCTCGGTACCACGACCGTCCTTGTCTATATTCCCAAAAAGGGGATCGTGTTGAACGAGCCTTCGGTCGTGGCCATGAGCATGGCCGACAAGCGCGTGCTCGCCGTCGGCAAAGAAGCGAAAGAGATGATCGGCCGCACGCCCGATACCATCGTGGCCAAGCGTCCGCTCAAGGACGGCGTCATCGCCGACTATCGCACGACCGAGGCGATGCTGCGGTATTTCATAAACAAAGCGGTCGGCGGCGTGCGCCTGTTCCGTCCCGAGGTCATGGTGGCCGTGCCCGGCGGCATTACGTCGACCGAACGCCGCGCCGTCATCGACGCCACCATCTCGGCCGGCGCCCGCGCCGCGTACATCATCAAAGAGCCTGTCGTCGCCGCCATAGGCGCGGACATCCCCATCGGCTCGCCCTCGGGCCACATGATCGTGGATATCGGCGGCGGCACGAGCGAGATCGCCGTCATCTCCTTGGGCGGCATCGTCTCGTCCAAGTCCGTGCGCATCGGCGGCAATAAGCTCGACGCCGCCATCATGGAGCATATCCGCCGCAAGTACGGCCTGGCCGTGGGCGAGCGCACCTCGGAAGAGATCAAGATACGCATCGGGTCCGCGCTCTATCTCGAGACCAAGCTCGAGATGCAGGCCAAGGGCCGCGACATGATCTCCGGATTGCCGCGCCTCATCACGGTGACGAGCGATGACGTGACCGACGCCATCCAGCACGAACTGCAGGGGATCATCGAGGCCATCAAAGCCGTGCTGAACGAGACGCCGCCCGAGCTTTCTGCCGACGTGATGGAAAAAGGCATGGTGCTTTCCGGCGGCTCCTCGCAATTGCGCAATCTCGACCGTTTGTTCTCGGAAGCGACGGGCGTGCCCGTCTTCGTGGCCGATACGCCGCAGCTCTGCGTGGCCAAAGGCACCGGCATCGCATTGGAGAATTTGGAATCGTACAAGAGGAGCATTTTTTCCTCATAAGAAAAATCCCCGGCCCGACTGTCGTCGGAACGGGGGAGTGGCGTCAGAACGCCGTGGTGACGGGGCTGCCCAGGCCGGTCACGGTGTCATAGCCGGGACCGGCGGTGCAGACCGCGCCGCAGGTGCCGTTCGTGCCGGACGTCACGTCGCGGAAGTACGCGGTGGGCGTGGGCCCGGAGGCATCGGCATAGAAGCGGGGATTCCCGGTCGCAAGGCCGAGCGACTGGATGGCGGCCCATTGGGGCGCGCCGGCGCTCGTGCCGCCGACCCGGTACCAGCCCTTTTGGCCTTGATAGTTGGTGCTATCGTAGACCGAGAAGCCCGAGGCCGGGTCCGCGTCATAGGAGACGTCGGGCACGAGGCGCTTGGTCCCGGTGAGGCCGAAGCCGCTTTGATAGGACGGCAGAGCCTCGTACAGGCTCGCGCCGCCGCCGGAGCCGCTCCAGGCGGTCTCGCTCGCGAGCGAACCGTCGGGATTGAAGGCGAGCGTGGTGCCGCCGACCGCGACCACATTGGGCGAGATCGAGGGCCAGATGGGCCCGGTGCCATTGTCGCCGGACGAGGCGAAGAACACGGCGCCATAACTGCTCGTGAAGTGATAATCGGAAGCGGCCTCCGAAGAGAACTCGTTCCCGCCCCAGCTCATCGAGACGGCCACGACGTCCGCTCGCGAACGCGCATAGTCGACGGCCGCGAGCAGGTCATTGCCCGAGGCGGACCTGGCCTCCACGAGCAGGACCTTGGCTCCCGGCGCGATGGCATGGGCCCATTGCACGTCGAGCGAGATCTCGAGCGCCCAGCCGGCATCCGTGCGCACATTGTTGGCCATCTTCTTCTTTTCGAAGCAGCCGTTCGCCGTGGTGCATGATGGAAGGCCGTATTGCGTCGAGAAGACGTTCAGGTCGCTCTCGGCCGTGGGATCGTCATATGCATCGACGATCGCGATGGTCCCGCTGCCGCCCGTCGCGGGCAGGCCGTAGATGGCGCGTACCTTGACGGGGGAGAGGCCGGTCGGCGCCGCGGTCGCATTGCCATGCACGTGATGCGGCGGATGCGCCTCGAGATCCTCGAGACGGGGGTCCGCCGACAGGGCCTGGGTCTCCGTGCCGGTCCCGCCGTCGTCGACGAGGCCGCCGCAATTGATGCCGATGATGGCCAGAACGGCCGTGAGGATGACGATCAACCTCGTTCCCATGTTCTTCCTCCTGTGTGAATGTGCGTGTCAGTACATCCGAAGTGCGGGAAATATACTGTAAAAACGCGGTTTTGTCAACCCTTCTGTGCTATACTCGGCCTATCTATGCTTATCGGCATCGAAGCGACGCGCGCCAATAAACCCAATCGCACCGGCGTCGAATGGTATGCTTTGCATGTCATTCAGGAGCTCAAACGCCTGACCAAGGGCGATGGCAATTCGTGGATACTGTATTCGAACGCGCAATTGACCGGCGGGCTCGAGGTCTTGCCCGATAATTGGTATGAGATCCGCATTCCCTGGCCTTTGCCTTTCGGGTGGACCCAGATGCGCCTCTCGTGGGAACTGCATAAGCATCACATAGACGTGCTATGGCTGCCGGGCAGCACCTTGCCGCGCTATTCCCCGAAGCAAACGGTCGTGACCGTGCATGACGTGGGTTTTCGCCGGTATCCGCAGCTCTATAAAGGACGGCAGCTCACGGTGCATGAAGGCGCCATGCACGAGATCAAAAAGCGCGGCTGTCGCGTGCTGACCGTGTCCCAGTTCTCGGGCCGCGAAATAGCCGAGCTGTATGGCATCGATCCGCAGAACATCGCCATCACGTACAATGGCGTGGACCATGCGGCGTATCGGCCTCTCGATGATGCGGAAGGCATCGCGGAACGGGTGCGGCGCCATCGTTTGGGCGGGCCTTTCTTCATGGCCGTGGGGCGTCTCGAGCAAAAGAAGAACATCGTCACCTTGATCAAGGCCTTCACCTCGTTCAAGGCGCGGCGTGGCGTGGGCGACCCGTACAAATTGGCTTTGGCCGGCATCCCGGGTTTTGGCTATGACGAGATCAAACGCGCCATCGCCTCATCGCCCGTGCGCGATGACATCGTGGAGCTTGGCTATGTGCCCGAGGGGGACAAGCCCTATCTCATGAACGCGGCCACGGCCCTTGTCCATCCGGCCCTCTATGAAGGCTTTGGGATACCGCCCGTGGAGGCCATGGCCTGCGGATGCCCCGTCATTTCGTCCAATGCCGCGGCTTTGCCCGAGGTCTTGGGCGATGCCGCCCTGTATGCTAATCCGGGGGAACCCGAGGATTTCGTGGCCCAAATGCAGCGTATCGTGGAGGATCCGGGCCTCGCAGGCCGCATGAAGGCGGCCGGGATGGTCCGTGCGGCGAAATATACGTGGGAAGCGACGGCGGCCGCGACCTTGCCGGTATTGACCCGCTGGTAAGTCATTTTCGCTAGATTGAGCCATAAAAGTATGGCTTCTTT
Organism: uncultured Gammaproteobacteria bacterium; assembly: GCA_964551765.1. GTDB lineage: Bacteria > Patescibacteriota > Patescibacteriia > 2-12-FULL-60-25 > 2-12-FULL-60-25 > JAHFIO01. Next base: position 282,782 of record CAZKEE010000001.1, on the reverse strand, counting down.
TTGTATGCCCAAGGCTTGACAAAAAGCCGATTTTCTGGTATTTTAGGTGGTTCTCTTCTCACCGCAGCACTCGCTGCAATTACCGTCCGGGAGGACATCATGCACATTCGACACCTCGTGAATCTCATCAGTTTCGTCCTCGCCTGCTCCACGGCCATCGCCGTCGGATGCGGCGACTACGTCGCGCCGACCTTCGACGAACCGAGCCAACCGCCCGTCGTCCAGCAGGACGCGGGAAACCCTTCGACCACGCCTCCGTCCGGCGGCAGCGCCACGACGACAGCGCCGAGCGAGGCCGGTCCAAGCGGCGACAGCGATGCCGCCACGCCGACCACCGACGCGGGCAGTCCCGTCGTCGATTCCGGCAGCGCCGTGATCGACGCGGCGCCCGAAGCCTCGGGTCCGAAGGTCGATTCCGGCGGCCCCGTCATGGACGCGGGCTGCGATGCGGCCGACGCTTCCGACGGAAGCGTCGATGCCGCGGATGCCGGCGACGGTTCCGGAAAGTTCATACTGACCGTGTTCCCCGGCGGCGGCGTCCATGCCTTCACCGTGTACATGCAGGGCGCGGGCATGCCGGGCGAGCCCTCCTGGGGCAACCCCACGTATACCCAGACGGCGACCTCCTTCTATCAGGCGGTCAAAGCCTTCCCGACTTCGACATTCATCGTCCAAGGCTACTGGGACCCTGCGTTCGCCGGCGACTGGACCCATCAGATGTGCCACCCCGACACGCTGACCCTCGCGGTCGATGTCAGAGGTTTCTTCGAGGGTCAAGCCTTGACCCAACTGACGCCGACGGTGGTTTCAAACAACCAAGGCGGCTGCAATCTGCAGTTCGTCATGCCGGCGATGTGATACGAGACACGACACCTTATCTTCCCCCCGTTTCCGCAAGGAACGGGGGTGCTTTTTTATGCTACACTTGGCCTATGTCGAAACGGGGCCTCACGCCCGAACGATTGGCCGTCATTTCGTGGGCCCTGTTCTTGATCTTGGTCGTGTCGGCCATTTTCATCGCGGCCGGATCGCCTTTTGGACCGCTCACCGGCATCGCCTTGGTCGTGGCCGCGGTGTTCGCCACGCGTTTTCCCTATGCCACCCTCTATGCGGGCGTGGCCCTGACGCCGTTCTTGGGTTTGATGCTCTCTTTGCCGACGGGCAGCATGCTTATCGGCCAGCGCGCCTTCGGCGGGTCCATAGACGTGAGCCTGGGCGAGGTCGTGATGCTGCTCGCCCTCCTCGGCTGGGGCTTGCGGCTGCTCTTGTTGTGGCGCAATCGTCGCGATGAGGCATGGCGCCCGCGTTTGCCGATGTTCTTGCCATCAGTGGGTTTGGCCGCAGCGCATCTTTTGTCCGTGTTCTCACCGCTCGCGCCAGATCCTCTGCTCGTGGCCAAGTTCTCCCTGCGTCCGGTGTTCTATGACTATCTCGCCTTCGTGGCCTTGCCCTATAACTATATCCGTTCGCGCAAACGTCTCGTGGCCGCGCTCGGCGCATTCGCCATCGTGTCCGGTTTCGCGGCGTTGAACGGCCTCGTGGCCATGTTCTTTCCGACGGACCCGGGCATGACCATAGGCCGCGCGCGTCCGCTCGCCATCTTCGGCGTGGCCGCGCTCGGCGACAATCAGAACGAATTGGCCGAGCTCCTCGTCGTGGCCGCGCCGCTCACCTTGGCGCTGGCCTGGCTCATGCGCGAAGAGCGCTTCACGCGGCTGTGGACATGGCTCGCCGGCCTGCAGGCCTTGGTCGCCTTGCTCACCTTCACGCGCACGGCCTGGATCGTCCTGGCCTGCGAAGCCGCGTTCCTGGCGCTTGGTCCGTTCAAACGCATGGCGCGAAAGCATCTCTCCGCGCTTTCCCTCATCGCCGTCCTGCTCGTGCCGCTCGGTCTTGTCATGACCGCCTATGCCGTGTCGAACGCCGCGCAAAGTTCCACCTCGACCCGCCTCATGCTGACGGAGATCGCGCTCGACCTCTATAAGACCAGCCCGATATTCGGCGCGGGCGCGGGAACCTTTTACGATCGCGTCGGGTCCACCCAGGTCTTCGTGACCGAATACGGCGCGCCGCTCGATTCGCATGGCTGGCTGCAAAAGATCGCGGCCGAGACCGGGTCCATCGGCCTGCTCGCGCTCGGTCTCTTCCTCTTGGCCCTGTTCTCGCGATCGCGGCGCGGTCTCTCGGCCCTTGCGACCGAGCGGGCGAGGCAATGCGGCGCCCTGCTCATCGCGGCCGCGGGCGGCGGCATCATCTATCAACTGTTCAACACGGATTATTGGACCGGCAAGATGTGGCTGCCTATCGGTCTCGCACTCGCCGGGCTCGTGGTTTTGGGCCATATGGAGCGGGAAATGCCAAGCTCCCACGAGGGAAGGCCGCATGATATCCTGAAGCCGTGAAGCCGTTCCGTCCGCATCACGGATTTACCGCCTATCACCGGGAGCCGGGAGGACTGCGCCGGCTGGATTTTTTCGTGGACCATCTCGCGTCCTGGCGCGGCGAACGCGCGCCCGCGGACCTGCGTGTCCTCGATATCGGCTGCGGCAATGGCAATATCGCCATCCCCATCGCCTCGCTGGGTTATCGCGTGTTGGGCGTGGACGGCGACGCGACATCCATCGCACAGGCGACGGCGCAGGCGAAAGACCTGGGCGTGAGCTCGGCCGAGTTCCGTCGCGGCTGGTTGGACGATATCGCGGGCGAGCGTTTCGATGCCATCATCGCGAGCGAAGTGCTCGAACATCAGGTCAAGACGGACGCGTTCCTGGCCGCGTTGAAGAAGCTGTTGCGTCCGAACGGCATATTGCTGCTCTCCGTGCCCAATGGCACCTCGTTCGAGGAAAGCCTGCGCTGGTTCTCGACGCATACCGTCATCGGCCATTTTCTGAAGAAGCTCATCAAGCGCGGCATCGGCCATGCGAGCGTGCAAAGCCATGCCGAGCATCCGCATCAGCAGTTCTTTTCATGGCATGCGCTCGGACAGTGTCTCGACGCGAACGGCTGGGAGATGGAGGACGTGTCCCAGGCCGCGGCGATCTTCAAGGAGTCCTTCTATCTCGGCGGACGGTTGTTCTTGAAACGCGGCACGGAGCGTTTCCATCGCCTCGATGCGGCGGATGCGCGGCTCGCGGCGCGCTTGCCTTTGCCCATGGCCGATGGCTGGCTCATCGCGGCCCGGCCTTTCGACGCGTCCAAGCCGCTCATCATGCACATCCTTCCCACGCTTGCGGGCGGCGGCGCCGAACGCGTGGTGCATGACCTGTGCGCACATCTGCCGGATGAAGGGTTCCGCGTGCAGACCGTGTCCATCATCCGCGGCGGACCGCTCGAACCGTTGTTCCGCGCGTCGCGCATCCCGCTCCTCATCTTGGGCGCGCGCGGGCCCGGCGGCCTTTCGGCCTGGGGCGAGCTTGCCCAGCTCATGCGGCGTCGCAAACCGGCCATCGTGCATACCCATTTGTTCGGCGCAGACGTGATGGGCCGTCTCGCGGCCATGCGCGCGGGCATGCGACGTCGCGTCTCGACCGAGCATAATGTCAACCGCGGCCACGGCCTGCTCAAGCGCCTCGTCAAAGGCCTGCTCGCGCCTTTCACTTCGCGTTTCGTGGCCGTATCGGAAGAAGTGAAGCGCGCCATGGTCGCGGACGAGGGCATCCCGGCGAACAAGATCACGGTCATCCGCAATGGCATCGACCTCACGCGCGTCGTCCCGCGGCCCGCCGGGCCTTTCGGCCATCCCGCGCGACTGCTTTTTGCCGGCCGTTTGACCGAACAAAAAGGGTTGGATGTGCTCTTGCAGGCATTGTCCAAGGTCCATGCGCCCTGGTTCCTGCAGGTCGCGGGGAGCGGCGAACGGGATGTCGCGCTTCGCTCACTCGCGGAACGCCTGGGCCTCGCGCCGCGCATACGATGGATGGGACAACGCGACGATATCCCGCAGTTGCTCGCGGAAAGCGACGTGTTCTGCTTTCCTTCGCGGTGGGAAGGTCTCGGTCTTTCCCTGCTCGAAGCCGCGGCCGCGGGCGTACCCATCGTCGCGAGCGATCTCACCGTGTTCCGCGAGGTCATAGACCCGGACGAGATGGAGCTCGCGATGCCCGGCGACGCGCAAGACCTGGCGCGCGCCCTGGACGCGGTCCTCGTCGGGCATCCGGACCGCGCGCTCGCCCGCGCCGCCGCGCTCGCGCCGCGCATACGCGAGACCTGCTCGGACAAGGCCATGACCAAAGCGTACGCATCCCTGTACCGATCACTTCTATGAAGATCCTCCACGTCAACAAGTTCTTCGACCTGCACGGCGGCGCCGAGATCTACATGCATCGCCTCATGGAACGCCAGCGGGCTGCCGGGCATGAGGTCCATGCCTTTTCGACGCGCTCCGTGGGCAATGTCGCGAGCGCGGACGCGAAACACTTCGTGACGCGTCGCGAATACGGTGCCAAGCGCAAGACGGGTCTCGATATCGCGAGCGCCGCGGCCTTCGTGTGGAACCGCGAGGCCAAGGCCGCGATGGAAAGCCTGCTCGACGAGATACGGCCCGACATGGTGCATCTGCACAATATCTACCATCATCTCTCGACCTCGGTGCTCACGCCCATCCGCGCGCGGCGCATTCCCTGCGTGCAGACCTTGCATGATTACAAATTGGCCTGCCCCAATTACAAGATGTTCACCGAGGGCGCGCCCTGCGAACGCTGCAAAGGCGGCAAGTATCTCGAAGCGGTCAAACACCATTGCCTCACCTCCACCTTCGCGGGGAACATGCTGGCCGCGCTCGAGATGGGCCTTGCCAAAGGGCGCCAAAGCTATGAGCGCACGGTGCGCGGTTTCATCTGTCCCTCGCATTTCATGGCGGACAAGATGGTCGCCTGGGGCGAGCCCGCTTCCAAGATGCATGTCATCCCGAACCCGGCCGAAGATGCCGAGCCCGATGCGATGGGAGATGGGGGATATGTCTTGGCGGTGGGGCGTCTGTCGCCGGAAAAAGGCTTCGACATCGCGGTGCGAGCGGCCGCGGCAACGCCCGGCATCGAGCTGCGCATCGCGGGCACAGGTCCGCAAGAGGCAGATCTGAAAAAGCTCGCGGAACGCGGCTCGGGCAAGGTCTCTTTCGCCGGCTTCGCGGACAAGAAGGCCTTGGCCGACCTGCGCCGCCATGCGCGCGCCCTTCTCGTGCCGTCCGTGTGGTATGAGAACGCGCCGCTCGCCGTGCTCGAGGCCATGGCGCAAGGCCTGCCCGTCATCGCCTCGCGCATTGGCGGCTTGCCGGAGCTGGTCGAGGACGGCGTGTCCGGATATCTCGTCACGCCGAACGACGCGGGCGAGCTCGCGGTCGCCATCTCGCGCCTCGCGGCCTTGTCTCCCGACGCGTGGCGCGCCATGAGCGCGGCCGCGCGTACGCGCATGCGCGAAAGACATGCTTGGACCTCGCATCTGGAAGCGTTGGATGAGCTGTATCGTAAAGTGTCCTAGCACGTGTACCATCCATATATGCCGCAACGGGCATATCTCGCCGCCGCCTTGGCCATGAGCCTCGCGCTCATGCCTTTTGCGGTCCGCGCGAGCGCCACGGCCCCGGGCACCCCGCGCATCCTCAACCTCTTCCTCGACTGGCAATTGCAGGAAAGCGACCTGCCGCGCCTGGCCAAATGGGACGTGGTCGTGCTCGATGCCGATCAGCAGGCGCGTTTCCCCGATCGCGTGCGGCGTTTGCGCGAGCTCAATCCCAAGATCAAGCTCCTCGCCTACATGCCTTCGGAAGAGATCGCGCAGGCACGCTTTTCCGAACCCGCGGATTATCCCTTCGCCAAGCTCGCCGCGGGCATGCAGGACGCGTGGTATGCCAAAGACCCGTCGGGGAACTCGGCATCCTTTTGGCCGGGGTCCGCGCTCATCAATGTCACCGATCTCGGTCCGACCGATGCCTCGGGCCAGCGTTGGAACGAGTTCTTCCCCGAGTTCATCCGCGACCATGTGATGTCCACGGGCCTCTGGGACGGGGTCTTCCTCGACAATACCTTCGACGGCATCTCGGGCTATGTGCATGGGCCTTTGGACCTGGACCGCGACGGCGTGACGGACACGGCGCCCGCGGACAATGCCGCCTGGCGCGCCGGCATGACCAAGATGATCACGCGCATACATGCCTTGATGCCGAATGCCGTCATCATGGGCAATGGCGGCGCGGTCTATTCGCGCGATCTCGACGGCGCGCTTTTCGAGAAGTTCCCGAGCTGGAGCTGGGGGCCCAATTGGAAGGAGTTCCGCGACTCCGTGGCCAAGACGCGCCAGCCGACATACACCACGATAAACGTGAACACGTCGAACGATGACAGGCCGAACGATTTCCGCCTGATGCGCTTCGGCCTTGCCAGCGCGCTCTTGGGCGACGGCAACTATTCCTTCGATCGCGGCGATTGGCATCACGATGTCATCTGGTGGTATGACGAATATGAACTGACCTTGGGCAAACCGCGCGCGGCGCCGCGCATCGCGACGGCCGCAAAAGGCAAGGGCGTCGTGCCGGCCGTGTGGTCGCGCGACTATGACAAGGCCTTGGTCCTCTTGAACAGCACGGACGCGACCCAGCAAGTGAAACTTCCCGGCGTGTACGAGCGGCTGCGCGGCATGCAGGACCCGGCGACCAATGACGGCGCGCTCGTGGATACGGTGAGCCTCCCGGCGCGCGACGCGGCCTTCCTCTTGCGCCGCTCCGATGCCGCCGAGATACGCGACGCGGCCTTTACGAACGGCGCCTTCGTCCGCGCCTATGACGGCGACGGCACCTTGCGCCGCAACGGCTTCTTCGCGAACCGCGAGGATGCGCCGAGCGGCGCCCAGGTGGTGGGCGCGGACATCGACCGCGATGGCACGGACGACCTGCTCGTCGCCAAGGACGGCAAGGTGGACATCACGTTCGGCGACGGAGGGCGCGTGTCTTTCCGGCCTTTTGCCGGTTTCACCGGGCCGCTCTCGGTGGCCGTGGGCAATGCCAACCGAGATGCCGCGCTCGAACTGGTCCTGGCCCGCGCCTCCGGCGGGCCGCCCGAGGTCGCCATCTTCTCCGCCCGCGGGAAAAAGATCGCATCGTGGCTCGCGTACAATCGCGCGTTCACGGGCGGCATGTCCGTGGCCATCGGCGACATGGACGGCGACGGCAAGCGCGAGATCGTGACCGGCGCCGGCCCCACCGGCGGCCCGCATGTGCGCGTGTGGAAGACCGATGGCCTGCCCTGGGGCCTCGAGCTCTTCGCCTTCGACGCGAGCGAGGTGGGCGGCATCTCGGTCGCGCTCGGCGATATCGACGGCGATGGACATGCCGAGCTCGTCGTCGGGTCCGGCCTGGGCGCCATTCCCCGCGTCCGCGTCTTCAATGCCGATGGCTCGCGCCGCCGCGAGATACGGCTGGGCGACAAGCCGCTTCCCACCGGTCTCCGCGTCGCCATCGGCGATACCGATGGCGACGGCCTCGGTGAAATACTCGTCGCGGGCTTACCCGCGTTCCAATGACCTCTCTATGAGCCCCACCCCACGAAAGGAAGAGTTGCCGCGACGCGGCCTGGCCCTCGAAGGCAGCACGGTCGCCTTCGGTCCCGCGCGTTCCCTGACCTCGCATGCGCGACGCATCTATCATGAACGGTATCGCGGCAGATATCGTTTTGCCGGTCTCGTCTTCGCCTTCGACGCCTTCTTGGTCGGCGTGGCCGTGACCCTGTGCATCGCGACCATCGCCTTTTTGGCCATCTCTCCCGCGCGTTTCGACGGCGGCTTGCGCGTCGAGGCCCGCGCACCGGCCATGCGCGGCTCGGATGCCGTGCCGCTTGCCGTCACCGTGCGTGCCACCGACGGACGAAGGCATGACGGCGTGCGCCTGCGGCTGCAAGTGCCGGATTGGGCCGAGATCATGCGCAGCGAACCGCCGATGGCACGCGATGGGAGCGTGGACCTGGGGCATATCGGGCCATTGGACCAAGGCAAGGTCTTGTTCGTCATCCGTTCGCGCGCCGTCGATGTCGATCTGCCGCTCGTCTTCCGCGTGCAGCAAGAGGATTGGACCGGCCTGCGCCGCGAGATCGACGGCAGGGAGACGCGTCATGTCGGCGGCTCCGTGCTCTCGGCCGCGCCCGACGCGTCCGTCACCTCGACCGCGGCCGGCGCCGTCATCCCATTCGAGGTCCGCAACGCGGCGGCGACCGCCATCCCCTCCGTCATCTTCCGCCTGGCCTCGGTGCGCGGCGGCGAGGCGAACATCGGCGGCTCCGATGCCTTTGCCGTGGGCGAGCTCGGGCCGGGCGAGAGCCGTCGCGTCTTCGTGGATATTTCCCGCGTCGTGAGCTCGACGCTGTCCCTTTCCTGGCAGGTACAGGACGGCGCGCAAGCCGTGGTCACCGGGACGACGACCTTGCCCGTGATGTCCGGCTCCGTGAATGCCCCGACCGGGCGCTTTTCATCCGACAGTTTCCCGCTGCAAGGTCAGGTCAGGTATTTCACGACCGCGGGCGATCAGGTCGGCGTCGGTCCCGTGCCGCCCGTGGTCGGACAGACCACCACGTATTGGGCGGCCTTCGTCCTTGGTCCCACGGACGGACCGCTCAAGGACATCGTCATCCGTGCGAGATTGCCCGAAGAGGTCCGCGCGACGGGGAAATATGCCGCGCCCATAGACGCCTCGTTCACGGCGAAGGGTCATGACATCGAATGGCATCTCGCATCAGCGCCTGCCATCGGCGCGGACCATGTCACGCTCGCTTTCGAGATCGCGTTCACGCCGGTCAAAGGCCAGGCCGGTTCCGCGGCCATCGTGCTGCCGCCGGCACGGGCAGAGGCATACACCGAAGAGGGCAAGCGTCTCACGGCCAGCTCGACCGTGGTCATGACCGAGAGCCCCGTCAGGCCGTAGGCGGGCGGGGAGAGAATTTCACATTGCGGATCTTCCATTGCTCGACCCATTGGCCGATGCCATCCTTGTCGCGCTTGTTGCGCACGGTGGGCGCGCGCTGAGACCAGGCGACCAAGGACCCAAAATGCACTTTGTAGCGTCCGCGGACCACCACGTAGCGGACCTCGCCCGAGGCGATGGCGCGTCGTATGGTCCGGGCATTGACCCCAAAGAGGGCGGCCGCTTCCGAGATGGAGACGCGCACCGCGGACTCTTCGGGCTCACGCCTGGCTGCCGGGGGAAGGGGAGTGGACATGGAAAAAGTATAAGGAAAAGACCTCTATTTGTCTACAATATTGTGGACAAATAGAGCATATTTGAGCCATTTTTCTTGCATATGGCCGTATCCCGCGCGTTCGGAGTTCTCCCCAAGTCCGTATATAGGAAGGGACACCCTTGCCGAAATGGCCATTTTCGGGTAGTCTGGGGGCTACATTTCGTGTTGCCAGCCCGTTGGAGACGGGAAGATAGATCAGCCCAAGAATGACGAATATCGTCGATAGGTACCTGCTCTTCCGCTTGCGGACCAAGCAGGATCCCGAAGCCTTCGCGCGCCTGTATGACAGGTACGTCGAGGCTATTTATCGTTTCGCCATTTTGAAGCTCTCCAGCAAGGAAGAGGCCGAGGATGTGACCTCGGAGGTGTTCACCCGTGCCTGGCAATACGTCCAAGAGCGACATGACGTGATCAATTTTCGCGCCCTGCTCTATCGCATCGCCCGCAACCTCATTGCCGACCGATTTCGCAAGGTTGAGCCAACCGTCTCCCTGGATAGTGTAACGTTTGACCCCTCTGGCGCGTCTTCTCACCTAGAAGGACGTGTCGAACCCGGCGACGGGGGTCGCAATAAGACCCTCATCGAAGCCCAGGCCGATGCCGCCCTCATCCTCGACAAATTGCAGCGCCTCAAAGAAGACCACCGTGACGTGCTCACCCTGCGCCTCATAGACGGTCTGCCCTTCGCCGTCATCGCCGACATCCTGGAAAAGCCGGTCGGCACGGTACGGGTCATCTATCATCGAGCGCTCAAAGCGTTGAACTATATCGAATAACCCCCATGGCCCGCGAACTCCTCACGAAGATCAAAGACCTTCGTTCCAAGGAACGCCTCATCACTCCGGATGAGGCGTGGGTTCGCGCTACCCGCCAAACCCTCCTCCTGCGCGCACAGCAGGCTTTGCCGCCGAGCGGACAGGTCAAGGGCCTCGGCCTGGTCAAAGAAGTGATGCGCGCCGCCTTCCCGCAAGGCGTGGCCCAATATGTGACGCGCCCCATCTTCGCCAGCCTGTCCTTCCTCGTGGCCATCATGGGCGGGTCCATGATGTCGGTCTCGGCGGCCGAGCGCTCCCTGCCGGGCGATCTGCTCTACAGCCTCAAGCTCGTCACGGAACAGGCGCGCATGGTGATGACGAGCGACAAGGGCGAAAGGCTCAAGCTCAAGACCGAGTTCACCGGCCGCCGCGTCGACGAGCTGCGTGCCGTCGTGACCACGCCGACGGCAGACACGACGCAAAGGGTCACCGAGGTGGCCGGCGCGCTCAAGCGCGACATGGACACGCTCAAGCAGCAATTGACCGATGTCTCGAACGAGGCCACGCCGGCTGCCGCCGTGGAAGCCGCGAGGAGCGTGGATAAAAAGAGCAATGAGGTCATCGTCGCCTTGCAAGAGACCAAGCAGCAATTGTCGCCCGAGGCCAAGGGCATCGTGACCGATGCGCAAAGCGCCGCCGCCGAGACCAGCGTCAAGGCCATCGAGGTCCTGGCGACCCAGCATCAAGTGGACGGCGGGTCCATCTCGGCCGCGGACGTGGCCGACGCCATCAAGGAGCATGCCAAGATCGTGACCGACGTGACGGCCGTGCCGCTCCCGGTGAACGCCACCTCCACCGCCTCGGGCACGACCATCATCGTGATCACGGCGCCGTCCACCACGTCCACCTCGCCCCTGCCGCTCGCGCTCGAACTGGGAAGCTCGACCGGCACCTCGGCCGCCACGGGCACCCTGCCCGGCATCCTCGACCAGGTGAAGGACGCGACGGCCCAGGCCTTCGCCCTGCAAAAGGCCAAGGACCAGCAAGCGATCGCTTTGAGCCAATCCACCTCGACGCCACCCGAGATGCCGCCCGACGGATCGCCCCTCGCGACCAGCGGGACCCCGGCCGAAGGCATTCCCCTCACCGCCCCGCCGCCGACCTCGACCGCTCCCACCTCCACTTCGACAAAGAAATGACGGACACATCCCAAGCCTCATAGGGCGGCAGTCAGCAATGACAGACGTCCTACCGGGCGGGGGATGTAACGGATGCCATCGTTCGCCTTCGGGCGGGCCACAGGGTATCGGTGAGCTTCCACGTCCGCTCGTTTCACAATCGGCTACGCCACCCTAAAGGTCGATCCGCCGCAAGGCGGAAGGCAAGGCCAATTATTCATCAACCAATATCTGCCCTCAGATCCTCACGGATCCTGGGCGATCAACCCTTAAGTGGGTTTGTATGCACAATACGCTGAAGAAATTCATTTCCGCGTTCGTGTCCCTGACGACGATCGTCTCGTCCGTCGGTGTCGGTGCGTTGGCGCTTCCGGGCGTCGCGTCTGCCGCCACCCTCTCGGGCGGTGATCTGATCAAGGCGTCGGGTCCTGCCGTGTATTACTACGCGGCGGATGGGAAGCGCTATGTCTTCCCGAACGAACGCACCTACAAGTCCTGGTACAAGGACTTCTCAGGTGTCAAGACGATCTCCGATGCGGAGCTCGCGGCGATCATGATCGGTGGCAATGTCACCACGCGCCCGGGCACCTACCTCGTCAAGATCACGACCGATCCCAAGACCTATGCCGTCACCTCTGGCGGTCAGCTCCACTGGATCGAGTCCGAAGCTGTCGCGAAGGCCCTCTATGGTATGGACTGGGCCAAGCGCGTGGTCGATGTCCCGGATGCGTTCTTCGTGAACTACACCGTGGGCTCGTCCATCTCCACCAATGTCCATCCGGACGGCACGCTGATCCAATACAGCGGCGACCCGGCTTGGTACATCGTGTGGGGCGGCATGAAGCGCAAGCTGGCGTCTGACGCCGCTGCCGCCGCGAACGGTCTCAACACCACCTTCGCGGTCATGACGACCATCACCTACGGCAACGGTGCCGATATCAGCGGTCGCGAGGACGCCCTGGCCACCACGGCCGGATCCGGCTCTTCCTCGTCGTCCTCCGGCGGCGCCCTGACGGCCACCTTGGCCTCGGACACCCCGGCCGGCATGACGGTCCCGAAGAACTCCTCGTCCGTCGCTCTCGCCAAGTTCACCTTGACCGCCGGCTCGTCCGACGTGACGGTGAACGGTCTGCGCGTGCACCGCGTGGGCGCGGGTTTGGTCGGCGACTTCTCCAATGTCTATCTCTATGATGGCAATGGCCGTCGTCTGACGACGGGTCGCACGATCAACTCGACGACCCACCTGGTCGAGTTCAACTCGCTCAATGCCACCGTCAAGGCCGGTACGTCCTGGTCTGCCGTCGTCTACGGCGACTTCTCGGGCTCCGGTGCCACGGTCGGTTCAGAGCACGCCTTCCAGGTCGACGACGCCGCGTCCGTCCTCGTGAGCGGTTCCGCCACGGTGGCCGGCAACTTCCCGTTGAAGGGCAACACCTTCCGCGTGGGTTCCTCGTCGTCCGCCCGCGTTGACGTCCAGAAGGGTACCCAGCCGTCGAACCCGACGATCGGTGCCACGAACGTCGAGGTCTCGAACTTCAAGATCACGGCGAACACCAACGATGTCGAGCTTCGCCAGATCACGCTCTACCAGGCCGGTTCCATCACCAACGGCGACCTCAAGAACCTGAAGTTGTACCAGGGCTCGACCTTGGTCGCGACGGATGGTGCCACGGTCGCTGCCGATGGGCACACCGTCCTCAAGTTCGATCCGCCGTATGTCATCGGCAATGGGACGACCAAGGTCTTCTCGCTGCACGGTGATGTCGGTGGCCGCGCCGGCCGCACGATCCGCACCTACGTCGAGTACACCACCGACGTGACCGCGATCGACAAGGTCTATGGCGCCGGTGCCCAGATCTGTACGAACTCCTCCGCCTCCGGCTGCTCGAGCTCCTCGGGCAACTTCGACGGTACGAGCTCGAACTACATCGAGGTCACCACCCAGGGCGGTCAGCTGACCAACTCGTTCAACGGTCCTGCGACCTCGAACGTTGCCAAGGGCAAGCTCTCCGTTCCCCTCTACCAGTTCGCCTTGACCTCGCCGGACAACACCCTCGAGATCCGCAACCTGCGCTTCACCCTGGCCAAGACCAGCGGTTCGGCCAGCACCTGCTACATCGTGGGTTCCGCGAACACGGCCTACTTCCGCTCGCTCAAGATCAAGAACATGGACAACGGTCAGACGATCGCGTCCAAGGACCTGACCACGACGAGCGCGTCGCAGACCTCGCAGTCGGTGACCTTCACGGACACCTTCAACATCACCGCTGGCCAGACCCTGAACCTCGCCTTCGTGGCCGATCTCTCCAACTCGGAGGACGCCTCGGGTGAGTTCTTCAACACGGGTGCCTGTGCCTACCAGGTGACGTTCGCGCCGTTCCAGTCGAACGACATCCGCGTCGTCGACACCGGCGAGTTCCTCTCGCTCTCGAAGGTCGTCCCGAACGACACGGTCGCCGGCAATGCCCAGACCGTGAAGTCCTCGGGTCTCTCCATCGCCTTGTCCTCGAACCCGGTCTCCGGGACCCTGGTCAAGAAGCAGAGCAACGTGGCTATCGCTGGCCTCACCCTGACGGCTGCGGCCCAGTCCGATATCACGATCACCAGCCTCACGCTGACCGGTCAGGCGGCTCTCGCCCTCTCCGGCAACGCGTTCGGCTCGTCCGCCGCGAAGGATGCGTTCTCACAGCGCGTCACCTCGCTCAAACTGATGGATGGTGCGACCCAGGTGGGTCTGGCCAAGGCTCCGGAGACCTCCGGCGGCACGGCCCAGATCTCCAACATGAACTTGGTCATCCCGAAGGGCACGACCAAGAGCCTCATGGTGGTCGCCACGTTCTCGTCCACGGCTTCCTCATCGTCGCCGTTCGACCAGATCGCGGTCGGTATCAACGCGGCTGCTGATGTCAACGCGCAGGACGGTGACTCCAACACGGTCACCCCGTCCCTGTCGTCCGGCGTCACCGGCCAGATCGGTGCCTCCCCGTCCGTCAAGCAGACCATCTTGAACAGCGGTACCCTCTCGGTCCAGGCTGATTCCCACCCGGTGTCCAACATCGTCGTGGCCGGCAAGGACGCGTGGATGCCGTTCGCCCAGTACAAGGCCACGGCCCAGTACGAGGACATCAAGATCGACCGCATCGCGGTGGTCGCCTCCGGCACCACCAGCAACTCGGACGCTGCTGACTTCGCCATGGTGGCCATCGCCTCCAACGGCGCGGTGAAGGGTTCGGACCTGTTCTCCTCCGGCGCGACGTCCACCAAGGACATCGACCTCTCGGCGAACAACCTGACCGTTCCCAAGGATGGTTCCCTCCAGTTCCAGGTGTGGGTGAAGCTCGCCAACGTGCAGGCCTCGTCCTCGGTGAACGGTGCCACGACCGGCGTCGCTCGCTCGGGTCATGCTCCGTTGGTCGGCCTCAACTCCGGCTTGGTCACTGGTGAGTGGGACTCCAACTACGCCTCGAAGCTCAACGTCCGCACGACGGGCGCCGCTTCCGGCGAACGCATCTACGCGGCCTCCGGTGCTGCCAACGGCAACATCATGGTGCTGCGCAAGACCCAGCCTGTCGTGACCAAGCAGACGCTCTCCAGCGCCACCTTGGCCAACGTCGACCAGGACTTGATGCGCTTCCAGGTGTCGGCTGACTCCGCGGGCTCCGTGGCTTGGAAACAAGCTTCGTTCAGCATCTCGAAGTCCTCCGCCGTCGGGTTGGCCAACTTCCGCCTGCGCCGCGGTTCCTCTGACATCGACACCAGCATCTTGGCGATCACCAACGCCACGTCCGGTGCCGACCTCGTCACGGGTTCCGTCGTTGCCGGTGTGAACAGCGCCATCGTGGTCGTGGCCTTCAAGCCCGGCCAGGAAGAGTCCATCTCCGGTTCCGGGAACGTGTACACCCTGCACGCGACCGTCTCCGGCGCTGCCTCCGGCCAGAACGTCACCACCCAGTTCTACCGCGATCCGACCAACTCCTTGGTCACCGGGTACCTGGCCAACGGTGCGTTCAGCACGTGGGCTTCCAGCGCGAACATCTTCAACATTGACACGGCCTCCTCACCGGATGGCACGGCCAATGCCACGGGTACGTTCGTCTGGGCTGACAACTCCGAAGTGCCGCACTCGTCGGCTCTCGGGACTGCCAGCGGCTCGATGGACTGGACGAACGATCTGTACGTCCAGGACCTGTCGCAGTCACAGACCGTCAGCTTGTAATCAGGCCTAGGTCGCAAGACCAACGCTCGATCGCAGCTGTCAGTCACAAAACCCCCGCTTCGGCGGGGGTTTTGTTATGGCTCGGCATATATGCGCGCATCGGCGGCGCTTTTGGTTGCGGTTGCAGAAAGAGAGGGGATATGGCAGCGGTAGTACTGTCGTCCCCGCGCAGGCGGGGACCCATGAAAATATATAACCCTCACCGTTTAATAGGTGAGAACTATATATCCCATGGACCCCCGTCGGAGTTTATCCCCGGCAGGCGGGGGCGGGGGTGACAGAGGTTGGAAATACCACTTTGTAAGTATGGAAAACATCTATTACGTCTACATCCTCACGAATCACAGGAACGGGACCTTGTATATAGGTATGACGAGAGATATCGGAAGACGGCTACAGGAACATTCGAGCGGAACAGTGGACGGATTTAGCAAACGGCACGGTCTCCGACGATTGGTATATTTGGAAAGTACCGACGATGTCCACACGGCCATTTCCCTTGAAAAGAGGCTGAAGCGATGGAACCGGGATTGGAAGATCAAACTGATCGAAATGACGAACCCTTTATGGAAAGATCTGTCTCAATAAAGTGAGGTCCATATATTTCATGGGTCCCCGCCTGCGCGGGGACGACAGAGGGGCGGGAGCGGCGCCGCAGCCCTGCCATCCCCGTTGACACTTTCCCCCTCGTATCCTTACCCGTCCTTCGGTCCCGTGCTATCGTTCCCGTCATCCTATGACCCGCACCACCGCGATAAATTGGCTGAAAGTGATCACCTATATAGGCGTCTACGGCGGCCTGCTCCTGCCGCTCGTCTTCATCCCGGTCGTCATCTTCCCCTTCGTCTTTTCCAAGCACATCGCCTTCCAGGTCCTCATCGGCCTGACCTTCCCCGCCTATGTGGCCCTGGCCTGGGCCGAACCCAAGTACCGTCCGCGATGGAACGCGCCGCTTTTCCTCGCCATCATCTGTTATTTCGTGGCGCTCGGATTGTCCGTCGCCTTTGCCGTGGACCCGCTGCGCGCCTGGTGGGGGAACCAGGAGCGTATGAACGGGCTCTTCCAAGTGCTGCACTTCTTCGTCTGGCTCGTCATGCTCACCTCGATGCTGCACACGTGGAAACAGTGGCGCACCATCCTGCTCTTCGAGATCGTCCTCGGCGCCTTCATGGGCATCGTGTCCTTGCTGCAGATCCCGTTCCCGCGCCTGCTCATGTTCCAGGCCGGTCCGCGCGTCGGCGGCTTGCTCGACAATCCGATCTACATGGCGGCATACCAGATCTTCAACCTGTTCTTCATCGCCTTGCTGTGGCTGAAAGGGGCGAACAAGGGGACCAAGGCCTTCATGGTCATCGCGGCCCTCATCGACATCGGCGCCTTCCTCGCGGCCCAGTCGCGTGGCGCCCTGGTCGGCCTGTTCGCCGGCCTCATTGCCTTCGCGTTCTTCTACGTCCTCATGTCAAAGAGCCGCAAGGCCAAGATCACCGTGCTGTCCCTGCTGGCCTTGGTCTTCGTGGGGTATGGCGTGATCTATGCCAATCGCGAGTCCACCTTCGTGAAAGAGACCCCGCTTTCCCGCTTGACCGACCTCAATGCCACCATCGACACGCGCGTCATCGCCTGGAAGATCGCGCTCGAGGGTTTCGTCGAACGTCCGCTCACCGGCTGGGGCTTGGACGATTATCACATCCTGTTCAACGCGAAGTACAATCCGGAATCCTTGGAGCACGGCTATTATGAGACCTGGTTCGACCGCTCGCATAACACCATGCTCGACGTGCTCTCGATGACCGGCATCTTCGGCATGGTCGCGTATCTCGGCATTTGGGGCGCCCTGTTCTACAGCGTCATCCGCGCCTACAAACGCAAATGGCTGGATAATACGGTCGCGAGCATTTTGCTCTCCCTGCCCATCGCGTATTTCGTGCAGAACCTGTTCGTGTTCGACCAACCGGCCGGCTTCACCATGAGCTATTTCATGTATGCGCTCATCATCGCGGCCTGCTCGCCCGAGTTCATGGGCCAAGCCGCGCATGAGGACAAGGCCGATGCCAAGATCGATGCCGTGCATCGCGACGTGCCGTGGACCCTGTTCGCCATCGTCTCGATCTTCTCGCTCTTCGTGGTGTGGCGCGCGTCCATCCTGCCCTGGCAAGCCTCGGCCTATTCCATCCTGTCGAACAATTACTTTTCGGCCGGCGCCTACCAAGAGGCCTATAACTACGCCAAGCTCGCGGCCGCCGTGCCCACGCCGTATCTCGACGAGCAGACCTTCCTGCAATCGCGGAACCTCATGACCTTGGTGGACAACAATGCCTTGCCCAATGTCCCGTATTGGAAGCAATGGCATGATCTTATCGTGGACGTGACCATGCGGCATCTGCAGGACCATCCGAACAACACCCATCCCTTGTTCATCCTGGCCACCTTCTATCAGCGCTTCTCCAAGGCGGTGCCCGAGGACGCGCCGCTCACCGAGCAGTATTTCAAGCGCGCCATCGAGACGAGCCCGCGCCGTCAGCAGCTCTTCTACAGCCTCGCCCGCTTCTACATCGAACAAGGCAAAAAACAGGAAGGCTATGACACCTTCAAGCGCGCATTGGACCTCGACGGCAATGTCGGCGAAAGCCATTGGTATGTGGGCCTCTCGCTCACCTATGACCTCAATCAGCCGCAAGAAGGCGCCAAGGAGCTCGCGCTTGCCATGAGCGCCAAGTCGCCGTATGCCCTCAAGGACATCCGCGAGATCGTGGCCTTGGGCCAGGCCTATGCCACCTTGGGCGACAAAGAAGGCTTCACGGCCAACGTGTTCAACAATATCCGCAACTTCCCGAATGGCCAGCCCGTGATGTACGTGGAGATCGCCCGCTCGGCCGAAAAGCTCGGCTTGCTGGACCAGCGTGATCGCTTGCTCAAGGCGCTCACCAAGATCGATCCCTCGCTCGAGATGCGCCTTGGTCCGCTCTTCGCGGGCTTGGCCAAGACCCTCGATCAAAGCCTCAACATGACCATGCAGGCCGCCATGGCCCAAGACCAGGCCAAGGCCGCCGCGGCCAGCAGCAGCCATACGACGCCGCCGACAGGCCAGCAGCTCGCATCGAGCACCGCAGCCCCGTCAGGCCCCGGCCCGCGAATGCGCTAAGAAAAAAGACCCCCTCGGGGGGTCTTTTTATGTCGTCTTCCCGTCCAGTGCCGCCCTGTTCCCTCGTGCCGTCTTGTCCCAGGTGAAGGCATGGGAGGCGAGCCAGGCACCATCTTGTCCCATGGCGACGCGACGGCCACCGTCCTCTTTGAGATGCGTCATCGCCGCCACGAGGGCCTCGGGGTCTTTGACCGGGACGATATCGCCGGCGCGCTTGCCGTCCAGAGTGAGCATCCAGCGGCAGGCGCCCACATCGGTCGCGATGCAGGGGAGCCCGGCGGCCATGGCCTCGAGCAATGCCCAGGGCATGCCTTCCTTTTCGGACGGCAGGACGAAGGCGTCAAAGGCGCGATACAGGTGCCCGGCATCCGCGCGTTCGCCCGTGAGCAGTATGCGTTTGCGCGAAGGAAGGGTCTCGACGAGGTCTTTCAGTTCCGTGAGCCCAGGACCGCCGCCCACGATGACGGCGCGCGCATCGATCTGCGGCAAGAGCCCGTCGAGCAGGCGCACATAGGCGGGCAAGGCTTTGGGCGGATAGGCATTGGCCACGGTGCCGAACACGAAGGCATCCTTGAGTATGCCCAGCGCCTGGCGCGCCTCATCGCGAGAGAGGAGATGCGACGCGAAGTCCTCGGGCAGGCCGTTCGGCACGGTCACGATGTCCTCGAGCGGCTTGATGCCCAAACGCCGAGCCACGGCCTCATCGCCCGGATGCACCGTGATGATGACGTCCTTATATCCGGCGGTGAACTTTTCCGCGAAGCGATACATCCAGCGCTTCCACGAGGGCAGCGGTTCCAAGAACACCCAGCCGCCGATGCGATACACGGTGCGCGGACGATGCGTGGAGAGCGACGCGGCGAGCGAGCCGACCACGCCCATCTTGGAACTGTTGAGATGCACGGCGTCGGGCTTGAACTCCTCGATGAGCACGCGGATCTCATGCACGGCCGCCATGTCGAACCACGGAGAAAGTTCGCGGCGCATGCGGGTCAGGCGGCGCGTGGGAATGCCTGCCTTGGCGGCTTCGTCCCACAAACGTCCTTCGCCGCCTGCCGCGAGCAAGACCTCGACGCCGTGGCTTTTCAGATAGGTGCCGAAGCGCACCACAAAGGCCTGGACGCCGCCCCAGTCGGCCGAGGTCACGAGCAAGAGCACGCGTTTGGCATTTGCCATATTTACGGCTAAGATAAGGCAAAGAACGTTACTTGTCTATGTGCGGCATCGCCGGCCTCGTTTTGCGCGACCCCCAAGCCCTTCCCGCGAAGGACCTGGTCTTGGGCATGGCCGGCCGCATCGCGCATCGCGGACCGGATGGCGAAGGCCTGCATCTCGCACAGGGTGTGGCCTTGGCACATCGTCGTTTGGCCATCATCGACCTGGCCGATACCGGCAAACAGCCCATGCAGGATGCGACAGGTCGCTATACCATCGTCTTCAATGGCGAGATCTACAATTATAAGGACCTGCGCTCCGAGCTTGAGGCTGCGGGTCGGAATTTTCGCACCCAAAGCGATACCGAGGTCATCCTGAACGGGTATGCGGCGTGGGGGAACAAGGTCTTGTCCAAGCTCCGAGGCATGTTTACCTTCGCTCTTTGGGACATGCAAAAGGCCGAGCTCCTCCTTGCGCGCGATCGCATCGGTAAAAAGCCTTTGTATTACGGCACCTTGCCTTCGGGCGATATCGCCTTCGCGTCCGAGATCAAAGCCTTGCCGCCCATCATCCATAATGGCCTGGACCATGGCGCGATACGCCTTTTCCTCGGCCTGCAATATGTGCCGACGCCGCGCACGGGCTTGCTCGGCATCTCCCAGCTCGAGCCGGGGAGCTATGCCCTATGCAAGAACGGCACGATGAAGGTCCAACGATATCATTCCTACGATCTTCCGAAGGCCGCGGACATGCTCAATGCCTCGGACGACGAGATCGCCTCGCGGATACGCGAGATGCTCGAAGAGGCCGTGAAGCTGCGGATGATGGCATCCGACGTGCCGGTCGGGGCTTTCCTCTCCGGCGGCGTCGATTCCGCGGCCGTGGTCGCGCTCACGTCGGCGTATCGCGGGTCCGCGCCTTTCCATACCTTTTCCATGGGCTTTCCCTCGCCCAAGATGGACGAACGCGCCGAGGCCCGCGCGCTCGCGGCGCATTTCGGCACGACACATCAGGAGTTCGAGGCGCGGCCCGAGGACATGCTGCGGCTCGTGGACGATCTGGTCCGCCAGTACGACATGCCCTATGCGGATTCCTCCGCGCTTCCGCTCTGGCTTTTGTCCGAGCAGACGGCAAAACACATCAAGGTCGTGCTCACGGGCGATGGGGGAGATGAGCTGTTCGGCGGGTATCGCCGCTATGCCGCCTATGCCCGCGCGCTCTCGCTCGCCAAGTTGCCCCTCGCCGGTTGTGCGCCGGGATTGCTCACGGCCGTGGCGCGCGCCACGCGCGATCTGCGTTTCCATCGCATGGGCGAGCTTCTCGCGACCCTGCATGCCGACCCGTCGCGCGCCTATGGCGAACTGTTCTGCGGGTCGTATTTCGGCACGCGCGGCATGACCGAGCTCTTGCAGCCGGATTTCGCCGACGCGACGTCATCGGACGATGCCGTGTCTTTCGTCGCGGGCCGCATGGGCGGTAATACCTCGCTCGAGGCGGCCATGCATTTCGATCTCACGTCCTATCTGCCGGACGATCTCAATGTGAAGATGGACCGCGCCACCATGCGCTTTGGTCTCGAGGCGCGTTCGCCGTTCTTGGACCAAGAGCTTATCTCGTATGCGCTTCGCATCCAGGCATCCCGCAAGGTGGCAGGCGGTCAGACCAAGGCCATCTTGAAAAAAGCCCTGAAAGGCCTTGTCCCCGATGAGGTCCTGACCCGTCCCAAGCGCGGGTTCCAGGTGCCTTTGGCCGAGTGGTTCCGCGGACCCATGCGTCAGACCTTCGAAGAACGGTGCTGCGGGGCGGATAGCGAATTATCGCTCTATATACGGCCGAAAGCCGCACAGAACCTCCTGGCCGAGAATGCGTCCGGCCATGATCATGGCAATCGCCTGTGGATGTTGCTTTCTTTGGCCACTTGGCTGCAACATACCCATATATGAAGGCCTTGGTGACCGGCGGAGCGGGTTTCGTGGGATCGCATCTCTGCGACCGGCTTTTGGCCGAGGGGATAGAGGTGGTGTGCCTGGACAACTTGTTCACGGGCTCGCGGGCGAACATCGCGCATCTCGAAGGCAAGCCCGGCTTCACCTTCGTCGAGGCGGACGTGCAAAAGCCTTTCGCGACCGACGTGCAATGGATATTCAATCTCGCCTGCCCGGCCTCGCCCAAGCATTATCAATATGATCCGGTCGAGACGGTCAGGACGAACGTGCTCGGCATGATCAACATGCTCGACCTGGCCAAGGCCACGGGCGCGCGCGTGCTGCAGGCCTCGACCTCGGAAGTGTACGGCGATCCTTTGTGCCATCCGCAGGACGAAAGCTATTGGGGCAATGTCGACCCCATCTCCAAGCGCGCCTGCTATGACGAGGGCAAGCGCTGCGCCGAGACCTTGTGCTTCGACTATCATCGCGAATATGGCGTGGACATCCGCGTCATCCGCATCTTCAACACCTATGGTCCGCGCATGGCCAAGGACGATGGCCGCGTGGTCTCCAATTTCATCCTGCAAGCGCTTCGTGGTGAGGACATCACGGTCTATGGCGACGGGTCATATACGCGGTCATTCCAATATGTCGACGATCTCATCGAGGGCATGCTGCGCATGATGCGGACGGAGGGCTTCACGGGTCCGGTCAATATCGGCAATCCGGGCGAGTTCACCATCCTCGAACTGGCCAAGCACGTGGTCGAGATGACGGGCTCAAGCTCCAAGATCGTCCATCATGAGGCGGTCGCGCATGATCCCAAGCAACGCAAGCCGGACATCACCCTGGCCAAGCAAAAGCTCGGCTGGGAGCCGCGCATCCCGCTCAAGGACGGGCTTGAAAAGACCATCACGTATTTCCGCAAAACCGTATGAAACGCGCCCTGATATTCTCGACGACGTATTTCCCGCTTGTCGGTGGGGCCGAAGTGGCCATGAAAGAGGTCACGGACCGCATAAAGGGCTGGGAGTTCGATCTCATCTGCGCGCGCATACAGCCGGGACTGCCGGGCTGCGAACAGATGGGCAAGATATGCGTGCATCGCGTGGGCTTCGGCACCAAGTTCGACAAATATCTGTTGCCCGTGCTCGGACCGCTCAAGGCCCTGACCCTGTCGCGCGGCCGCGTGGTGTGGTCGCTCATGGCGAGCTATGGCGGTTTCGCGGCGCTCACGTATTGCACCCTCAAACCGTCCGCGAAGCTCTTGCTCACCCTGCAAGAAGGCGATCCGCTCGAACATTATGCCAAGCGCGTGGGCCGTCTCGCGTTCTTGCATGAGTCCATCTTCAGGCGCGCGAACGCGGTGCAGGCCATCAGCCGCTTTTTGGGCGAATGGGCGACCAAGATGGGCTACACGGGCACACCCGAGATCGTGCCGAACGGCGTGGACATCTCACGCTTCACGGCGCGCATCACGCCGGAACGCCGCCGCGAACTGCGCACGGGGCTCGGCTATGGCGAAGGCGATATCGTCATCGTCACGGCCTCGCGCCTCTCGCTCAAGAACGGCATAGATGACCTGGTGCGGTCCCTGACCCAGTTGCCGGAGCGATACAAGGCCCTCATCATCGGCGATGGCGAGGACCGCGAGAAATTGCACAAGCTCGTGGAACAAAAAGGCCTGCAGACGCGCGTGAACTTCCTCGGCAAACGCGGACATGATGAATTGCCGGGCCTGCTGCAGGCGTCCGACATCTTTTGTCGCGCGTCGCTTTCCGAAGGCTTGGGCAATTCCTTCCTCGAGGCCATGGCCGCAGGCCTGCCCATCATCGGCACGCCCGTGGGCGGCATCCCGGATTTTTTGACCGATGGCGAGACCGGCGTGTTCTGCCAGCCGAACGATCCGCCTTCCATCGCGGCCGCGGCAAAACGCATCGGCGAAGAGCCGGGCTTGCGCGAAAAATTGTTGCGTCAAGGCGAGGCGCTCGTGCGCGAACGTTTCGGTTGGGACGGCATCGCGCAACGCATCGAGGCCATGCTCGACAGGCTCGACGCGTCCTGACATGCGCATACTCCTCGCGACGGGCGCCTATCCGCCCGAGATCGGCGGGCCGGCCACGGCCATGTCGGCTTTGGCGGCGGAACTGCGCAGCGCGGGGCATGAGGTGGTGGTCCTGACCTATGGCGAGCCGCGCAGCGAAGCCGGCGTCGCGGCCGTCTCGCGCGAGGGCAATGTGTTGCGGCGCTATGTGCGCTTTGCCGCGCTCGCGCGCAAACTCCTTCCCGCCACCGACGTGGTGCTCGCGACGGACGTGTTCTCGGTCGGCATTCCCATACGCCTCGCGCTCATCGGCATGAAAACGTGTTTCGTTCTGCGCTTGGGCGGGGAATGGGCCTATGAGGATGCCGTGGCCAAGGGCCGCACGGGCAAGACCTTGAAGGCCTTTTGGGCCGAACAGGCCTCGAATTGGCGTCTGCAGCTCGCCAAGCTCGATTATCGCTGGCTGTTCGGCCGCGCCGCACGCATCGCCGTGACCTCGGACTGGTTGCGTGATGTCCTGGTCAATGCTTTGCCGGCTTTCGCTTCCAAGTTCGCGACCGTCTGGAACGAGGCGCCGGACGCGATGCCGGGCACGGGCTCGGGCGCGCGTCCGCATGCGCCTTTGCGCCTGGTCTATATCGGCCGCTTCGCGCGCATCAAGAACGTCGAGATGTTGTCGCGCGCGCTCAAAACCGCCATCGGCCAGGGCGCATCGGTCGAAGGCGTGTTCGTGGGAAGCGGCGAGACCCTCGCGTCCTGCAAGGACATCCTGCACGGCGTGCAAGGCATCTATTTCATGGGCGCGGTGCCGCATGACGCCTTGCGCGATATTTTGGAAGAGAGCGATGTCCTAGCCTTGCCGTCCTTGTCCGATATCTGCCCCAATGCCGTCATCGAGGCCTTGGCTACGGGCCTGCCCTGCCTCATCACGGCCGAACATGGCCTGCCGCGTCCGCTCGCGGGCGCGCTCGAGCTCGATCCGCTCGATGAAAAAGCCTGGACGGACGCCATCCTGCATCTCGCCTCGTCCAAGAACGCCTATGTGGACCTGCGAGATGCGGCAAAGCCCATCGCGTTCCCGGAGGGGAAGACCTTGGCGGACCTGATCATTTCTTGATCCCCAGCAAAATGAAACCCGTGCCGATGCGCCGCAGCACGGGCGTGCGGCAATATTTTTCCAATCGTTCGGAAAGCCAGACGGTCGCTTTTGGGAACCAGTGCTCGAGCGGGCGGAAGCCGAGCTTCATGTTATAGAAGACCACGTCGGTGACCTCGAAACCCGCGCATTCCACCAGGGTGATGGCGCATGGCAGGCAATATTCGCGATGCTTCACCCCGCGTGCCGGTTTGCCGCGGCGGAGGATGGCAAGGAAGGGCCGCGCGAGGAAGTTGGTCAGGCGGTTCCAGGCGCGCGTGGGGCTCGCGCGATGCGGATAGGTCACGATGAGGCGTCCGCCGGGCTTGAGGGCGCGCTTCGCCTCGCGATACACGGCCTTTTCATCGTTCAAGTATTCCACCAGGCCCATGGCCGTGACCGCGTCGAGCTCGCCGTCCGCCACCGGGATCTTGTCGGCAGGCATGACCTCGAAGCGCACATGGGAATGCCCGGCAAAGCGTTTACGGCCGTCCTCTATCATGTGCGGCGCGATGTCCGTCGCGATGACCTCGAAGCCGGCCTTGAGCAGATCGTCCACGAAGGTGGCCGGCCCGCAGCCGATGTCCGCGACCTTGGCTCCGCGCGGCAAGGGCGTGAGCATGTCGAGGCAACGCGCGCGGCGTATGCGGAAGGAATGCCCGTCCGGGTTGGGCATGTCATACCAGGAATAGTAGACGTCGGCGGCGCGGTCGAAGTGTCCGGTCACGCGTTCTTGGGGCTGGAATTCGCTCATAGTCGGCGTTTGATGCCCTGTAGCATGGTACGTATGCCCGTGACGGTCAAGATGAACTTGCCCAGGTCCGCCCCCATGTCCACGGTGAGGCGGGGGATGGCATAGACATCGTCTTTGGCGCCCGCGAAACGGCCGACCGTGGTGCAACAGCTCAGGAAGTTCGCCTTGACCGCGGCCAAGACCTCCTCGTTCCAATCGCTGGGCTGGCCATTGGGATAGGCGAAATGCGGACAGGGACGACCAAGTTCCGTTTCGATGTGCGCCTTGCTTCCGGCAAGCTCCTCACGGACCTGTTCCGAGGAACAACGCGACAGGATGGGATGGGTCTTGGTATGCGCGCCGATCTCGAAGCCATCGGCGGCGAGCGCGCGGACCTGGTCCCAGGTCATGGCGCGATGCAAAGGCGCGATCATGTCCGACGTCCCCGCGGTCCGCTCCAGCTCCGTCACGAGATGCTCTCGCTCGTCGGTCGGTAATTTTTTCAAACGCTCTCGTTCTTTCGTGTCGGCCGCAAGGTCTTTGCCATGGAGTTTCGAGAACGCCATCTCGAAGCGGTCCACCCAGAGCCGCATCTTGTGGTCGATGAAATCCGTGGTCACGAAAAATGTCGCGGGCATGCCACGGGCTTTGAGAAGAGGGGCTGCCGTCTCGGCATTGTTCGCATAACCATCATCGAAGGTGATGACGCAGGCATTTGTCGCGAGAGGCTTGCCTTCGCGCAATGCCGCGACCGCTTCGCGCAAAGGGATGATGCGGTATAGCCGTCGCAGGATATCGAGCTGATGCGCAAAGGCGGCCTCGGGCACATGCTTGTGCCGTATGTCGGGCGAGACCGTGTCATCCGCGGGCCTGACACCGTGATAGAGGAGGACCAGCATCGCTGCATCATAATGGATTCCCGCCCTGGCGGGAATGACAAGGGAGGGCCTATATGGCAAGCTGCTTCCTATATATGAGGCTCCTGGTGATCGGCTTGGACCGGGACGTGGCAGACCCGGATTCCCGCTCTGCCAAGCGACAATTGGAGTATTTTCGCGGCTATGAGGCGGATATCGTCATCATGGCCGAAGGCGCGCCCAAGACCGTGGCCTTGTCGCCCCAGGTGACGGCGCATGTGGCCGGCGGGTCCAACCGCGCCTTGGCCTGGGTGAATGCCGCGCGTCTTGCCCGTCGTCTGCTCAAGGCCAAACGCCCCGACGTGTTGACCGTGCAGGACCCGTTCTTCAGCGGCCTGGCCGGTGCGACCGCGCGCTGCGGTCTGCGGACGCATTTGCACATACAAGATCATAGCGGCGCTTTCGCGCGGCAACCGCTCGGTCTCAAAGAGAAAGTGCTTTTCATCATCGCGCGGCATCTCGCGAAACGCGCGGACCGCGTGCGGACGGTGAGCCGTCGCGGGGCGATGGGTCTCGAGCGTTTGGGCGTGGACATGCAGCGCGTGGACATCGTGCCTGTCGCGAGCGACGTGACGCGTTTTTCGTCACTGTTGCCCAAGACGTCCGCCGGCGCGCATCTCGTCTGTGTCTCGCGTTTGTCATATGAGAAAGGCGTGGACATGTTGTTGCATGCCTTGCCCAAGATACGTGAACGCATGCCCGAGGCGCATCTGACCGTGGTCGGCGATGGCCCGGAACGCACCGTGCTCGAGAACCTGTCCGCGCGGCTCGGGCTTGCCGATGTCGTGCGCTTTGCCGGTGCGCAAGCGGACACCGCGCCTTTCCTGCAGGACGCGGATGTCTATGTGCAGCCCTCGCGTTTCGAGGGCTGGGGCATCGCGGTCATCGAGGCGGCGGCCGCATCCAGGCCTCTCGTGATGACGGATGTGGGCTGCGCCGGCGAGGTCATCAGGGACGGCGAGAGCGGTCTCGTGGTGCCGCCGCAAGACCCTGATGCGCTCGCGTCCGCCGTCATCCGTCTGCTCACGGACCGCGAGCTCGCCGCGCGCCTTGGCCGTGCCGCGTATCTCGCCGCGCAAGCCGTGCCGGATGCGCCGACCCTCATGCATCGCACGCGCGCCTCGCTCGAGGCGGCCGCCCGCTTGCGCCTGCTCGTCATCACCCAGCGCGTGGACGCGAACGATACTAATCTCGGCGTGCATATCTCCTGGCTGCGCGAGCTCGCGACGCGCGCGGACCTCACGGTCATCGCGCAATCGGTCGGGTCATATGAACTGCCGCCGAATGTCCGCGTCATCTCGCTCGGCAAGGAGAAGGGCGCGTCCAAGCTCGTCCAGCTCACGAGATTGAAATGGTATACCTTCTGCCAATTGCGCCGGAACGATGCCTGCCTCGTCCTCATGGTCGCCTGGTATGCGGCCTTGGCCGGATGGTATGGCAAGCTCCTGCGACGGCCCGTCTATCTGTGGTACACGCATAAGCATGTGCCATTGTCCTTGCGCGTCGCGAACCTGTTCGTCAGACGCATCTTCACCGCGTCCAATGAGAGCCTGCGCCTCGATACGAAAAAGAAGCTCATCTTGGGACATGCGATACCATTAGACGCTTTTGCATTAGGCACGGGACGTGACCCACATGTCGTCAAGACCATCGGACGCATCAGCCGCAGCAAGCGCCTCGAAGACATCGCGCAGGCGGTCGCGTCGCTCAATGCATCGGGCATGACATTGCGTTTCGAGATCATCGGCGAACCCGTGACCGCAGATGATAAGGCCTATGCCGCGTCGCTCGCGTCCGAACACGTGACGCTTCGCGGAGGCATGCCGTATGCGGACATCGCCAAGGAATATCAGACGGCCGGCGTCTTCGTGAACGCGAGCGACACGGGGAGCCTTGACAAAGCCGTTCTTGAGGCCATGGCAACGGGGTGCCCGGTCGTCACGTCGAATGTCGCGTTCAAGGCCATCGTCCCGGAGGGGTGTTTCGTGCCGTCAAAGGACATCCCCGCCATGGCCGAGGCCATACGCACGCAGCTGACGCGCCCACCGTCGCCGGAGAGCTTGCGCGCGCGTGTCTCGCATAATGATCTCTCGACCACCCTCGGCAAGCTCGTCGACATCATCGAAAAAGACCTCGTCACATCTCTATGACACGCATCTTGTTGCACGCCGCAACCGATGTCGCACGCCATCTACGAGCGTGGCATCGCGCAGCGCCCTTGCGCACCTGGCTGTGCCTTCTAGCCATCGCCGTGAACTTCGGCTATGCGCTCACATATCGCATCGTGCCTTCGGTGGATGCGCGCAAATTCCACGAGATCGCGGTGAACCTCGTGACAAAGCACACCTTTTGCTTCCAATGCGACGTGCCTTTGCCGCTCGATACGGCTATACGCGATATCGGCCCGGGCTATCAGTTCTTCTTGGCCGACGTGTACTCGATCTTCGGCATACATCCGTGGATCGTCTGGCTTTTGCAGGCCCTCATGCATGCCGTGGTCATCGCCTGGCTGTGGCGTCTCATGGGCCTGGCCTTGGAAGGCCTCACCGAGAACCGTTGGGCGCGTCTCCTGCCGCTCAGCCTGTATGCCGTGCATCCGGATATCGTGCAGAGCAATGCCATGCTCATGGCCGATGGCCTGTTCACTTTCCTGTTCGTCGGCGCCATTGTCCTGTTCCTTCCATATCTGAAAAAAGCTGTGCCACATGGTTTGAGACGTCCTGCCGCGCTTGGGCTATTGCTCGGTGCATTGACCATGGTGCGCCCCACGGGCATGCCGCTTTTCCTCGCGCTCATGATCGTCCTGCTGTGGCGACGCGTGTGGAAGGCCGCTCTCGTGCTCGCCTGTTGCTTCGCTCTCATCCAAACGCCCTGGGCCATACGCAATGCGCTCACGTATGACCATTTCGTTTATAACTCCGTGGTCGGCGGTCTGGACATCTGGGTCGGCATGGACCCGGAAGGGCCGGGTGAGTTCAATTTGGACAAGCTCCCGCATATCACGGAGCAGATCAAGGACATCCCGCCGGACGAACTGGACCATTTCGCCATGACCCAGGCCAAGAAGATCGTGCGCGAGCATCCGCTCTTCGCCTTGCAACGCACGGTCTCCAAGTTCTTCAAATTGTTCTCGCTCACCAAGACCAGCGGGTTCTGGTCGCATTATTTCGGTGCCAAGGACCAGATGGCCACGGTCGCACTTTCCATCCTGTTCAATCTCGCGCTGCTTGCCATGGGCTTTGCCGGCATCGTGTATGGCGTCATGAAGCGCGTGATAGACCGTCCGCTCTTGTGGGTGTCTCTCCTCGCCATCCTCGCGCTCTCCGCGGCGCCGACCATCTCGGTCGTCATCAATCGCTATCGCATCCCGATGCTGCCGTTCTTCACAATCCTCGCCGCCTTTTGGCTCACGACCGCGCGTGGAAAGCGCGAACGCCTCATTACCCTGTCCGCCGCACTCGGTTTCCTGGCCCTGTGCGTGGGCGTGGACCTGTGGGGGAGCGTGGACAAGGTGCGGGAACGATTGAAGTTCCTGCTTTAGTTCCGCGTCTCCGTATACAGCCAATCGCCGCCGATATCGCGGCAGTCAACGCGACCCATGGGTTTGCCAAAAGCCGTGGCGATATTTATGCGATAGGGGAAGAACCACACATGAGGATCGAAGGTGAAGCGATAGGGCCTTTGCCGCGGCACCACGATGATGAGCTTTCGCGCGGCGATGCGCCGTAGTTCGGACAATGCTCGGTTCAGGTCCATGACATGTTCGAGCGTATGCGTGCAGGTCACCGTGTCGAAGCTCGCGTCGGGGAAGGGGAGATGCTCGATGGGCGCCTGCACGGTCTCGATGCGCATTCCTTCGAGATCTTTGATATCAAGATAGACATCACAGGCAGCGATGCGCGCATTCGGCAGTTTTCCGCGCAATTTTTTCGCGAGAAAACCTTTGCCCGCGCCGACCTCCAAGACGGATGTCGCGCCCTCGGCCTCGCGTATTACGGCATCAAGGCACGCGGCGGTCAGATGGCTCTCGCGTTTTGGCGGCGCATCCGCGACCTTGGCATAGAAAGCGGCGAAATCCGCCGGGGTCATGGTGACGGCGCGCTCTTTGAAGTCCAAGAAGTCATCGGCCAAGGGGCCATAAAAGACCGTGAACAAGGGCCGCATGAACCAACGGGCATCGCGCAAAACCGGCGGTAGCCATTGGTCCAGGATGACATGCAGTTTTTGGGCCGTTTCCCGCTTCAGCCGCATAGTTGAACCAGAGTAGCATGACTGATAGCCTAGCCAAATCCATGTCCCGCATCCTGCTGACCATCCCGGCCTGGAACGAGGAGCAGATCATCGCCGAGAGCCTGCACGCCCTGCATGCCGCCTGCCAGGGTCTTTTGCCTGGCCAGGATTGGGTCATCGAAGTGGTGGATAATGGCTCAACAGACCGCACGGCAAACCTGGTCCGCGAGGCCATAGGCCTGGGGCGTGTGGGGCTGCGTCAATGCACGGAACGCGGCAAAGGCCTGGCCATCGCCTCCTCCTGGGAGGCGGGCCAAGGCTATGAGGTCTATGCCTTCATGGACGCGGACCTCTCGACCGACCTCGCGGCTTTGCCCGCCTTGCTCGCGCCCATCCTCGCGGGCGAGGCGGACATCGTGTGCGGCTCGCGTTTTGCGCCGGGCGCCAAGGTGGAACGCTCGGCGTTTCGCCTCCTCCTCTCTCGCGCATATTCCTTGGTGCAACGCGTCCTGCTCGGCCTGCCCGTGCGGGATGCACAATGCGGGTTCAAGGCCGTGTCGCCGCGCGTGGTCGCGGACATCCTGCCGAGCGTGCAAGAGCGCGGCTATCTCTTCGACACCGAGCTTCTCGCCCTTGCCGCGGCGCGCGCGTATCCCATGCGCGAGATCCCGGTGGACTGGAAAGAGTCTGCGCGCCGCAGCCGCGTCAGGCCTTTCGCGGATGGCATGGCGTTTTTGCCCGGCCTGCTCGCCATGCGCAAACGCATCACGATATGACCGAGACGACCTCTCACGGACAGACCATACAAGTGGACGCCTCGCATTATGTGCGACCAGGGTATCTGTTCCCCGAGCGCTGGGCGAGCTATTGGCATCAGATCGATGCGGTGCGCGGCCTCAAGCCGTCGCGGTTGCTCGAGATCGGCATAGGGAACGGTATCGTCGCGCATGCCTTGGCCAAGCTCGGCATGACGGTGGACACGCTCGACATCGATCCCGCCCTGCACCCGACCATGGTCGGTTCGGTCACCAAGATACCCGCGCCTGATGCGTCCTATGATGTGGTGCTCTGCGCCGAGCTGCTCGAGCACTTGCCATGGGAAGAGTTCAAGACCGCGCTCGCGGAGATAACCCGCGTGTCGAAGAAGCACGTCATCATCACCGTGCCGCATGCGGGATATGTGTTCTCTTTGCTCTTCAAGGTCCCGTTCCTGGCATGGGTGCGTCTCGGCTTCAAAGTGCCGCAGTTCTTCAAGACACACGCCTTCAATGGCCAGCATTATTGGGAGACGGGCAAGAAAGGGTTCTCGCGTGCACGCATACGCCGTGCCGTAGAGACGGGGGGGCTGCGCATCCTCGATGCACGCATACATCCGGACGATCCCGCGCATTACTGCCTTATCTGTGAGAAGATATGAGCATGCGCATCGCCATCTTGTTGAACGCGCGTTTCCCCACGGAAAAGGCCTATGGCATCCAGGTGATGGCCATGGCGCGCGGGTTCGCGCAGGCCGGCGCCGAGGTGGCCATCGTGTATCCGCGGCGTTCGAGCGATGCGCCCGCGGCCATGCAGGGCGTGACCCATATCCCATATGGCCCGCTCTTGGGCGTTCGCCGCCCGTGGTTCTTCCATCCTTTGCGTTTCCTCGGTGCCTGGCATGCGGCCAAGCCCTTGCGCGGATGGAAGCCGGACATCGTGCTCGCGAACGATCCGGTGCAGGCGGCGCATTTGGCGCGCCATGCCACCGTGGTATGGGACCTGCATGACATGCCGGACCCCGGCTCTCCCTGGCGGCGTTGGCTCGTGGACCGCATCGTGCGACGCGCGGCCGGCATCGTGAGCACGAACACGCTCAAATTGGACCTCTTGAAAAAGTTGTTCGGCGAATTGCCGCCGACCGTGGTGTTGCCGAACCCGGTGAGCTTGGACGTGCAAGACTATCGCCGCATCACGCGCGAGGATGCGCGAACATCGGTCGGCATTCCGTCTGACCAAAAGGCCGTGGTCTATGCCGGGCAGCTCTATGATTGGAAAGGCGTGGACACCTTGGTCTCTGCCGCGGCCTTTGCCCCGCGCGACCTGCATATCCATATCGTGGGCGGACAAGGCGATGACCTCATACGCGTGCGCGCCCTCGCGGATGCGCTTCCGGACGCGGCCGCGCGTGTGAGCTTTCACGGACAGAGGCCTTCTGATGAGATACCGTTCTGGCTACGTGCCGCCGATATCGTGGCCGTACCCAATTCCGGGAAGTTCGAGATCTCGCAACGCGATACCAATCCGCTCAAGCTCTATGAGGCCATCGCGGCCGAGGCGCCCGTGCTCGCCAGCGATCTCCCTGCCATTCGCGAAGCGGCTGGTGATGCGCCGAACATGCGCTTCGTGCCGTCCGATGATGTCCAAGCGTGGGGCCGCGCGATGGGGGACCTGATGGAGGATATCGCGGGCCGCGAGGCCATGCGCGCAGGCGCGCGGGGTTTTCATTTGATGGGGGCGGGGGAAAGGGCGCTGAGCATGATCTCTTTTTTCAAGAGATTACGTTGAAGAGCGGGGGAATCTCCCAGAGAAACCGGGACGGATTGATGAGGGGGGGGTATTTCGTGCTATCCTCGCGTTGCCTGCAGGCGAACAGCTCATTCCTAAGTTCCTTTTACACGTTTTCTTAACATATGAAATTCGTTCGCCCGAAGTTGCGCGGCATCACCGCGTTCGGTCTTTGCGTAAGCTTGGTCGCGAGTACGTTATTAGGACCGGTGGCGCTTGCCGCCGATACGCATTCAGCAGACCTTGAGAAAGACAGTAGCCAGTATCTGTCCATTGCAGATGGTTCACAGACAGGATTGGACCTTTCCGGATCCCTGACACTTGAAGCATGGGTAAAGTTAGAAAGTCAACCGGTCAATGGCGGCTCCGAGATGGCCATCATCGACAAGTTCGATGGCGATAACAACGCGCGTTCTTATGCGTTACGTTATGTGAGCGTCTCGGGTACATATAAATTACGACTCCATACGTCGTCAGCTGGCAATACGAACACGGAGACCGATGTCGCGGCAACCTTACCTAACGGCGAGTGGCATCATGTTGCCGTATCGAAGTCAGGGAGCACGGCGACCTTCTATGTTGATGGCGTTTCAGTGGGCTCAGGATCGGCCGATTCAAGCATATATAACGGGAGCGCGACATTCGCCATCGGCGCAACAGTCGGGAACAGCGCAGACGGGTTCTTCGATGGTCTCATCGATGAGGTCAAGGTATGGAACGTCGCCCGCAGCGGTTCGGACATCCTCACCGACAAGGGCGGGGAGTCGAGCGGGAGCGAGACGGGCCTGGTGGGGTACTGGAAACTGAACAATTCACTGTCCGATTCAACGAGCGACGGAAACACGCTCACGAACAATAATAGCGCGACGTTCTCCACGGACGTGCCCTCGTTCGTCGTGGAGGCGCTCACGGTACGCAAGTCGGCGGATGAATCCATTTCGAGCTCAACGGTTCTTCAAAACGACGATGACCTGAAGGTGACCTTGCTCGATTCCAGATCGTACATCATCGACGGGGTCATGTTCGTGTCCTCGACGGAATCCGCACCGGACCTGAAGCTCGCGTTCAGCGCCCCATCAGGGGCAAACGTGGCCATAAGTTATGCGCATGGGGCCGATGAGGGCGTTCTCTCATCGAACGTCACAAGCTCGCGCATCATGGTCCCCAAGGACCGCGCGATAGCGGTGCGTATCCAGGGGACGGTCGTCATGGGTGGGAACGCCGGTGACCTACAGCTGAAATGGGCGCAGGCGAACTCCAATGCAACGGCCATCACGGTCATACAAGGGAGCTATCTGAGGGCGCAGCGGGTTCAGTAGCTCAAGTTCGGTAAAAAAACAAAACGCACCGTATGGTGCGTTTTGTTTTCAGGCCATCCACAGAACGAACATGAATGACAAGTGATGTCCTGTATGGCAAGCTGTCTTCATCTATGAAGAGGCGGATCAAGGAATTGATGGCCAAGATATGGTCTGGCCCGTGGAAGGTCTATATTACGGCCGTCGGGCTCCGCGTGGCGCTTTTTTTGTCCTTTTTGGTGTTCTTGGGTGAAAAAGGCCTCGAGCTCGGAGACAGCCAACAATATCTCGGTCTGGCGCGCTCGATGTTGGACGGCCATGGGTTCGCGCTCGATGGCATCCCGTTCTTTTTCCGCACGCCAGGCTATTCCCTGTTCGTGGCCGCCGGGCTTGCCCTGTTCAGATCAGAGGCCCTGTTCGTCCTGTTCCAGATCATCATTGCATCCTTTCTTCCCATGCTCGTCTTGAAGATCGGTCGGCGTTTGGGCCTGGGGGAGAGAGCCGCTTGGATCGCGGCATGGGCAAGCGCCTTCGAGCCGCATCTCGCGTATTACAGCGCGACCGTGATGACCGAGTCGACCTATGTGCTCACATTGTTGCTTGGATGTCTGTTTGTGTTCCGCACCATGGAGACCGCGCGCGTGAAAGACGATGTGCGCGCTGGTCTGGTCTTCGGCATCGGCATGATGATCAAGCCGCTCCTGCAGTTCTTCCCCGCAATTCTGTTCATCTCCGTACTTCCTTGGGCGCGGCGCATCGCATGGCGAAAGACCCTGACCCATGCGGCCATCATCCTGGCGACGGTCTTCGCGCTGTGCCTGCCGTGGATGTACCGGAACTACCGGACATTCGGGACATTCGCATTGAGCAACCAAGGCGCGGCCGCGGCTTTCGGCTATCTTTCGACCTCCATCGTGTCCGTCCGCGACCATATCAGTTATCAAGAGGCGGAAGACAAGGTCGTGGCGGAGTTCGAACGAAAGTACGGGTCGGCGGAGACGGGCAGCGACAAAGCGTATCGCGAAGAGGCTCTGGGGTATATACGCGCAAACCTCGGCATCCTCGCGAAGATCATCGTCATCAACACCGTCACCTTGTGGACATCGAGCAATTACAATTCCTTCCTCAATTATTATCATCTCATCCCGCCCATCGATCACAGCGTATTGCCGCCCACGCATTATCTGGCCCAGGGACGGATGGGAGACCTGTTCGCGTCGTTCTGGAAAGTGTTCGCGCAGCCCTTCTATATCGTCGGCGTGCTCGGGCGCGTCATATGGACGGCCATACTCGGCCTGTTCGTGTATGGCATGGTCATGGCCTATAGGCGCGTCCCGACGCGACGTTTTCCTCTCCTGTTCTTGGTCGCATTATGCGTATACTTGACCATGACCATCTGGGTGGACGGCCTGGGCATCGAAGCACGGCTGCGCTATGCGCTCATGCCCATCGAGATCCTGTATGCCGCCTATGGATGGACGGTGTTGAGACGATATGACCGATGAAGCGCCGAAACCGGCCCCATACGTGGAGCCGCTGAAGGTCACGGCCGTCAAAGGCGTGGCCTCGTTCAGCGCACAGAACATGATGCTCCAGGTCATCTGGTTCCTGACCAGTTTGGTGGTGCTGAACTCCATTACGGTCGCGGATTACAGCGTCATGAAGCTCGTCTTCGCGACGGTGGCCGTTCCCGCGGCGTTGTACATCGCGGGCATAGATTCCGTCCTCCTTGCGGACATGGGCGTGGAGCGGGAGCATGGCCGGCTCGGTCAGGTCAAGGACCTGTTCCGTGCTTATGTGATCTTCGAGATGATCTCGGCCGCCGTGATCTGGGCGGGGTTCATCCTGTTCTTCACCTTCTTCGGGGACGTGTTCTCCCAGGCGACGCGCAGCTACCTGTTCATCGCCTCGTTCTCGATCTTCTCGCAGCCCATGCAGAACATCCTGATACAGTTCTTCAGCCTGTTCTTCCGTTTTTGGAACGTCACCAAGGTGAAGCTCTTCAATGAAGGTCTGACCCTGTTGGGCATCGTGATCTTCGTCTTTTTCCAGCACAAGGGGCTCTATGCCATCATCCTCATCCAGGTCATCGCGCCCTTCCTCGCCGTCCTGATCTCCCTCCCATCCTTCTTCGCGCTCTATCGCAAGGAGCTGCGTCACGTGACGCCCGTGCATGCGGGGCTTTTCGCCAGGCTCCGGGCGCATGGCAAGTGGAGCATCGCGTCCGCGTACGTGCTCAAGACCTGGGACGCGGCGCATCTCTTCCTCATCGATCGTCTCATAGGTCGTGAGGCCGTGGCCCTCTATTCCCTCGCCGACTCGCTCTGGGGGCACCTGATCAGCCTGTTCCCCATCAAATCCATCCTCGACGCCATGTTGCCGCAGCGCACCAAGGACGAGACCACGGCGCGTCGCAACCTCGTGCATGGGTTCAAGTACGCGGCGATAGGTTTCGTCCTCCTGGGCATCGCCTCGGCCATCGGCGGATATCCGTTCCTCTGGCTGTTCTTCCCCAAATACGTCGCGGCCTTCCCCGTCTTCCTTGGGTTCCTGCTCATGATACCCAGGTTCGCCTTCTCGTCCGTGCTTTCGCCGCTTCTACGGGCCTATAAGTTCCAAAAGTCCGGTTTCACCGCGGC
This sequence comes from uncultured Gammaproteobacteria bacterium, assembly GCA_964551765.1. Taxonomy (GTDB): domain Bacteria; phylum Patescibacteriota; class Patescibacteriia; order 2-12-FULL-60-25; family 2-12-FULL-60-25; genus JAHFIO01. The sequence goes on along the minus strand of CAZKEE010000001.1, from coordinate 245,650 downwards.
CGTCAACTCCCTCGTGATGACCGTGGTCTTGGCCTTCGTGCTCTTTCCGGTCCTCGGGATGGCGGGGGCCATCATCGAGGTCGTCGTCGTGAGCACGGTGCAGGTGTATATCGTCTACCGCACCTTCATCAAGAAATATCCCGCGTTCAAGCTCCATCTTTCCGAGCTCATGACCTGGGACCGGTATGACGCCGATACGATACAGACCCTGGTAAAAGGCATCCGATCGCGTCTGCGGATGTCGAAAGCGGCGAGCGGCCCTCAATAGCCGCTCCCTTCGCCGTATTTCCTGCCGGTCACGGCATAGACCGTCTTTGCCGACATGCCGCGCGTCAGCTCGTCCATGCCTTGTTCCGGATAGCGGAAAAAGATGCCGCGCGGGGAGGCTTTGGTGTCATAGCCCGCCGTGAACATGGTGCGTTCGTGCCCGGTCGCGTACCCGCCTTTGTGCAGACCGCTGGTGTCCGCGAAGATGACGGTGCCGGCCTTGCCCGTGCAGACCCGTATGTCCGAGGCGGGCACGCGTCGTTCCACCGCTCCCGGCGGGGGATAGCAGCCGTGCGGCAAGCGCTGCGGGAAGATGCGACGCCATGTGCCGCCATACTGCGAGCCGCGCACGTACGTGAACGGGCCGGAGGCGGCATCGACGTCGTTCAGGTAGAGGAACATCTTGGTGATCTTCTTGTCCGCCGGGTCCCGATGCCAATTTTGTGAGTATTTCGGCGGCGTGCCCGGAGGGACGGGCAAGGTGACGTTCAGATGTATCAAGGACAGCTTGGTCCACATCTGTTGATAGCTGTTCAGGATGTCGATGACGCGCTCCTCGAGCGCGAGCCGGACGAACGGGTTCTTCGGATCAAGATGCGGATGGGTCTCGAGGAGCTGGAGCAAGAAGTCTTTTTTCGCATGCGAGAAGGCATTGGCGCGCAGGGGCGCGGCATAGGCCTGCAAGGTCTCGAGATAGCCGGTCCCGGGGAACAGTTCGTCCAGCGACGTGATGGCGACGCCATCCTTCCGCAGGTCGTCCAAGACGCGCCCCCGCGCGGCGTCCAGCGCGGGGGCGCCGTCGCGCGCGAACTTCTCTCGCGGTTCCTTGTTCAGGACATAGAACCAGATGGGCCAGGTGTTCCGTATGGCGTAATACGGCATGATCAGGGCATTGATCAGCCTGCTGCGAAGCGCGGTGCCCCGTTCCATCATAGGAGTGTTTTCAGCATACACTGGTGCGCGACACGGGCCTAGGCACGGGCGAACAGGTCGATGAGCCTGCCCATGTTCGCGTCGAAGGAATAGTCCTTCTCGATGGTGGCCTGCGCGTTCTTGCCGATGGTCTGGCACAGCCCCGGGTCCTGCTGGACGCGCAAGATCTTTTCGACCCACTCCTCCGTGTCCTTCGCCAAGAAACCGTTCACGCCGTCCTGGACCAGATGCACGTTCTCGCCCACCGGGCTCACGATGGGGACGACGCCGCAGGCCATGTATTCGATGGCCTTGAACGCGCATTTGCCTCGCGTGCCGGGGGTGTCCACCAGCGGCATGAGCCCGATATCGAACTTCTGTATCGCGCTCGGGACGGCCTTCGGGTCGGTCCAATCAAGCGCGTCTATGAGCTCGACATCGAGACCGCGTATGCCCTGGAACAGGTCATAGACCTTTTGGTTCCCGGATGCGCCGATGAGGACGAACCGGAAAGGGACGCCGCGACGCACAAGTTCCTGGAACGCCGGAGCGAGCAGTCTGAGGTTCTCATAATGATAGTTCGCGCCGCCGACCCAGCCGATGGTCAGTGTGTCGTTCACGATCGAGTAGTCGCGCGACTGCGAACGGTACTTCTCGATGCTCACCGAGGTGGGGATGATGTGGACATTGGGATTATATGCCTTTGCCCAATCCGCCAAGTAATGGCTGCCGACCACGATGACGTCTGACATCTTCACGAACAATTTCGTCTTCCAGGGTAAAGAGAGGAAGACGGAATCGTCCATGTCGAAAAAGGTCTTTCTGCGGAAGAGGAGGGTATACAGCACGAGGAGGACGAGAAGGTATTTGTTCCCCAATGGTCTTTGCAGAAAGACGATATCGCCCGCGCGTATCTCGCCGAGACCGACGATATGCCCCCAGATGAGCGACGCTTTCTTGGGCCAGGAGGTTTCCGAGATGGTGGCGGCCGAGGGCCCATGTATGTCCGCGTCGACGCCTTTTTTCCTCAATTGGTCCACGACCAGGAAGGCCCGTTGTCGGGAGCTCCCGGCATTCGCCTCCCTTTTGGTGAAGAAATGGACCTTCATGCGGCTCAAGCCCAGGGGACGAACGGTTTCTTCCTCAACACGTACACGGTGTGATCGCCGAACCACTTGTTATTGGGCAGATAGCGGGAGATGAACCGGAACAGCCCATAGGGCGGCAAGGACAGGTGGGGACGCATGAAGGTCTTTTCGATCAGGTCGAAATAACGCAGGAAGCTCTTGGCGAAGATGCCCGGGAAATACGCCATGATGTGGTTGTTATGCGTCTCGTAACAACGCAGCTCGCCCGTTTTGAGCATGACCAGTCGCGTTTGCAGATGTTCGACGTTCGGCATGGAACAGATGAAGATACCGCCCATCTTCATCGTTCGGTGCACTTCGCGGATGAAGTTGTGGGGGTTCTCCAGATGTTCCGGCTGTCCCCAGGCGGTCGCATAGGCGAAATGCTCGTCCGGATAGGGAATGGGCTCCCTGTTCAGGTCTACCTCGTGGATGCCCGCCAGGGACCCGCGGTCCATCACGTTCAGCACGTCCACCGTGTCCACCGAATGCAGGTTCGTATACCCGTGCTGTTGCATGAAACGCAGGAAGCGTCCGAAATACGCTCCATAGTCGACGAGCGGCGCGCTCTTGTCCTTGAAATATTCAAGCGCAAGCTCGGGGACCGTGCCGCGATTGTAACGCGAATCCCAGTCCTCGGCCTCGCGTGCCGGGTCGACCAGGGAGTGGTCACGGCGCACCTCGCCTATCTGGGCGAATGGGTATGATCCGGGTTTTTCGCCGCGGACGAGCTTATCGATCTTCGCCTGCTCTAATTTGTTCATAGATGTGTTATTTCCAATGTAGGAGGCATGCGTTGGTTTTGGCAAGCACGGTCAGAACGCGAGATGTTTCTGGACCTGGTCCAGGTCCACCTCGAGGAGCTTCGCCGCGATGCGCGCGCCGGCCTTCCCGTCGCCATAGGGCATTTCCGGGGCGTATGTCCCCGCGTTCAGCTGCGACTCGATGGCCGTGAGGACCGCATCCGCGTCCTCATCGACCGAGATGACGTTCTTGGTCTGCGCGCGTCCGAGCTGGCGCGTCCCGATGTTCACCACGGGCGTGCCGAAATAGCACGCTTCCATGATGCCGGCGGACGAGTTCCCGACCATGACCTTGGCACGTCGCATGAGGTTCACGAAGGTCTCGTTCGGGAAATTGTCATACGTGCCCACGTGGTCGCCGACGGTGCGTTCGAAGCGCTTGATCTCCCTGACGATGGCACCTGAGCCCGGATCGATGTTGGGCCACATGAGGACGATGGGCCTCTTGACCTTGTTCAGCGCCGCGAGGACCTCGCGGATGTTCTCCAGCACATGTGCGTATTCCGTCGTGACGGGGTGGTACATCATGAGCACGAAGTCCTCGTTGAAGCTCTTTTTGAAGCCCGCCTTGGTCGTCTTCGCGAAGACCGCGTCGCGCAGTTCGGGGAAGGACATCTCTTTCGAGCGCAAGAGCACGTCCACGCCCGGGCACCCGAGGTTGAAGACGTTCTCCTCCTTCTCGCCCAGCTTGAGGATGCGCTGCTTGGCGCGTTCGTTGGAGGGGAAATGGAAATGGGCGAGCTTGGTGATGGCGTGGCGCAAGTGCTCGTCGATGGTGGCGGAGACGTCGCCGCCCTGGATGTGCGCGATGGGCAGGTTCATGAGCCCGGCCGCGGACGCGGCGGCGAAGGCCTCATAGCGGTCGCCATGGACCACGACGAGGTCGGGTTCCAGGTTGTAGAACGCGGACGCGAAATCGTCGCAGGAGAGCGCGAAGGATTTCGCCATGGAGAACGGCGTATCGCCCGAGACGGTGGCACAGACCTTGGTGTCCACGCGGAAACCGTCCGCGGTGATCTCGTTGATGGTCATGCCGTATTTCTCGAGCAGATGCGAACCGGCGGCCACGATGCGCAGTTCGGCGCGCGGGTCGCGTCGCAGTTCGGCCATGACGGTCTTGAGGCGGGAATAGTCCGCCCTGTTCGCCGTGACGACGCAGATCCTTCGTGGGGCTTTCATACTACTATGTGGCGATGTCACGACGTTTCAGTTGTTCGCCCGACCGGATCGAGGAAGCTGATCGTTTTCCGAGGACCTTTTTGAAATCCTTGGCCAGGATCTCGCCCGTGCCGGGACGTTTCACCCAGATGTTCTTTTCCGTGAACTTCTCGCCGGGCTTGATGTCCGCGATGGTGACGACGCAGGAATACGCGAAGTCGATGGTCGGCCTTTCTTCCTTCAGGACCTCTTTCTTTCCCCCGGATGCGAGGAAGACCGCGCGGCTGCCTTTGACCAGGTCCGCGAGCTCGCTCGGGTCCATCGAGATGGGGATATCCGGTCCGGGCCAGGTCTTGTCCGAGGTGAAATGCCGCTCCAGGATGTTCGCGCCCAAGGCCGTGGCGCCGATGCAGGCATAATTGTCGGGCGTATGGTCGGACAGCCCGACGATCGCGTCGGGGAAATGCTTCTTGAGATCGAGCATGGCCCCCAAGCGCACCTTCTCGTACGGCGTCGGGTACATGGACGTGCAGTGCAGCAACGCGAAAGGCACCTTGTGCGCGCGCAGGATCTTGACGGCCGGGGCGATGGAGCGGATGTCGTTCATGCCCGTGCTCAAAATGACGGGCTTCTTGAACCTCGCGATATGTTCGATGAGCGGATAATTATTGCATTCGCCGGACCCGATCTTGTACCAGGCGACCTTCATGCGGTGCAGACGGTCGGCCGCGGCGCGCGAGAACGGCGTCGAGAGGAAGATCAGCCCTTGGGCCTCGACATACCTCTTGAGCTCCTTCTCTTCTTTTTCAGTGAGCGCGCAACGCTCCATCACGTCCATGATGGACACGTTCGTATTGCCGGGAACGGTCTTGCGCGCGGCTTCGACCATCTCGTCCTCGATGACATGCGATTGGAACTTCACGCATTCGGCGCCGCTGGCCTTGGCGTCGCGGACCATCCGTTTCGCTTTCGCAAGGCTCCCTTCATGGTTGATGCCTATCTCGGCGATGACGAGGGGGGAATGCCCTTCGCCGATGATGCGTTTCCCGATCCGAAAAGTCGCTTTTTTCATAGTAAACCGTGTTTCTTGAGCAGGAATTCAGCATACTCCCAGTCCTGCAAGGTGTTAATGTCGATGACGGGGAGCTTGGACTCGTCGATCACGTGGCCAAAACAGGTTTCACCGTAGATGGACGGCTTTTCTCCCATGAGGACCCGCGGGCGCGTGATATAGAAGACCCCGTTCCGATAATAGGTCGGCGACAGGTCTTGCCGTCGCGTCACGACCTGATGCAGGGACGTGCCGCCCCATTGGGTCAGCTCGCCCGACGGTCCAAGCTCGGTCTGCCAGGCCGGATGGTATTTGCCGGGGACCTCGCTCACGGCGATGACGGAGTCCGCGTCCTTGGCGAAGAACGTCTTCAACGCCTCGCTGACCCAGGTCGGGTCGCGGTACACGCAGGTCGGTTCGAGCAAGAGGAGCGCATCGGGGGCATACCCGTCCTTGCGCAGTTGCTCGAGGCAATGCGTCAGGACGGGCAAGGTCGGCGTCGTATCCTGGGCAAGGTCGGCAGGACGCATGAACGGCACCTCGGCGCCGGCCTCGACGGCCACGCGCGCGATCTCCTCGTCATCGGTCGAGACGATGACGCGGTCGATGTCCGGATGCGCTTTGGCGAAGGCGACGGTCCACGCCAAGAGCGGCTTGCCGCCGATGGGCTTGATGTTCTTTCGCGGGATGGATTTGGAGCCGCCCCGTGCGGGGATGACGGCCAGCGTTTTTTTATCGTTCATACGTGGTTTGTGCATCGATCTCCGCGCGTACGATGTCGTACAAGCGCTGGGAGGAACCGCCGAGCGGCGCGATAAAACGTTCGACGATGGCGCGACGACCGGCTGCGTCCTTGCGCGGGTCTTCGATATATTCCCGTATGGACGCCTTCAGTTCTTCCTCCGTATGCGCCACGCGCACGCCATGCAGGCGCAACAGGTCGACGATATGGTCGAACCGATCATAGAACCTCGCCACGGAACCCCAGTAACCCGTCTTTTCCCCGTCGAAGGCGATGGTCACCGTCGGCTTGTCGAAGGCCGCCGCATCCACCAGGAAGCTCGAGCCGGAGGTCAGGACGACATCGGCGTGGTAGAGGGAGTTTATCAAATGACGGATGTTCGCGTCTTCCATCTGATAGCTTCCTTCCTCGGCCGCCCTGTACGCGGCATTGCGGTCAGGGAAGACATGGGTGAGCCCCGTGAGCTTTTCCAACGGGCTCTTGAAGGCGGGATGGGCGCGGAACACGAACTGCATGTCCAGTTCCTTGCCGATGCGTTCGAAGGCGTTCGCCAATTTCCCTTCCGTGGGGAAGAGGAAATCCCCGACCGCGCCATAGAGGACATATCCCTTGCTCGGGTCCATGTTCAGTTTTCGCAAAAATCCAGACCGATCATCTATCCAACGCGTGTCCGCATATTGGTCATAATGCGGGATGCCCGAGATGACGACATGGTCCTCGCGCAGGCCATGCCTGCATACGGCCATCTCCTTCAAGAACCGGCTTTGAGCGATGAACAGGTCCGGCACCACGCGGAGGAAGCCATATGTGGTGAGATTGTCCCAGCTGCGCGTCATGGCGATGAGCCGCACATGACGTCGTTTGGCCTCACGCGCGACAGGGATGTCGATGTCGGGGTTGACGATGACCGTGCTGAAGACCAGGCAGGGGTCGTGGCGTTCGAACGTGGCTGCGAGGTCCGGTGAAGGCGGGATGCGGAGTTCGAGCGCCCTGACGATGTGCTGGAACAAGCGGTTGTATCTGAACGTGCTCCCGAGCGCCTGTTTGAAGAACGGGGGAATGCCGTTCTTGACCTCGGCATAGCGCCGCTGCTCCATCACCTCTTTCGTGCCCGAAAGGAAGGCATGCATGGCGAGAAAGGCCAGTATTTTCTCGAAGAGCCCCATGCGTCGCGGGGCCAATCCTTCGATGAGGACGTTCTCCTTTCCGAACTTCTCCTTATAATAGGCCTCCTCATCTTTATTGACCAAGAGCACGAACCGCATAGGTTCTGCGCTTAACTTGGCCCAAAAATCCGTCCTCAAGAGGTTGCGGGCGACTGAAGACTCGCCGATGGCGAGGAATATGGTCTTCATGCGATGTTTCCTCAAAATAGCCCGGATTTGGCCCTGTGTCTAGCCTTTTTAGGGCGCGAGGGCGTGGATGTCCCCAGGTCTCGCCAAGAGGTCCTTGATGGTCGTCGTACTGACCGTCCGCGCGATGTCCGCATCATGGTCTGCCAGATACCCGAGCATGCGCAGACTGCCTTTTTCCGTCGTGTGCTGTATGTCGATCATTTCGTTCTCGCTCGCGCCGATGGTCTTCAAAGAGGATAGGTCGAAGAACGGGTAGTTCTCCTCGTGGAACAGATCGGCCAACACCCCCGGCACGCTGCGGAAGGTCTCGCCGCGCGCGTCCGTGAGGGACGCGAGGGCATCGAGCAGGGGAGCGGGCGCAGGAGGCAAGATGCCGACGACATGGATGCCCCTTAGACGGCACTCCTCAAGGAAGGAGCGTATGGACGCGAGGTGTTCCTGCGAGATCGCGTCATCGTATTCCGATCCACGTCCGGTCGTCCGTATGTCCGTTGCCGTGTCCTTGATGAGGGTGCGTAGGGCATCAAGACGCGAAGGGCCCTCGTCCATCGGTCCATAGTCGCGACTGCCATCGGCGCGATAGCCCCGGCGCTGGGCGAGCGCGATCATGCCGATGTCATGGGACGAGCGATTGCGCCGCCACAGTTCGCCAAATGTGAACTTATGCGCGGCATAGTCGGAATACACGACGCGCCAGTCGCGTCCGAGAAAGGCCGCGTAGCGATCCAAGCGAGTGGCAGGCTCCGTCGGTCCGGCGGGCGCCGCGGCGAGCTGCAGGAAGCGCGGATCGATGCCCACGATGATGGTCCGCAAGCGCGATGTCCTCGGGATGCGCCGTATGAACCCGAGGAGGTCCGCCGCATTGCTCATGCCGCCGACATTGTAGAACCGCGTTCCCGTCGCGAAGAACGGCGCGCGGAACTCCATCATGCGCGAGGTGCCGAGCACGATGATGTCCGGGTCTGTGGCCATGGTCATGCGCACCTTGTACGGGTTCGTGTCATTCCCATAGCCGTCGAGCACCAAGGCCTCGGGGTGGAGCCGCTGCGTCTCGATGGCGTCGTCCACGGTCACGAACTCGCGCGCCAAGGACATGATGGCGAAAGACGTCCCGTACAGGATGCCGAAGGGGAGGCAGAACAGCAGGCACTTCGTCAAAAAGGAGCGCATACTAGAACTTGAAATAGATGAAGGTCGGTGCCCCGAAATATCCGAAGAACAGGATGCCGAAGGCGAGCGCGTAATAGTAGGCCCAGCGCCGCATGCGTGACCCGGTCTCCATCACGTAGGGCGTGCCCTTCTTCTCCTGCAGGTATTGGATGGCCTCGAGCAAGAAGATGGCGGCGAGGACGCGCGACAGCACGGACAATTGCATGCCAAAGACGTCCGCGGTCAAGAGGAGCCGCCAGTCACGCGCGAAGGCGACGAGGTCCGCCGGCGCGCGGGCCATGCCCGCAAGGAGGTCCCGCGCATGGGCAAGGTCGGTCGCGCGGAAAAAGACGAAGGTGAAGGTGACAAGCAGATAGACCGTGATGACCTTGATGGCTTTGTGCAGACGCGGCATGCGCGAGAGACCGATCGCCGCGACGACGCGCTTCCGAAGGTCTTCCGACATGGAAGAGACGACCAAGTACATGCCATGCAAGGCCCCCATGACCACGAAGGTCCAGTTCGCACCGTGCCACAGGCCGATGAGGACGAAGGTAATGAACAAGCTCGCGTAGATGCGCGCCTTGGTCACGCGCTGCCCCGCGAAGACGAGGGGCGTGTACAGATAGTCCTTGAGCCAGTTGGAGAGGGAGATATGCCAACGCCGCCAGAACTCGGCGATGGACCCGGCGGCGAAGGGCCGACGGAAATTATTGGTCAGATCATAGCCGAAGACGAGGGCCGATCCTACGGCGATATCCGAGTATCCCGAGAAGTCGCAATATAATTGATAGGTGAAGGCTAGGGCGCCGAGGACGAGGAGGACGCCGTTCTCGGTGTAGGGATGCGCGAAGGTCTTGTCCACGATGAGGGCCACGCGATCGGCGATGACGAGCTTCTTGAAGAAGCCGAGCAGCATCATCTCGAGACCACGCCGGGCATTGGTCGAGTCGAAGGCATGGGATTTGTGGATCTGCGGGAGGAAATGCTGCGGACGTTCGATAGGGCCGGCCACCAATTGCGAGAAGAACAGGACATACAACGCATAGGACACAAGGTCGGTCTCCGGCGCCTGCTTTCCTTTATAAACCTCGATGACATAGCTCAAACTTTGGAAGACATGGAAGGACAGGCCTATCGGCAATGCGATCTGCAAGAGGACGAGGGGATAGTTCCAGTGCAGCAGATGGGCCAAGGCAGCCACGTTCTCATTGAAGAAATTGAAATATTTGAAGACGAAGAGCGTGCCCAGGTTCGCCGCGATGCTTATCCAGAGCAAGCGCCCGCGCGCCTTCCCCTCCGTTTTGGCCAGGCGCTGTCCGAGGTAGAAATCCGTGCCTATGAGGAAGAACAAGATGAGGATGTATTTCGGTACATAGGCCATGTAAAAATAACAACTGGCCCCGAGCAACAGATGACGACGGAAACGATCGGGAACGGCGTAATACGCGAAGAACAAGACCGCGAAGAAGATCAGGAACTGCAGCGAATTGAACAACATAGCTTACAGCGGCGAGGTTTCCCCCGAGGGGACCCGTATCGAGGTGCCCGCAGGAAAGGCGTTCGGTTCCTCCATGAGGCGCAGGACAAGGGCCGCGACGTCTTGCGAAGATGATGCGCCACCGCGTTTGGCGATGACCTCGTGCACGAGCTTGGGGAGATCGGCGTTCAGGCCTCCGGGGAGGAAGCCGGGAGCCACGGCGTGGACGCGGATATCGCGCGCCTTCGGATCGGCGGCCAGGGCGCGCAAAAAACCGCGCAAGGCGGATTTGGCAGGCACGTAGGCGCCCATATTGTTCGAGACCGTGCCCGGCTCCATGGCTTGGCTCGTGATGCCGATGAATGCGCCGCCTCGCGTCATGTGCGGGATCACCGCCTTGGCCAGATGCAAAGCGCCCAAATACGTGGTCGAGATCGCGGCGAGCGCGGACGCATCCGAGGTCTCAAGGAGCGGGACGCGTTCCAGGGCCCCGGCAGCGGCATGCAGGCACAGGGAGATATTCCCGAAACGCGCAACGATATCGTCCACGGCCCCGCTGACGGCGGCGGCATCCATGATGTCGCAGACCAGGCCCTCGCCACCTGCGGGCGCGTTGCCCGTTCGCGAAAGGCTCACGACCTGCCATCCTTTGGACGCGAAAAGCGCGGCGATGGCGCCGCCGACATATCCCGACCCTCCCGTGATGATCAGCAAAGGCATGGCTAGGTCTTTTCGAGCAGGCGGACATGCGCGCGTCCGTCGGCGACGATCGCATCGCCCACAGTGAGAACGAGGTCCAGGACCACGAGACGGGTCGCTTCGCTTTTTTGCCCGATGGTCCCTTGCAGGACGACCTCGTCACCGGCTCGCACCGGTTGCCTGAAGGTCAGCTCCTCTTTGAGCAAGAGCGAATAGGTCCCAGGCAAGGTCATGCCGATGAAACGGGATACCAAAGCGCCGAGGAACATGCCATGCGCGATCGGTGTCCTGAGCTCCGTGGTCGCGGCATATTCCGGGTCCATGTGCAGGGGATTATGGTCGCCGCTCACGACGGCGAAGCTCGCGATGTCCTCCGTCGTCACCCGGTGGACGAGGCGTTCGGCCTGCCCGACCGCCAGGTCATCGAAGCGTCGGTCGACCGAAGCGGCGTTCATACTGCGGCGCCTTTCGCGGCAAGGGCGCGGCGCACGTCGCCGAGCGACTTGGCGTTCAAGACCTCGTCCATGCTGAACGAGACCTTGAACGCGCCCTCCAGTTCCGCGATGAACAGGAGATAGTTCATGGAATCCCATTCCGGGATGTCCTGCGGGGTCAGCTCATCGCGGACCTGGTCCGGGGGCATCTTCAGGAAGCGGCCGGCAAGCTCATTGAACGTCATGGTGGTGTAAGGTTATCCATTCGGGGAGCAAAGCGCCATCCGTCGACAGGTGTCTGTCGTGGAACGCGTTGTCCACGAAATCTCGCGCAGGTGCGTTCTTCTCGGTCGGCGTGAGCTCTATGCGAAGGGAACGCACGCCTTCGTTCTCCGCCGCACGCGCGATGACATGTAAGAGCGCATGCTCGATCCCGCGGCCGAAGACGCGGCAGCTCAGGACGAAGGACCGTATGGTCCAAGCGTCAGGACCTTTGTCCACGATGGCCAAGGTGATGATGCCCGAATCGCCGAAACGATCTATGGCGCTGCCATGGAACACGCTCATGTCCGGGCTCTCGATGATGCCACGCATCTCGTCGATCGTGAGAGGTCGCTTGTTCGTGTTGAACTGGTTGGTCTTCTCGGTCAATTGCGCCAGTCGTTCGATAGACGACGCATCATCGCGATGCGTCGAGACCTCGAGCCGCAGGCTCTTCAAGAAATCCGTCTTGTCCGTGAACGCCTTTTCCGCCTCTTTGCGCAGACGCTCGGTAACATAGAGATTGCCGCGCATCTTGTCCTCATCGGTCACGGGCCCGCCGTCGAAATATCCGAGCGATAGGAGGAACTTCACGTAGTCCGCGGGATCGGCGGGCAGCTCCGGCGTCTCGACCTCGGGCACGAGCGCGCGCATGCTCTCGCGGTTCATGGGCATGTCGTCCAGGAACACCATAGAGTCCAGGCCGATATTAAGCTCTTGCGCCAGCTCGCGGATGTTCGCGGTCTTGTCGCCCCAATTGATGCGCCTAGCCGCGAAATGGTCTTCCTTCAAGACCATGTTCGGATGTTTCCGGATGACCTCCATGGCATCCGCCTCATTGTTATAACTGTTCACGGCGAGCACGATGCCGCGATGATGCAGATCGAGCAGGGCCTGCTGGAAGGCCACGAAGGAGGCGCCGGGTTCGCTGAGGCCGAGCTTGATGCCTTCCATCCCGTCCTCGCCGATGACGCCACCCCAGAGGGTGTTATCAAGATCGAGCACGATGCACTTCTTCGCGCTCATAGGATCTGTTTGACGGCGATGGCGATCGCCGTCGTCTCCGTATGCGAGATGGAGATGAGCAGGGTCGGATCGGCCTGACCTCGCAGATGGACCTCCGGCTTGCCTGATGCGAGACGTCTGATCTCTATCTGGTTCAGCGGCAGGGAGAACTCCTGGGCGGCTTTCTGCACCGCTTCCTTTGCCGCGAAGGTGCCTGCATAGTGCATGGCCGGATCGGCATGTCTCGAACAATAGTCCTGCTCATATGTGCTGAACGTGTTCTGGACGAAATGGTCCTTTTTCTCGCGCAAGACGGCTCGAAAGCGTTCGATGTCCACGATGTCGGCACCTACGCCATTGAGCATAGTTTCGAGCATTTTTTACAGGGAAAAACGCCTTAGGTCAAATGAAAAAAGCCTCGAACAGCGGCTTGCCGACGATACCGTGCCCTGATACCCTTCGACCGACATGAACGGTCATTTTCGGAGGCTGTGGGACCGCCGATACGCATTCGGTCTTGTTTTTTGTCTTCTCATCGCGGCGTTCTTCGCCACCTATCATCTCACCGAAAGCCCGCAGACCTGGTTCGACGAGGGCATCTTCCTCCAGCTCGCGCGCAATGCGCTCGTGCAATTGCCTTTCTCCTTGCGCGTCTCGCCGACCGAGCTCGTGCCGGCCGGCGCCATCTCGACCGTGGGCTTCCCCGTCATTGCACCCGTGAGCGCGAGCTTCGCCCTGTTCGGCATCGGCATCCTGCAGGCGCGCGCGGTCATGGTCCTGTTCATCCTCCTCCTCATCGCGACCCTGTATGCCTTCGCGCGCGCCGCCTGGGGAGAGCGGACGGCGTTCTGGGCCACCGTGCTCGTCGCGACCCATGCGCCTGTCTATGGCAATGGCAAGAACGTGCTCGGCGAGATCCCGGGGCTGTTCCTGTTCTTCGCCTTCCTCCATTTCGTGCACGAGCTCGAGCAACGCGAACAACGGTCGCTCTCGCTCTGGGCCGCGACGGGCTTGGCCGCCGGGCTCTTCATGGCCACCAAGCCGAATTTCCTCTTGCTCGCGCCCGTCCTGCTCATCGCCTTGTGGCTGCGGCGCAAGACCCTTGCGCCGACCTGGAAAGAGTTGGCCATCGCGGCCCTTGGCGCGGCCCTGCCCGTCTTCGTGAACATCCTGTTCTCGTTCGGGAGCCTGCACGCCTTCATATCCGGCTTGCATGACTATGGCATGCCGGGGCTCGCCAAGGTGACGGGCCTCACCTTGCCCCAGCTCGTGATGAAGAACGCGCTTTCTTTTTTCCACCAAGCCACGCCGATGTATGCGCTTGGGACCGTCGGCATCTGGGCGCTCTGGCTCGGTCTGCGTCTCAAACGCAAGATCATCATCCCGACCCATGAACTCCTTGCGTTCGGCTTCGTGCTCCTGACCATGGCCTATTATCTCAAGATGCCGGGCTTTTATCGCTATCTGTTCACGGCCCAGGTCATCGCGTTCCCGTATGCGGTCGCATCCGGTTTCGCGCTCCTGGAGAAACGCCTGTTGAAGCCGATGCTCATCGTCCTCGCCTGCCTGGCCGTCTTTCAGACCTATCAGGTCCTGTTCAGTTCCTGGGTGGCAGGGCATTATGCCAGCACGCGCACCACGGAGCTCACGGCCTTTTTCCAAGGGCTGGACCCGCGGACCCATGTCTTCATCTATCATGCGCCCGAGGTCGCGACCTTCGTGAAGGGCGAGAACTATTCCCAATATTTCGACCTGCTGTATTTCAATGATGCCTTGGGCAAGGGGGAGCTGCCGAGCCTCGATGCGGGCGAACCCGATCTTGTCATCGTCTCGTCGGATTCCCAGCCTCAGGCCGCGCCGTATCTCACGAAATATCAGCAGGTCCTGACCCTGGACGGCGGCAGCTATCTCCTCTATGCACGGCACTGAACCCATCCTCTCCATCGTGATGCCGGCCTATAAGGAAAAGGCCAATCTTGAGGTGCTCGTACCGCAGATCGAGGAGGCGTTCAAAGACATCCCGCATGAGATCATCGTGGTGGACGATGGCTCCAAGGACGGCACGCGGGAACTGCTCGAAAGCCTGAACGCCACCTCCGGGAACATCGTGCTCATCGAGCGCGCCGGGCTCATGGGCATCGGCAGCGCCTTGCGCGACGGCTATATGCGCGCGCGGGGCGAGCTCATCGTCACGACGGACGCGGACTGTTCGTTCTCGGCCGCGGACATGCGCGCGATCTATGAAAAGGCCAAGACCGGCTATGACCTCGTGCTGGGCGTCAAGGTCACGGACGGCGCGCCGCATGACAAGGACACTTTCCAAGGCTGGTGCGAGAACAATATCTCGAGCCCGCTCTCCAATTTCATCATCGGGTTCTTGAGCGGCATGGGGCTCAAGAACTACAACACGAATTTCCGCGCCATACGCACCGATCTGTGGCGGCGCCTCAAGACGACCGAGGACAGGCAATTCTTCCATTTCGAGGTCATACTCCAGGCCAAGCGCGCGAATGCCCGCATGGCCGAGATCCCCGTGACCTTTTCGCCGCGCAAGGCGGGGGAAAGCAAGGTGAGCTTTTTCAAGCAAGCGCCTGGCTATTTTTGGAAGCTGCTTCGCATGACCTGGCTGGGCAAAAAGGCCGATTGACGGGCGTGGGCGGCTATCCCTATACTGCCGCTACATATATGAAGCCCGAGATCCTGCTGCCGTCCTGCAATTTGGACACGGTCCGTGACGGTCGTGGCGGCATCTTCACCTGGCTGCCCCAGGACCCCTTGCTCGAGTTCAATATCCTGTATTTCCAACCGGGCAAGACGCGCGGGCATCACTATCATCCCGAGTTCAATGAATATTTCCTCGTGGTCGAGGGGTCGGGCGTCATGGTCTATCGCGAGTCCGAGGATGCGCCGGAACAGCAGATACACATGAGCCGCGGGACCTGCGTGCGCACGCCCATCGGCCTGTCACATACGTTCTACGCCATCTCGGCGGTCACGGCCGTGGCCATGCTCTCCAAGCGCTGGGACGATTGCGACAAGCCCATCGTCCGCGTCGAGTTCTTGCAGGGCGACAAGCCCAACGCCTGACATGCGCACCGTCGCGGTCATCGGCGCCCACGGCTATGTGGGCAAAGCCATCTGCAAAGCCCTTGCCGACTCACGCGTGCATACGACCGTGCCGGTGACGCGCGACACCTTTGTCGAGACGCGCGAACGCCAGATAGACGTTTTGATCAATTGCGCCATGCCTTCGGCGCGCTTCAAGGCCAAGAACGATCCGTTGTGGGATTTCACGGAGACCGTGGAAAAGACCGCGGACCTTCTCTATCGCTGGAAGTATAAGAAATTCGTGCAAATAAGCTCGGTCTCGGCGCGCTGCCAGCTCGATACCGTGTATGGCCGGCACAAGGCCGCGGCGGAAAAGCTGTGCGAGGCCGGGGACAATCTCATCGTGCGGCTCGGGCCCATGTACAGCCAGGACCTCTCGAAAGGCGTGCTCGTGGACATAATGCAGGGCAAAAAGGTCTTCGTGGACGGGTCGAGCCGGTATTGTTTCGCCCCGCTCGCGTTCGATGCCCGCTGGATCGTCGAGAACCTGCATCGTTCCGGCATCGTCGAGGTGGGCGGCAGGAATGCCATCGCGCTCAAGGACGTGGCCGCGCATCTCGGAAAGGAGATCGAGTTCGAAGGCGATGCGGACCATCAGGAGATACAGGACCCCGAAGAGGATTTTCCCGAGGCCTCCGAGGTCTTGGCCTTTCTGGACAGCTGGAAAACGCGCTTCTAACATACACCGACCATCCCTTATGCCTGGACCCATCACCGCCACCAAGATCGACCGCTGCCGCGTCTGCGGGAACACCGAGCTCGTGCCCGTCATAGACATCGGGGAGCAATATCTCTCATCCGTCTTTCCGACAGACCTCTCCTATCGCGCGACGGCCGCGAAATACCCTCTCGACATGGTCATGTGCGTGAAGCGCGATGATAGTTGCGGCTTGGTGCAGCTCGGGCATCGCTTGGACCTCACGGCCATGTATGACGCGTACCCGTACACGAGCTCCACGAACTCCTCCATGGGCAAGATCCTCAAGGACGTGGCCGACAGCGGCAAGGCCTACGTGAAGACCGGCCCGGGCGACGTGGTGCTCGATATCGGCGGCAATGACGGCACCTTGCTCTCCTATTTCAAGGACGATGGCGCGACGCTTTTGAACATCGACCCGGCGCAGAACGTGGCGTCCTTGCTCGAATCGCCGAACTACATCCATGTGCGCGGGTTCTTCACCAAGGATTCGTATGACAAGGTGTCATCGGGGAAAAAGGCCAAGCTCGCCTTCAGCATCGCGATGTTCTATCACTTGGACGATCCGATGAAGCTCGCCCGCGACGTGGCCGCCTGCCTCGCCGACGATGGCGTGTGGATCATCCAAATGGCCTATCTCAATGCCATGCTGCGCACCAATATGTACGACAATATCGTGCATGAGCATGCGGCCTACTATGCCGCGCAGCATATGCGCTGGTTGCTCGATCAGATCGGCCTCGAGATGTTCGATGTCTTGGAGAACGACGTGTATGGCGGCAGCTTCCGCGTGTTCGCCAAGAAAAAAGGCCATGCCGGCTATCCGACCACGGAACGCTGCACGGCCTTGCTCGCGCGCGAGCTCACCGAAGGCATCTTCGATGTCGCGACCTATACCGCCTTCATGGCGCGCGTGAACAAGACCCGCGATGACCTCAAGGCCCTGCTCGCCAAGATCAAGGCCGAGGGTAAGACCGTGTGGGTCTATGGCGCGTCAACGAAAGGCGACACCATTTTGCAATATTGCGGCATAGGCAGCGCGGACATCGTGGCCGCGGCGGACAGCAATCCCTTCAAGCCGGGCAAATACATGATCGGGTCGGATATCCCCATCAAGACCGAAGACGAGATGCGCGCGGCAAAACCCGACTACTTGCTCTCTTTGCCATACAGCTTCACGGATGCCTTCATGCAACGCGAGGCGGCATTGATCGCGGGCGGCACCAAGTTCATCGTGCCTTTGCCCGACGTGATCGTGAAACCGTGAGATGCCGCGCCGCGCCCTCATCACCGGTCGCAAAGGACAAGACGGGTCCTATCTCGCCGACCTGCTTGAGGCCGAGGGGATGGAGGTCATCGGCCTGGACCTGCCCGAGGCGGACCTTGGCGATGCCGAGGCTGTCCGCCGCATCGTGACCGAGACCAAGCCCGACGAGGTCTATAATTTCGGCGGCATCACCGACCTCAAGACCGCGTATGCGGACCCGGAGCGCACGCGTCGAATAAATTACGCAGCCGTGGGCGTATTGCTTGATGCCGCGCTCGCCGCGAACCCTTCCGTCCGCTTCCTCCAAGCTTCGTCCAGCGAGATCTTCGTGCCGTCCGCAGAGCCGCTCGACGAAAGCTCGCCGCGCGACTGGCAAAGCACCAACCCCTATGCCCGCGCCAAGATGGAAGCGGACCGCGACTTTGTCCAAGCCGCGCGCGAGAAAGGTGCTTTTGCCTGCTCGGCCATCCTGTTCAACCATGAATCGCCGCGGCGTTCGGAGCGTTCCGCATTGCGCAAGATCTGCCGCACCTTGGTCCGGATGAAGCTCGGCCAGGCCGATGTCCTCCCCATCGGGAACGTGGACATGTCGCGCGACTGGGGCTATGCCGGAGACTATGTCGCCGCCATGCGCGCCATGTTGCGGATGGAAAAGCCGCAAGACCTGGTCATCGCGACCGGCGAACTGCATACGGTGCGCGAGGCCATAGACATCGCGGCACGCGAGCTTGGCATAGAGCCGCGTCTCGAGGTCATGCCCGAGCTGTTTCGTCCTGCCGAAGCGCATCCCAAGGTCGGGAATGCCGCCAAGGCGCGTCAGGTCTTGCAGTGGGCGCCGACCATCGGCTTCGAAGCGCTCATCCGGAACATGGTCAGGGCCGACCTGGCCGCGCTTTCACGCCCGATTGACGGTGCGAAGACGCATTCGCTATCTTGAAACCCTACATATATATGCCCGACATGAACGATGACGTGCAGCGCGGCGTGGCCAAGGCCTTGGAAAGCCTCAAGGCGTCGCATCCCGAGCTCATGGTCCTCGAAGGCGGGCCAGAGACCGACCTTGTCGCGAAGGCGATGGAGCTCGCGGCACAAGGGAAATTGCCCGTGGTGCGCGCTTTGGGCGCCAAGCTCACGTCCCGCGCCAATGAAGGCATGCTCGAAGCGGCCGCGGCAAAACGCAAGATCATCTATATCGGCGCGCATGCCGGCCTCATCCCGGCGACGAAGATGACGCATCAGGCCGTGCGCGATATCGGCATCGTGCGCACCATCCCCGAGATCGCCATTTGCGAGCCGGGTACCGAGGCCGAGGCCGAATTGATGACGAAGTATCTCGTGGAAAAACATCCGCGCGGCGCCTATATGCGCCTCGCCTCGAGCCCCGGGTCGGTGGACATGCCCTTGCCCGCGGGCCATGAGGTGGGATCGGGCCGTGGCTGGAAGGTGCGCGAAGGCACCCATGTGGCCCTCATCGCCGCGGGTCCCGTCATGTTGGCCGAGGCCGTGGCCGCCGCCGACCTGCTCGAACGCGAGGAGAACATGAAGGTCAAGATCATCAACTTGCCCTGGCACGTGGACATTGACGCGGCCTGGCTTGCCGATCTCCTGAACGACGTGAAGTTCGCCATCGCGCTCGACAATCACGTGATGCGAGGTGGGCAGAGCGAGGAATTGCGGCGCATCTTCAAATACGACGCGCTCTTCTCCGGCATCGTGGGCCGCCACATCTCGATGGATGGTTTCCCGGAAAGTGGGGATGCCGCGGACGTGCTCAAACATCATGGCCTGGACGCGGATGCCATCGCGGGCAAGACCCTCGAGATGATCAACGGCTAGGTATGTCAAAAAGGACCGCGCTCTACATCTTCGCGTTGGCCATCGTCGCGCGCGCGGCCATGTTCGGGTTCATGGTCGGGTATCTCGGCGGCGAGCGCGGGTTGTTCTGGACCGATTCGGTGCAATACACCGACCTCGCCCTCAACATGGCGCATGGCCACGGCTTCTCTTTGGAAGAGGCCGCGCCCTTTGTGCCGGATTCCTTGCGCACGCCGGCCTATCCGGTCTTCGTGGCCGCGCACTATCGCTTGTTCGGGAACCTGTGGTCGACGTCCTTCACCCAGATCTTCCTGGGCGCTGGGGTCGCGGTCTTTGCGTATTGGCTTGGGTGGCGGCTCACGGGTCGCAAGAAAGTGGCCATCTTGGCCGGCGTGATGACGGCGATAGAGCCGCATTTCCTCCGCTACACGCTTTCTTTGAGCACGGAAGGATTCTTCTTGCCGCTCTTTTGCCTGTTCTTCTACGTGTTCACGCGTTATCTGGAAGAACGGAAGGTGAAACACCTGCTCATCGCGGCCGTCAGCTTGGGCCTCGCGGCGCTCACGCGCCCGGTCGCGGCCGGCTTTCTCCCCGTGGCCCTGGTCATCATGGCCTATGAGCCCGTACGGGCCCATGCGAACCTCAAGCGCCTGATGCAACACGCGGCATTGCTGTTCGTCGTGGTCATGGCCTTGCTTACGCCCTGGATGTATCGAAACTACAAACTGAGCGGGCAGTTCACGCTCTCGACCATCGGCTGGGTCAATGTGTATACGCGCTTGGCTATGTCCACGGAGGCGGCCGCGACCGGCAAAGGCTGGGCCGATGTCTATACGTCATCCTTGCAGGGCCTGGTCGCCGAAGGCGTGATACAGAACCCGGCCGAGAAAGAGCTGTATCAGGCCAAGTTCATCCCGCTCTTGCGCGAAAGGTCTCTCGCCATCCTGCGCGCGCATCCCAAGGACCTCATTTTGCTCCAGCCCATCACCCTGAACGCCCTGTTCTCGCAGGATAATACCTTCACGGACCTGTATCGACGCGGCTTTTTTTCCGAAGGCACGACGCGCCCTCCATTTTCTCCGTCCATGATGCTGCAGCAACAGGGCCTTGTCGCGACCGTCAAAGCCTTGTGGCCGTACATGATCAGCGGTCCGTATCTCATGGTGCCGCTCCTGCGCATCATGTGGTATCTCATCCTCCTCGCCGCGTTCTATGGCAGCTGGGACAGGTTCCGTCGCGGCGATATGTCGCAAAAGCGGCTTGTCGTGCTGTGTTGGGCGTTCATCGGCTTCCTTGCCGTGACCATCTTGCCCGTCGCGACCAGCGTGGATGCGCGCTATCGCGTCTCTTTCGAGCCCATGTATTTTGCCTTGGCCGCGGCAGGCGTCGCGGCGGCCATCACGGCCCTACGTCGCCAGCGCCAACAGGGCACGGCCACGTGCCTGCTCTGCGGCCATGAGGCCGAGCTCATCCATGCCGCGACCACGGGCGGCAATGCGGCCAAGCCGTATCTCATCACGGACAGCGCGCTTGGGCGGCACAATGCGCTCTATTTTTGCACGGCCTGCGGCGAGGTGTCCCAGCCTTTCCCCGGCGGCGCCGAGGCCTTGACCAAGGCCTATCGCGATCAGCCGCGCGACATGCATTATCTCGCCGAGGAGGCGGGCCGGCGCCGCGCCTTCGCCGAGGTCCTCATCCAGGTGGAGAAGCGCATCCCCAAGGGCCGCGTGCTTGATATCGGCGGAGGACCGGGATTGTTCCTGGTCGAGGCGCGCTCGCGCGGCTGGCAGGTCGAGGGCATGGAGCCTTCCACGACCTCGGTGCGGCTCGCGAACGGGAGCTTTGGCCTGGGCGTGGTGCAGGGCACGGTCGCGGACCTCAAGCGGTATCCGAACGAACGCTTCGACCTGGTCACCGCCTTTGACGTGGCCGAACACTTGCTCGATCCGTCCGCGCTTTTCGCCGAGGCGCATCGCATCTTGCGCAAGGGCGGGCTCTTCGTGTGGACCACGCCGCGTTATGGCTGCGTCATGCATCGCTGCCTGGGCCGCTGGTGGTATAACATCCATCCTTTCCATATCGCCTTCTTCACCCAACAGAGCGCGGGGTATGCGGCGGACCGCTTTGGCTTCCGTTGCCTGGAAGAGCGCAGCTTCAAACGCTATTTCTCCATCCGCTATTTCCTGTTCCGCCTCGGACGCTTTTTGCCCGGGCCGCTCGTGAACCTCATACGACGCTCGCGCATCGCCGGGACCCAGATCCCGGTGCAGCTCTACGACGAGTTCGAGCTTTACTTCGAGAAGGTCTAAACGTACAGTTCTTGCCATCACCGCAGTATGCAGACCATCTTCATCACGGGCGTCGCCGGTTTCCTGGGCAGCCATCTTGCCGACCGCATGTTGGCGAAAGGGGACCGCGTCATCGGGGTGGACAATCTCATCGGCGGCTATCTCGACAATGTGCCGCAAGGCGTCGAGTACTATCAGGTCGACTGCAACAATTACGAGGCCATGGTCAAGCTCATGAAGGGCGTGGACGTGGTCTATCACACGGCGTGCACGGCCTATGAGGGCCTGTCCGTGTTCTCTCCGCATCTCGTGACCCAGAACACCTTCGGCATCACCATGTCGGTGCTCTCGGCCGCCATCGTGAACAATGTGAAGCGCTTCGTGTTCTGTTCGAGCATGGCGCGCTATGGCACCCAAGAGGTCGTGCCTTTCCATGAGGAGCTCTCGCCCAAGCCGCAAGACCCGTATGGCATCGCCAAATACGCGGCCGAGCTCGCCATCCGCGAGCTGTGCGAGACCCATGGCATGGACTATGTCATCGCCGTGCCGCATAACATCATCGGCCCGCGGCAAAAGTACGATGATCCGTATCGCAATGTGGCGTCCATCATGATCAATCTCATGCTGCAGGGCCGCCAACCGGTCATCTACGGCGACGGCATGCAAAAGCGCTGCTTCTCCTTCGTGCAAGACGTCATAGACCCGCTCGAAAAGCTCGGCAATGTGCCGCAAGTGGTGGGCCATGTCGTCAATGTCGGACCGGACGAGGAGTTCGTGACCATCAATGACCTGGCCAAGACCATCGCGCGCTTGCTCGACTTTTCGCTAGACCCCGTGTACATGCCGGATCGCCCGCGCGAGGTGAAGCTCGCCACGTGCTCGGCCGGCAAGGTGCGTTCCCTCATCGGCTACAGCACCACGTATACGCTCGAGAGCGGTCTCGGCGAGATGATCGAATATATCCGCCGCCGCGGTCCCAAGCCTTTCGTCTATCACCTCCCGGTTGAAATTATTTCAGAAAAGACGCCCGCGACGTGGAAGCACCGGCTGTTCTAGAAATTGTACTGGCCCATGAGGTATTTCCTCATGATGTTTAGAACGTGCAGACCGTATTGGATGGGCTTCACATTGCTGTAGATATCGTCCTCATACGTGGTCGAGATGGGGAGCTCGACGATGCGCAGACCTTTCTTGGACCCGACGAGCAGCATCTCGCCGTCGAAATGGAAGGTATTGGACAATTTGTGATAGGGGACGGTCGTGAGCGCCTTGCGCGAGTACAACATGTAGCCCGAGTGGTATTCCGAGAAATCGAGCCCGTACACGAGGTTTTCGAGCGTGCTCAATCCCACGTTCGCGAGGAACTTATACATCGGCATGCCGCCTTTGAGCGCGCCTTTCAGGTCCATCATGCGCGAGCCTTGCACCACGTCGGCCTCGTCCCGGTCGAGCGGCGCGAGCAGGGTCGGCAATAGTTCCGGCGCATACTGTCCGTCCGAATGCAGGAGGATGGCGATGTCCGCGCCCAGGTCCAGCGCCTTGGTGAAGCCGTCCTTTTGGCCTTTGGCATAGCCTTCGTTCACGGGCTTGTCGATGACCAGGATCTTGTCGCCGTATTTCGCCTTGATGTCCGCGATTCGGTCGCGGGTATCGTCCTTGCTGCCGTCCTGGATGATGATGGCGCCGTCTATGCGGCCCCACACGTCTTGCGGAATGCGTTCGAACACCGAGGCGATATGCTTGCCGGCATTATAGGCCGGCATGACGATATAGGTCTTTTTCATAGGGGGGTTCTTTTGTGGGCAGTATACAGACCTTCCATCCTGTGCATAGGGTCATTTGACAGGTCGCGAGAGCCCTCGGTGAGGGGTTTGCCGTGGTTCGGCCCGTTCCGTACCCTTCAAGATGTGGATAAGATCATATGAAGCTGAAAAAATGGCTCTTATACTTCACCAATAACGAGGAAGTGTCGCGCCATGAGCAGCATTTCGACATGGTCTTTTTGATCGTCAATACCTTCGCCTTGATCTTCGGCATCATCATGTTCATGCGCCACGAAGAACCGCAGTGGATCCCGGTCCTCATCATCGAATATACGTGGGCTTTGGACAGCATGCGGCATAATCGTCCATAGGGGTTGCATATCCGGGTAGAGTTTCGTAAGCTTCCAACCATGAAAAAGGCCTTCATTACGGGCATTACCGGCCAGGACGGCAGCTATTTGGCCGAGCTCTTGCTGCATAAGGGCTATGAGGTCCATGGCCTCATCCGCCGCGCCAGCACGTTCAATACGGGCCGCATCGAGCACCTGTATTCGGACCCGCATGATCCGCATACGCGTCTCTTTTTGCATCATGGCGACGTGAGCGATGCCAGCGTGCTCGCGCGCCTCCTCTATTCGATACAACCCGACGAGGTGTATTCGCTCGGCGCGCAGAGCCATGTGCGCGTGAGCTTCGATACCCCGCTCTATACCGGCGACGTGACCGGGCTCGGCGTCCTCCGCCTGCTCGAGGCCATACGCGAGGCCCAAGTGCCTTGCCGCTTTTATCAAGCCTCCTCGAGCGAGATGTTCGGCGCGGCGCCCGCCCCGCAAAGCGAAAAGACGCCGTTCTATCCGCGCAGCCCCTATGGCGTGGCCAAGGTCGCGGGCTTTTGGTACTGCGTGAACTATCGCGAGGCCTATGGCATGCATATCTCGAACGGCATTTTGTTCAACCACGAAAGTCCGCGTCGCGGCGAAACGTTCGTCACGCGCAAGGTCACGGGCACCATCGCGCGCATCTTGTCCGGCAAGGACAAACATCTCTATCTCGGCAATCTCGAGGCCAAACGCGATTGGGGGTATGCGCCGGAATATGTCGAGGCCATGTGGCGCATGCTGCAACAGGACGCGCCGGACGATTATGTCATCGCGACCGGCGAGACCCACACCGTGCGCGAGATGGTGGACATCTCTTGCAAGCTCGTGGGCCTCGAACGCGAACAGATCGTCAAGATAGACCCGCGCTATTATCGTCCCACCGAGGTGGACATCCTCTTGGGCGACACCACCAAGGCCCAGGCCAAGCTCGGCTGGAAGCCTGCGGTCAACTTCGAATCCCTGGTGCGCATCATCCTGGCCTCGGACATGGAACGCGAAGGGCTCACGGTGCCTTTCGAGGTGCCCGAGGACCCGCTCGATTGGCGCAAGCCCTACGCCAAGGTCCGCTAAGTATGCATGTCCCCAAGGTCATCCTCGTGACGGGCGGCGGCGGTTTTCTCGGCACCAATGTGTGCGCGGCCTTGAAAGCGAAATGGCCGGGCGTGGAACTGCGTATCCCCGAGCGTCCCGCGGACGATCTGCGCGACCGCGCCACCTGCGACCGTTTGGTGCAGGGCGTGGACACCGTCATCCATCTGGCCGCGCGCGTGGGCGGCATCGGGTTCAACCAAGCGCATCCCGGCCAGCTTTTTTATGACAACATGATCATGGGCGTGCAGCTCATGGAGGCGGCGCGGCTCGCCGGCGTTGCCAAGTTCGTGGCCATCGGCACCATTTGCGCCTATCCCAAGTTCACGCCCGTGCCGTTCAAGGAGGACGATATCTGGAACGGGTATCCCGAGGAGACGAATGCGCCATACGGCCTCGCCAAAAAGATGATGCTCGTGCAGGCCCAGGCCTATCGCCAGGAATACGGCTTCAATGGCATCTATCTGTTGCCCGTGAACCTGTATGGTCCGGGCGATGAGTTCGATGAACGCTCCAGCCATGTCATCCCGGCCCTCATCCGCCGCTTCATCGAGGCGCGCGAGGCCAAGGCGCCATCCGTCACGGTCTGGGGCACGGGCAAGGCCACGCGCGAGTTCTGCTTCGTGCGAGACGCGGCAGAGGGCATCGTGCTCGCGACCGAACGCTATGACGGTCCTCTGCCCATCAATATCGGGTCCGGCAATGAGATCTCCATCAAAGACCTGGTGACCCTCATCAAGGACAAGACGGGATATGTCGGCGAGGTCGTGTGGGACGCCTCCAAACCGGACGGTCAGCCGCGCCGCCAGCTCGACATCTCGCGCGCCAAGGAATTGCTGGGCTATGCGCCCAAGACCGACCTCTCGACCGGCCTGGACGAGGCCATCGCGTGGTACGAGAACGAAAGAAAGAAGTCCGTCTAGGAAGGATTGACACGAGGGCCTTTTCGAGGTATGTTCCCGCCTCGACCTTTTGACGTCACATCACGCATGGAAAGGACGGAACATGGCGATCTCATCCGAAACGGCTCGGTACATCGAGGGCGTCGCGACCTCCGCGGCCTTCGCGGCCAAGCGCGCGCATGACGAGCTCGGCGATGCCGGCCTCGAGATGGTGCACAAGAACCAACATGGCGAGACGGCGCTCGCCGTCGACATCGCCTGCGAAAAGGCCGTCATCACGGCCTTCGAGAACTCCGGCTTGCCCATTCACGTGCGCAGCGAGGAGCACGGGGCCTTCGATGTGGGCAAGAGCGAACCCCGCTATCTGCTCATGCTCGATGGCATAGACGGCACGGCCGTCTACAAGGAGAGCAAGCGGACGGGCGGCTACGGCACCATGTTCGCCCTGTTCAAGGGCCTGGATGCCCGCTATCGCGACTGCATCACCGCGCGCGTCGTTCAGCAGGGCCTCGGCCGCCTCGTCGAGTCCGGTCTTGATGGGAGCGTGACCACCATGGGCGGCATGACCCAGGTCTTGCGTACGCGTCGACGATGGGCGCGTCTTGTTCCCGACTGTCGCATCCGCGTGGACGAGTATTTCGAGATCAATCGCAAGACCTTCTCGGACAAGCTCCGCCCCGATTTCGACATCGAGTACACCAAGTGCAGCGCCATGTCCTATGTGGACGTGGCCATCGCGCAGGCGGACCTGGCCTGCGAATGCACCCGCAAGGGCAATCTCGAGATCGCCGTGGCCTACAGGCTCATCAAGGCGGCTGGCGGCGCCTTCGTGGACCTCGACGGTCGGGATATCGGCGACAGGCCCATCCTGACCTGGGGCCAAGACAGTCATATCCCCGTCATCGCCGCGGCGACCCGTGACCTGGCATGGGACCTGCTCAAATACCTCAAAACGAGGCCGTAGTGCCTCGTCAACCGCCACAAGAGGCGGTTTTTTCTTGGCTAGGATGCCTTGACAATGGCCAGGTTTTTTGCTAATGTCCGCTATCCGCTCATTCCCAACCCGCACCAAAGGCAGACAATGTTCGAGCAGTACATCGAGGACCCCGACCATGTGATGGACAAGGTCTTTCTCGACGATGAGACCTATACCAAGGCCATCGAGGCCTTCATCATCGTGTGTACAGACGCGGTCATCATCGACCCCGTGCGCCGCACCTTCCATCTCGCCAAGCGCCGGTCCAAACCGGCCGCGGACGTGTGGTGGGTCATCGGTGGAAGACGACAGGCGGGGGAGGACCCGCTGCACGGCATCCGGCGGAACTTCCGCCGCGAGACCGGGCTTGATATCGGGTCCGAGCATTTCCAGATGCGATGCATCTTCGACATGCGCTGGCGCGACCGCCGACAGGCGCCGCAGGGTAAGGGGTCGCACAACCTCTCCTATACCTACAGCGCGTGCCTGACGCCGGAGCAGATCAGGTTCGCCTCCGCCCATCTCGAACCGCGGGAGTACTACGCCGAGCTCGGCTTGGTGGAGTTCGACCGCGAACGCATCATGCGCGAAGGCCATCCGGTCATTCGCGCCTTGTACGACAAGGTCTTCCCAGACATCCAAAGGAGCATGTGATGAAGTACGCTTTCGGTCTGCCCATCGTGAACGCCAACAACATCTTCCCTGTCCTCGCGGACATGGGCATCAGGCGCTGGAACAAGACGGCCGATGCCCTGCCGCTGTCCGAGTACGTGAAGGGAGACCTCACGCCCGCGCAGCGCGTCGAGGCCGACCGCTTCGCGCCCAAGCCCGAGGTCATGTGCCTGGAGCAGCCGAACGGCACGCCGTTCACCGGCTTCCGCACCATCGGCAAGGACTGGGCCACGACCTTCGTGATGTTCCCCGGCGACCTGGTGGCCGTCGTGGGCGAGTACAAGCATGGCTGCGATGCCGTGACCTTGGTCCCGCCTTCCGGCGTGCTCTCCAAGGCGGACGCCGGCCAGATGGCGCTCTGCGCCATGCGTGAGACGAGCGAGGAGCTCGGCCTCAAGCTCAGATCCGTCATCTCGCTCAGCAAGGGCACTGGTCTCCCGATGAGCGGGCGGCAGAGCACCTTGCGCTACCACCCCTTCCTCGGGGACTTGCCCGAGGACATCGTCATCGGACCGAGCACGCTCGACAAGACCGAGCATCTCAAGATGGTGCTCGTGCCCCTCGTGGAATGGATGGACCTCATCGATCGAGGGCTGACCAATGAGATGTGCGCAGGCGACGTCACCTACCGCGCCCTGCGCGGCCTCGGACGCCTGTCCCTCACCTAGACCCCGCCTAAAAACGGGGTCTTTTCATATCCGGCGGGCCTCTATACACTGGCCTGCATCATATGAAGTCCCATCTGGAGCATTTCGAGGCCGTGGCGCTCGATTATGACGCCCTGCGCCGGCCGCATCGCTACTATTATGACCAGATCGCGGCATGGTTGCGCTATGTCATTCCCGAGGGTCGACGCGTGGTGGACCTGGGTTGCGCCGACGGCGCCATGCTCCATCGGCTCAAGCCCTCGCATGGGATCGGCATAGACTTCAGCCAGGGCTTCATCCGGCTCGCCCGCGAGCGCCATCACGAGCATCAGTTCGTGCTCGCCGATGTCACCAAAGAGCTCCCGCCCATCGAGGCGCACGCGGACTATGTGTATGCCGTGGACCTCGTCGGTTATCTGCAAGATATCCAAGGCGCGCTCGAGCATGTGGCCAAGCTCTGCTCGCCGAACACGCGTCTCGTCCTGACCAAGACAAATCCGTTCTGGGGGCCGATCTTCCGCGTCGCCTCCTGGTTCGGTCTCACCCAACAGCGCCGCTATTCCAATTGGCTGACACAGCGCCAATGCCACAGCGTCATCGAGCTTTCCGGTTTCGAGGTGGTGCGCCAGGACAAGTTCATGTTGTTACCGTTCTATATCCCGCTCTTGTCCTATGTCCTCAATCGCTACGTGTCGCATTTGCCTTTGCTCAAGCACTTGAGCCTCGTCGAATATTTCATCTGTCGCCCGCGACCCACGGGCACGAGCGAGGCGCCCTCGGTCAGCGTCATCATTCCGGCTCGGAACGAGCGGGGGAACATGCGTCCCGCGCTCGAGCGCATGCCGCGCTTTGCCGGGCCGCTCGAGGTCATTTTCGTCGAAGGGCATTCCAAGGACGGTACCTGGGAAGAGATCGAGAAGGTCGCCGCGGAACGCGATTGGGGTTTCCCCATCAAGATGTACAAGCAGACGGGGAAGGGGAAAGGCGATGCCGTGCGCCTGGGCTTTTCCAAGGCGTCGAACGACATCCTCATGATCCTGGACGCGGACCTCACGGTGCCGCCCGAGGAATTGCCGCGCTTCTATCAGGTGCTGGCCGATGGCCGCGCCGAATACGTGCATGGCACGCGTCTCGTGTATCCGATGGAAAGCGAGGCCATGCGTCCGCTCAATTGGTTGGGGAACAAGTTCTTCAGCGCCGTGCTGACCTTTTTGCTCGGGCAATCCATGTCAGACACCCTCTGCGGCACCAAATGCCTGTGGCGCAAGGCCTATGAGCGCCTCGCATCCGACCGCAAATATTTCGGCGATTTCGATCCGTTCGGCGATTTCGACCTCATCTTCGGCTCGGCCAAGCTCTCGCTCAAGATCTCGGAGATCCCCGTCCACTACAAGGATCGCACCTATGGCTCGACCCAGATCAACCGTTTCCGCGACGGCTGGCTCTTGCTCAAGATGTGCGGCTTCGCGGCCAACAAGATGCTCTTCCTGTGAGCGTGCATCATGCCAGCCAGCTCGCGTATTTCGCGGGCATAGACCATGGCCGGCGTTTCGCCTGGCAAACGGGCGATGCCTTCGTGATGGCGCATGAGCATGACACCATCCGTCCTTTCGTGGAGGCTTTGCGCCGCGTGCGCGCGGAGAAGGGGACGACCCTGCGTCTCCTCGAAAGCGGCTGCGGCGAAGGCGTGAACTTCGTGCATCTGCGGCAAATGGGCCTGGGGCAGGAGGATGCGCGCATCGAAGGCGTGGACCCCTGCGCCGAGGCGGTGGCCGTGGCCAAGGCCCAGGGGCTTGAGGCCCGCGTGGCCGATGGCCTGGCCCTGCCGTATGCCGATGCGAGCTTTGACGTGGTCTTTTGCCGCGACGTCTTGCATCATTTGGCCGATGATGGGGAGCGAAAAAAGTTCCTGTCCGAGATGACGCGCGTGGCCAAGCCGGGAGGCCTGGTCGCGGCCATAGAACCGAACCCGGGCAATCCGCTTATCCTGCTCCAATCCTGCGTGTTATGGGCGGAACGCGGGCTGCGGGCCATCCGCCCAAGGCGGATCTTGGCGCTCAAGCCCGGGGCCGAGGTCATTCCCGAGACCCCGTCCGCGGCCTGGCGCGTGCTGTGGCATTATCGTTCGCCTTTGCGACGCACGCCGCGCCTGGCCAAGGCCATATTGCACGCCCTTCGCGCGTGGGAGATAGTGTCCAAACACTTTCCGACGGTTTTTTGGTCATATCGCATCTATCTATGGAGAACCTAGCTCCCCGCATCGCCGTCGCCGGCACCGGCATGGTCGGCGGCGCGCTCGCGCGCTATCTGCAGGCCAAGGGCCTCGAGGTCGGCCTGTTCGATCCGCCCAAAGGCCAGAACGACACAGGCGTGCTCGCCGAGGCCGACATCGTCTTCATCGCCGTACCCACGCCGTACTATCTCGACGGTCGTGGCTTCGACGATTCCTATCTGCGCGAGGCCATCGAAGCGATCCCCGAAGCCGGGAAGACCATCGTCATCAAGTCCACCGTCATCCCCGGCACCACCGAGGCCTTGCAGCGCGACTATCCGCAGCATGCG
Organism: uncultured Gammaproteobacteria bacterium; assembly: GCA_964551765.1. Taxonomy (GTDB): domain Bacteria; phylum Patescibacteriota; class Patescibacteriia; order 2-12-FULL-60-25; family 2-12-FULL-60-25; genus JAHFIO01. The sequence goes on along the minus strand of CAZKEE010000001.1, from coordinate 215,041 downwards.
TTCTTGTTCAATCCCGAGTTCTTGACCGAGGCCAATGCGGACCGCGACATGGCCTTCCCCACGCGCCAGCTCATGGGCTATACGGCCGCGAGCATGGACAAGGCCCAGATGGTCCTCGACCTGTTGCCGAGCGCGCCCTATCAGGCCGCCATGCCGGCGGTGGAGGCGGAGCTCGTCAAATATTTCGGCAATGCCTTCCTTGCCATGCGCGTGGCCTTCGCCAATCAGATGTATGATATCTGCCAGGCCATGGGCGTGAACTATGCCTTGGTACGCGACGCGGCCGCGGCCGATCCGCGCATCGGCGCCTCGCATCTCGACGTGACGCATGGCGGCTATCGCGGCTATGGCGGCAAATGCCTGCCCAAGGACGTGCGCTCACTCATCCAATTGGCCAAGGCCCTGGGCGTCGAGCCCAGCGTCCTCATCGCGGCCGAGGAATATAACAATGAGCTCGTCAGTTCCCAGGGGCTGGACGTCGCGTGGAAAGAGGGTTCACCCCAACGCCCATGAACCGCGACAAGCTCGTGCGAGAGTTTTGGCAGCTGTTCCGCTTCGGCATCGTGGGCGGCCTGTCCTTTCTATGCACCGCGAGCTTATATGCCCTGTTCACCCGCGTGCTGTGGCCCCAGGCGGACCGGACCTGGATGAATTTGCTCGCGAACGGCATCTGCGCCATTTTCAACTTTCTTGCGCATCAGCGCTTCACGTACAAGGCCGGCAAGATCGCGCATGCGCATGTGGGCAAGTATCTCATCGTCCTCACCCTGGGCATTTGCCTGAACAGCGTGCTCTTTTGGATAGGCCATGCCTTGCTGCGCCTGGACGACCGCGTCGTGTTCGTCGTCGCGTCCCTGCTCGTGCCGCTGTTCACCTACGTCATGCATCGACAGTTCACGTTCAAACATAAAGAAGACATCATCACCCCCTAGCTATGGCCACATACCTCGTCACCGGCGGCGCCGGTTTCATCGGCTCCAACCTCGTGGACGCCCTGCTTGCCGAAGGGCATACGGTCCGCGTGTTCGACGATCTCTCGACGGGCCGCAAGGCTCGCCTCGACCCGCGCGCCGAGCTCACGGTCGGCGACATACGCCGCATCGAGGAACTGCGGCCGGTCTGCGATGGCGCGGACGGCGTGTTCCATTGCGCCGCCTTGCCGCGCATCCCGTATTCCATCGAAGAGCCCATCGAGACCTCGGAGGTCAACATCATGGGCACCTTGAACGTGCTCGTCGCGGCGCGCGACGCCAAGGTGAAGCGCTTGGTGTACTCCGCATCGTCCTCCGCATACGGCGATCAGGCGTCATTGCCGCTCGTCCCCGACATGCCGGGGCATCCGCTCAATCCCTATGCCCTGCAAAAGTACGTGGGCGAGCTTTTCGCCGAGGAGTTCTCCCGTTTCTACGGCTTCGAGACGGTGTGCCTGCGCTATTTCAACGTCTACGGTCCGCGCATGGCCGATGAGGGCGCGTATTGCACGGTCATTTCGGTGTTCAAGCAGCAGCGCAAGTCCGGAGAAGCGCTGAGCATCTGCGGGGACGGGGAGCAGACGCGCGATTTCACCCATGTCTCCGACGTGGCGCGCGCGAACATGCTCGCCATGACCTCGGACAAGGTCGGCAAAGGCGAGGTGCTGAACATCGGCGCGGGCAAGCGCTACAGCGTCAACTACATCGCCAAGGCCGTGGGCGGGCCCTTGCAGGCCCTGCCCGCCCGTCCCGGGGAGGCGCGCGACACCCTCGCCGACATCTCGCGCACCAAAGAGCTCATCGGCTGGGAGCCCAAGATCGAGTTCGAATGGGGGCTGCGGGAATATCTCAAGTCCGAAGGCATCGACCCCGCGACATAAGCATAAAAAAAGAGCCGTGCGGGATCCCCGGAAGGGATCGACCGCACGGCGAAGGAAGAAGGATCAGTAGAGACGCTGGATGGCCTTTGCGAAGCCGCCCACGATGTCGGCGTTCATGCCCATGATGGACGTGATGGCCTTCATCTCGCGCACTTCCTTCGACGCTTGGTCGAAGTGCATGCCGACGAGAAGGTCGACCTTGAGGTCCAGCATGGACCAGCGCCGTCCGCTCTGTTCGAGACGGATGAGCCAGTCGAGGTCTTCCTGACCTCCGAGCTGGTCGCAGCGCGGACTGTAGCCACCGATGGCGACAAAGGCCGACCAGCGGACGAGCATCATCGTGTTGCGCGGGTGGATATAGCTTTTCCCGAGATCGATGGCATTGCCGTTCTGCCTGCCCAGGAAGGACGTGCCGACGGCGCCGACATCGGCATGCGTCGCCATCTCTTTGATCATCGCGTCGATCTGCTCGACGAAGTACAGGGTCTCGCAGGAGACATTGAGCACATAGTCGATGCTCGGCGCCCCTTTGACGGCCGCCATGAGGTTGAGGCGTCTCACCTCGTCGAAGCCGTAGTTGAGGGCATTCGACCAGGAGTAGCCCACCCGCATGGGAAGGACCGTGACATGGCCGGGATGGGCCGCGATGAGGCCCGCGAGCCAGGACTCGACCGAGCCATAATGGGTCGGTTCATCGTCCTTCACGATCACGATGACGTGACCGATGCCCGTGCCCAGCGCGCGCTTCACCGCTTTCGCGATGTCGCGGTTATTGGACCAGGTGCGGATGATACAGGCGACGTTGTTGAGGATGTCCATGGTTCCCTCGTTCCCGCTCTGGGGAGACAAAGGTTGCGCGTGACGCCAAGGGACCCGTTCAAGGCTCCGTTGACGGCTCTTTTCCGTAGTGAAAAGAACAAAATAGAATACCAGAAAATAGCCATTTTGTCAAGGTAAAAACATACAGGCCACATGCTGGAAAATGGCTTCGTTAGGGCCTATTGTGCCTGTCATGCTCGTCTGATTAGATATCTCGGCCCTTTCGGCATCCGGAGGCGACGATGCAGATCACCTACAATGAGCATTTCCTCGCGCCCGATCTTCAGGCGCTGGACCTGCGGGTCGCGAACCTGCGCCATGATCTCGGCCTTGGAGAGGAGGAGTTCGCCCGCTTGGGACCCCCGCCGCCCTGGCCCGAGGGCCGGCTCAAGGCCGTGGTCCTCGTGGCCCGGCTCCCGGCGTGCTATGGCAAAAGCGGTCTCGAGCGCACCGTCGAGGAATACTGGCGACGCCTGGCCTGGCCCGTCATCGGCATGGGCGGGCGCATGGCCCGCATGCCGGACCTGCGCTTCGACGCCGACCATCTGGTGGAGCTTGGCGCGGGCGTATGGCAGCCGGGATTGTCCTGGGCCGTGCTCGACCTTGCCGCATCCTGGTCGCGTGCGCATGCGCATTCGCCGCAGTACGGGTCGCTCATGGCCCTTTCCGGCAAGGCTCGTCCTGCGGGCATCGAGGTCTTGGCCGCCGCGGCCATGCATCCGCGATGGCTCCTCGCCATGGATGGGAACACGGTCCCGTTCACCTGGCTGCCCGGCCTGCTCCTCAAGATCGACGGCGTGGACCACAAGGTCTTGCCGTATACGCCGGCGCTGTCCCTGCTAAGACAGGGGCAGGATGTCGCCGTCACCCTCACGGCGAGCCCGAGCCATTTCGGCCATCTCTCCTTCGCCGTGCCGCGCTGCCACTGACCCGTCATCGACGGGTTTTTCTTTTTCCGCGGGCGATGGCATGCTGGACGCATATGTCCTTCCGTTGCGTGGTGCATGGCAGTTTCCGCACGCATCTCGCCGAGATACGGGCGGCGATACGGACCTTCGAGGCCGCGGGCATCGAGGTCTTGGCCCCGACCCTGAGCGATCTGACGACCGAGACGGACGGCTTCGTCCGTTTCGAGGGCGAAGAGACCCAGGACGCGCGGCTCATCGAACTGCTCTATCTCAGGCATCTCAAACGCCTCGGCACGGATGGCTTCAGTTATTTCGTGGACCCCGAGGGATATATCGGAAGGTCTGCGTCGTATGAGCTCGGCATCGCCCAGGCCACGAACGTGCCCTGCTTTTTCTCGGCACCGCCCAAGGACCATCCGGCCTATCTGCATAAGAACGCCGTGCTGTCGCCGCAAGACCTCTGCGCATACATCCTCGAGCGCCGCGCTTTGCCGAAACCGCGCGCGAACAGGGACGATCGCCTCATCCACAAGATGTGGGAAGACCTCATCGTGCCAGGCTCCGTGGTGGCGACCGGCGGGATCATCGAGCATCGCTCGAAAAAAGGTCCGGAACTGCTTTTCGTGAAGACCCATAAATGGGGAGGACGGTATTCCATGGTCGGCGGCAAGGTGCGTCGCCATGAGACGCTCTTGGATGCCCTGCGCCGCGAGATACGCGAAGAGACGGGATTGGCGGCAAAGCCGTCATCGCATCTCTGCACCTTCGATCAGATAAAACGCTCCGGGTATTATCTTTCCGGCGTGCAACATGTCTTCGTCGACTACGTGGTCGAGGTCGCGTCAAAGAATGTCAGATTGAACGACGAGGCCGAGGGCTATGCCTGGGTCGCGCCGCAAGAGGCGGTGTATCTCGACCTCGAACCGAACGCGCGGCACACCTTGGAACTGTATCTCGCTGGTTAGAAGAGGAATATCCAGAGCAGGTCGAGCGCCCACAATCCCCAGGCATAGATCTTGATGCCTTGTTCGTTCCAACCGGCGAAGTTCAGGAACGAGCTTTCATATTGATAGGCGCCGCCGCCGAACAGGACCCAAACGAAAAGGACGCTCGAGCCCAGGAACTGGAACACCGCGGCATGACCGAACGCCCCCTCCACGAAATACAGGACGACCAGGAGCAGGATATACGCGGGCACGAACAGGACGAGAGGCAATTGGAAAGGCGGGTCCTGCGTGATGACCGGTTTCATATCAGGTGCCCTGCCGGCGCAGCACGATGCCGATGGTCTTCAATAAGATCGCGACGTCCAAGAGCGGCGAGCGATGTTTGATGTAATAGAGGTCGAACTGCAGCTTTTTCAAGTTGTCGTCAAAGCTCGAGGCATACCCGAAGTTCACTTGGGCCCAGCCCGTGAGGCCCGGGCGGGTCAAATGCCGCAAGGCATAGAAGGGCATTTGCCGCGTCAGCTCCTCGACGAAGGCCGGGCGCTCGGGACGCGGGCCCACGAAGCTCATCTCGCCGCGCAAGACGTTCCAGATCTGCGGCAGCTCGTCGAGACGCGTCTTGCGCAAAAAGCCGCCGATGGAGGTGAGGCGCGGATCGTCCTTGGTCGCGAACTTGGGCATGCCCGCGGCCTCGGCGTCCAGGCGCATGGTGCGGAACTTGTAAATGCGGAAGCGTTGGCCGCCGCGCCCCACGCGCTCCTGCGAATAGAGCACCTGGCCCTTGGACGTGAGCATGATGGCCGCGGCGAGCAGGGGATAGAGGGCGGCCGTGAGCAAGCCGAAAGGCAAGGCGAGCGCGATGTCGGCCACGCGCTTGAAGCCCTCATACCAGGTCTTGTCCCCCTCGCGCAGATGTTCGAGGAACCAGGTCTGGGACACATGCTCGAGCGGGACGCGGCCGGTGACCGTCTCTTCGAGGGTCGCACGGTCGAGCAGGGCCACGGGCGAGAACAAGGTCTTGTACATGGCGTCGCGCAAGCCCGGGATGTCGTCCGGCCTATGGCCGAGCACGATGGTGTTGATGCGGCGTTCCTTGAGCACTTGGTCGATATGGTCGATGTTCACGTGCCAGGTCACTTGGCCATTGTCGAAGCGCGGACCCGGCGCGGTCTCGGCCACGGCCGCGAGCTCAAAGCCCAACCCGCTCTTGGAGAGGAGCTCATGCACGCGCGCGGCATCGGCCGCGGCGCCCACGAAGAGCACGCGATTGCGGAAGATGCTCGGCGAGATGCGGCGATAGAACAAGAGGCGCCACGCATAGCAGATGAGGAGCGCCAGCACGAAGTACAGGACGAGATTGGTGCGCGGCTCTATGCCGAAGATGGGGATGAGATAGAAAAAGGCGAGCGCCACGGCGAGGTTGGCCAGCATGCCGTCCAGATAGGTGCGGAAGAACCGCATGTGATCGCGCGCGAGGGTCAGGTCATACATCCCGCAGATGTAGAAGGACATGGACCACAGCATGTTCAGGATGCCGAAGGGGAGGGCATGGGTGGCCCAGGTCTCATGGGACAGGCCGCCCGTGCGCAAGACCAAGGTGAGGACGAGGGCGAGCTCGAACACGGCATAATCGCCGATGGCGAGGAGAAGCTTTTTGAGGTTGACGCCGGTGGTCATACGGCCCTAGCTTGTCAGGTTTTGCGCCTTTCGTCCACGCGCGATACACTGCCCCTATCCACATGGAGGAAAGGCCTATTTTCGAACGCAAGAACGTCCTGGTCACCGGGGGCGCCGGTTTCATCGGCTCCCATCTGTGCGAGCGACTGCTCAAGGACTCCCATGTCATCTGCGTGGACAATTTCATCACCTCGGGCGTGGCCAATATCGACCACTTGTTGCAAGAGCCCAATTTCGAGTTCATCAACCACGACATCATCAAACCGCTGGACCTGAACGCGCTTCCCGAGCTCGACCGCTTCAAGCTCAAGTTCCAGGGCATACAGGAGATCTATCACTTGGCCTGCCCCATCTCGAAGCGGCATTTCGACGATTACAAGATCGCGACCGTGCTCACCAATTCGGTCGGCATCAAGAACGTGCTGGACCTGGCCGTCATGTACGGCGCCAAGATGCTCTATGCCTCGTCCAGCGTGCTCTATGGCCCGCGCCGATCGGACAAGGCGTCTTACGATGAGCGCGATGAATGCCGTCTCGACCATCTCACCACCCGCGGCGCCTATGACGAGGGCAAGCGTTTTTCGGAGGCCATCATGCAAACGTATGCCGACGTCTACGGCCTCGACGTCAAGATCGCGCGCATCTTCCGCACCTTCGGTCCGCGCATGAAGATCTTCGACGGCAATCTCATCCCCGACATGGTCTTGCACGCGCTCGACGGGCAAGACATCGTGCTCACGGGGGACGAGGAGACGCGCGTCTCGCTCGCTTACGTGTCCGACATCGTGGACGGCCTGCATCGGCTCATGTCCACGCCGCTCGACATCACCTTGGTCAATCTGGGATCGGACCAGGAGACGCGCTTGGTCAAAGTGGCGCAGACCGTGCTCGAGCTCACGGGCTCGCTCTCGCGCATCCGTTTTGACACGCCGGACCCGGGATACGTGGAGCCGGGACTGCCCGACATCACGCGCGCCCGCGAGGTGCTTGGCTGGATCCCGCTCGTGCGCCTCGAGGACGGGCTCAAGAAGATGGTGGATTTCACTCGCTCCCATCGACACCAAATAACCTTCTAAACATATGGCAGACAAAAAGAACATCATCGTGTCGGGCGGGGCGGGCTTCATCGGCTCCTTCCTCTGCGAAAAGCTCCTCGAACCGGGCGATTCGCATATCATCTGCATCGACAACTTCGTGACCTCGCAGGAGTCGAACATCGACCACCTGCTCAAGAACACGGACTTCGAGTTCATCCGCCAGGACGTGAACGTGCCTTTCGATCCGGAGAACTTCCCGGAGCTCACGCGCTTCAAGGTCAAGTTCCTCGGCGTGCAGGAGATCTATCATCTCGCCTGCCCCACGAGCCCCAAGAAGTTCGACCAATACAAGCTGCAGACCTTGTTCGCGAACTCCTTGGGCACCAAGAACATGCTCGACCTCGCGGTCAAGTACAAGTCCAAGTTCCTGCAGGCCTCGGCCTCCGTGGTCTATGGCCCGCGCCCGACGGACAATCACCCGTATCATGAGAGCGATTTCGGCACGGTGAACCTGCTCTCGCCGCGCGCCTGCTATGACGAAGGCAAGCGTTTCGCCGAGACCATGACCGAGACCTATGCCCAGGTGCATGGCCTCGACACCAAGATCGCGCGCATCTTCCGCACCTATGGCCCGCGCATGCCGCTCTTCGACGGCCAGATGGTGCCCGACTTCATCACCGACTCGCTCGACAACAAGGACCTCATCATCTTCGGCGACGAGACCTTCCGCACCGCCCTGGTCTACGTCTCCGACATCATCGACGGCCTCATCAAGCTCATGCATGCGCCCAAGGACATCGGCCCGGTCAATTTGGGCAGCGATCTCGATCTCCCCCTCGTGGACGTGGCCCAGCGCATCATCGAGATGACGGGTTCCACCTCGCGCCTCACCTTCCAGGACCCCTTGCTCTTCATGACCCAATTGGGCCTGCCCGATATCACCAAGGCCAAGGAAAAGCTCGGCTGGCTGCCTCTCGTACGCCTGGACGAAGGCCTCAAACGGACCATCGATTACACCATCGCCCACAAATCCCTGCTGGGCCTCAAGTTCGGCGGTTTGGGCGGCGGCTTCGGCGCCGGCCTGGGCATGCCTGCGGGGAAGTAGAGGACCCCCTGACAATATCCACGTTTTCCGCTAAGGTAGGCCCATGAGGGCCATCGCCGTCATCCCCGCATATCGCGAGGCCGCCCGCATCGGGCAGACCCTCGCCGGCATCCGTCCCCAGGTGGACGGCCTGGTCGTCGTGGACGACGGCTCGGGCGATGGCACGGCCGAGGCGGCATGCGCCGCGGGCGCGGACATCGTCGTGCTGCGGCATGCGCTCAATCGCGGACAAGGCGCCTCCTTGCGCACCGGCACCGAGGCGGCCTTGCGTCTGGGCGCGGACATCGTGTTGCACATCGATGCCGATGGGCAGCATGATCCCGCCTCCCTCCCGGCCCTGCTCGCGCCATTGCGCGAAGGTCGCGCCGATGTCGTCTTTGGTTCGCGCTTTTTGGGCGCGGACCCGCACGGCATGCCCGCGGGCCGTCGCCTCCTGCTCTCGGCCGCGCGCGCCTTCAATGCACTCGCCATGGGCATCCCGCGCACGGTCACGGACCCGCAAAGCGGATTGCGCGCGTTGACGGCCGCGGCCGCGCGCGCCGTGAACTTCCGCCAGGACCGCATGGCGCATTGCTCCGAGATCCTGCGGCTCGTGACGCGGTCGGAGCTGCGCTGGGTCGAGGTCCCGGCGCGCGTGCGCTATTCTGCGGAGACGCTTGCCAAAGGACAGGGCTCGGGCGATGCGCTCAAGATCGTCTGGCAATTGCTTCTCGGCCTCTTCGACTAAACTATGCTTCCCATACAGATACTCCTCGTCGGTTTCCTGCTCGTCGCCTTGCGCGTGACCTGGCGCCGCCGCCGCGAGAACGCCATCTCGCGCCGCGAGGCTTTTGCCTGGAGCGTACTGTGGCTGGCCGCCGCGACCGTCATTCTCCTGCCGCAGACCACGACCGAGGTCGCGCAAGTGCTCGGCGTGGGACGCGGCGTGGACATGGTGCTCTATGCCTCCATCGCGGGGCTGTTCTTTTTGGTCTTCCGGCTCTTCGTCGCTTTCGACAAGCTGGAAAGGCAATTGACCGATCTCGTGCGCCGCGACGCGCTCAAGGACGTCCCGGAGAAGAAATGACATGAACGAACGCGCGCCTTTCGTCGACGTCGTGACGGTGCTGTGGAACAGCGCCCGTTTTTTGCCGGCGCTCTTTGCCGGCGCGGCGGCGACCGACTACCCGCGTGACAGGTGGCGCCTGCATCTCGTGGACAATAATCCGGGCGACGGCTCGGCGGCCGAGGCGCGCCGCCTCATGGCCGAACATGCCGGGCATCTGCCCGAGGTGCTCATCCATGAGCCGGGCATGAACACGGGTTTTTCCGGCGGCAACAATCTCGTGATGCGCCAGGCTTTGGAGAAGGGGAGCGACTACGTCTACCTCCTCAACCATGATGCGGCCTTCGAGTCCTCGGCTTTGCGCGAGGCCGTGGCCGTGGCCGAGAGCGACCCGTGCATCGGCTCGGTGCAATCGCTTCTCGTGCTGCAGCAAAGCCCCGACGAGGTGAACTCGCGCGGCAATGCCATACACTATCTCGGCTTCGGCTATTGCGTCGGGTATCACGAACCGTGCGCGTCCGTCCCGTCGCGTCCCGTCGACATCGGCTATGCGTCGGGCGCGGGCGTGCTGTATCCCGCGCGCGTCTTGCGCGAGGTCGGGCTGCTCGATGAGACGCTGTGGCTCTATCATGAGGACCTGGACCTGGGCTGGCGCATCCGCTTGTCCGGACATCGCAATGTGCTGGCGCCCGCGAGCGTGGTGCGTCATCACTATGAGTTCTCGCGGTCCATCGCCAAATGGTATTGGATGGAGCGCAATCGCGCGGCCGTGGTGCTCAAGAACTTCCGTCTCGCGACCGTGCTCCTGCTCTTGCCCCAGCTCATCCTCATCGACATCGCGCTTTTCGCGTTCGCGGTGAAAGGCGGTTGGTGGCGCGAAAAGCTCAAGGCGTGGAAATGGTTCCTCAAGCCCTCGACCTGGGCCTATATCGCGCGCGGTCGCCGCGAGATCGCGCGGTCGCGCAAGGTCTCGGACGCCTGTATCCTGTCCCATATGACCCCGGTCGTGGCCTATCAGGACATCGAAAGCCCCTTCGTGCGGCTGGTCGTGAACCCCGCATGGCGCGGACTGTTCGCCTTGCTCCGGCTTGTCGTCCTTTGGTGATATGCGCATCGTCCACATCGCCTGCGTGGCCCCTCCCGAGACCGGAGGTATCGGCGCCGTCGCGGCGCGCGAGGTCGCGCTGTTGCGCGGGCGCGGGCATGACGCCGTCTTGCTCGCGCCCTCGCGCCCGGGCATGGCCTCGGACGCGGAGATCGAACGCGTGCCCTCCGCCTTTGCCGTGGGCCATGGCGCCTTCATGGATTCGGCCGCGCTCGCCGCGCGCTGCGCCGAGGCGGACATCGTGCATTTCCATTATCCCTTCCATGGCACGGACGCCACCATCGCGCGGCTCAAGGCCAAGGGCGCCATCAAACGCCTGGCCATCACGGCCCACATGGACGCGGCCGCGGGCGGGCTCAAAGGGTTCATCTTCCATTGCCATCGGCTGCTCTTGCAGGACTGGGTCATGACGGCGGCCGATGCCGTCTTCGTGAGCTCGCTCGATTATGCGCGGCATTCCTCGTTCCGGTCCTTGCTCGGCCGCGCGTATTCGCCTTTGCTCGTCGAACTGCCTTTCGGCGTGGATACTTCGCGTTTCCGTCCGGCCGACGCGCCGCATGCGCGCAAGACCGTGCTCTTCGTGGGCGGCATGGACACTCCGCATGCCTTCAAGGGCGTGGACGTCCTGCTCAAGGCCATCGCGAAGCTGCCGAAGGACGTGGACTGCGTCCTTGCCGGCGAAGGCGACCTGCGTCCCGGCTATGAGCGCCTGGCCGAGACCTTGGGCATACGCGATCGCGTGCGTTTCTTGGGCCGCGTGTCCGAGGCCGGACTTCCCATGGTCTATCGCGAGGCCGCGGTCCTGGCCTTCCCGTCCACCACGGTCGCCGAGGCCTTCGGTTTGGTCGCGCTCGAGGCCCAGGCCAGCGGCATCCCGGTCGTGGCGAGCGACCTGCCGGGCGTGCGCACCGTGGTCAAACAGGAAGAGACGGGCCTGCTCGTGCCGCCCAAGCGCCCGGCCGACCTGGCCCAGGCCCTGGGCAAGCTCTTGGACGATGAGGAATGGCGGCTGCGCCTGGGACGCCGCGCACGAGAGCGCGCCTTGGCCGAATATGGCTGGGACCTGCACACCGACCGCCTCCTCGAGGCCTATGGACGTCTATGCGCATTGCCGTCTTGAGCAATGCCTATCCGCCCGAGATGCGCGGCGGGGCCGGACGCATCGCGGAGACTTATACCAAAGCGCTCGAAGCGCGCGGTCACGAGATGCGCGTGTGGCGCGCGGGCGAAGGTTTCGCGCGATTGTCTGCGATGAACGCCTTGTCGCGTCTCTTTTTCCATATCATCGACCTCGGCGCGAGACGCGACACGGTCGAGGCCGTTCGCGCCTGGAAGCCTGACATCCTTCTCACGCATAATCTCACGGGTTGCGGCTTCGGCACGCCACGTGCCACGGGTCTGCCATGGTTCCATGTCTTGCATGACGTGCAGATCTTCGAACCGTCCGGTCGCATCATGCACGGCGAAGGCTTCGGTCCCGTCCGGTCCGTTTGGCGTCGACTCTGGTCCGCGATGCGCGGGCAGGCCATGGGCCGTCCGAAAGGCATCATCTCGCCGACGCGCTGGCTGCTCGACCTGCATCGGTCCTTCAGCCTGTTCATCAAGGTCCCGCATGCCATCATCCCGAACCCGGTGGACATCGCGATACCGTCCTCGTCCGAACGGGACACGTCCTCGCTGCTGTTCGTCGGCCGCCTGGACACGGACAAAGGCGCGGGTCTCCTGTTCGTCGCCTGGCCGCGGCTGCGTGACAAGGCGTCAAAGCTCGTCTTGATCGGCGACGGCGAGTGGCGGTCGCGTTTCGACGCATTGAAAGATCCGAAGATCGAGGTCTTGGGGACGCGTTCGCCCGAAGAGGTCATGCGACGCATGTCCCAAGCCGGCATCGTGCTCGTGCCCTCCCTCGTGGCCGAGAACCAACCCACCGTCATCCTCGAAGCGTTGTCATCCGGATGCCATGTCATCGCGAGCGATATCGGCGGCATCAAGGAAACGCTCGGTCCCTGCGGAACGCTCATCGCACCGGACGATGTCGAAGCATTGGCCCGCGCATGCATGGATACGCTCGGCACATCACCGAGCGCGAACGAGATGGAATGCCGTCACGCCTTGCTTGCGGATCATTTACCGGACTTGGCCGCGTCGCGCGTCGAGGCTTTCGCGAGATCGAACTTATAGACCGTGACGGTCGAGAGACGCCAATGCGCGTCGCTTTGCGACGCGAGGGTCTCGTTCACCTGGTCCGCTTGCCACCAATAGTCATTGATCACCGCATACACGAGCTTTGATTTGCCGAGGCCTGCCGCGTCCAAGACATCATCCTGCACGTGGTTGGCCGCGGCCAGGTCGAGATACAGGGCATAGAGCGGCCCGCCCGTCGGGATGGGATAGAAGAACACGTCGCCGGCATAGCGCTTGAAGCCAAGCGTCGAGACGGCGGCCGCGGACACGCTTTGATCGGCCAACACGGTATAGGGTTTGTCCCCGGCATCATGGTCAATGGACTTGACCGCCTCGATGTCGGCCGCGCCCACGCTCCAGCCATGGCCCACGATGAGGGCATCATGCCGCGGCAAGGCGTCATAGGCGAGGGCTGCGGCGAATGCGCAGACGAGCCATAAGCCAAGGCCTTGCACGAGCGGCGCTTGCGCATCGAAGCCGTCGAAGAGGTCGCGTATGGCGGGAATGGCCGCGGCCCAGAGGCAGAATGTCGCGATAAGGCCGAGGCGATCGGCATAGTTGCCGCGCTCATAATCGATGAGGAAGGCGAAATCGCCCGCCGTCTTGAGGCCTGCCGCCGCGATGAACAGGCAGAGCGCCGCGCCGGCAAGCACGAGCGTGTCGGCACGCGGTTTTTTGCCATGCCGCAGATCGCGCGCGAGATGCAGGATGATGATCGCGAGCAATAAGGCGGGCAATGCTTGGATGACCAAGCTCGCCCAGCCGGGCCACAAGGTATAGGTCGTGCCTATCCACGGCGCGAGGCCATGCACGGCATCAAGCCACGGGCCGGGCGTCCACAGCTTGGAGATGTCCCAATCGATATGGGTCCCTCCTTTGCCGCCGAGATACGCGAACGCGAAGGGGATGGAGAGGGCCGCGGCCGGCGCGGTCAATGCGGCCAAGAGATACCGCGGGATGCGCAGGTCTTTGCCGGGGAGGCTGGCAAGTCGCACGCCAAAGGCGAGCAGCAAAAAGGGGATGCCGGCCAAAGGATGCACGGCCGCGCTCCAGGCGCCGAGGATGAGCGCGGAACGCCCGCTTTTGCGTGCGAGCAAGATCGCGGCAAGACCGAGCACATAGGCGAAGGATTGCGGGGTCGTGGCCACGAAGGCTGCGAGAGGCAAGAACAGGCACGCAAGCAGTGCCGAAGACGGCGAGCGTCGGCGGCTCATGGAAAGCGCAAGCGGGATGAGCAAGGCCGCGGCCGCAGGCACGAGCCAACGGTCTATCGCGGCCAAGGCATCAGGCAGATCGATGAGCCGGGCCAGCCAGGTCGTGAACACGTATTGCCCAATATAATAGGAAGGATGCGGCAAGAGCGTGCCGGTCGCGGCCAAGACCTTTTCGCCCGTGAGATGCAAAAATCCATCAAAGCCGAAGCCGAGGCGATACACGAGCGGCGCGATGGCGGTGATGCTCGCCATGCCCAAGGCGGCATGGATGGCGCTCATGCCGCGCGAACGCACGAGCTTGGCCGAGAGCAGGGCGCATGCGGCGAGCAGGCCGATGGCAGGCAAGGTGCCATGCGGCAAAAGCGGCCAAGGAGTGCGTATGGCCTCCGTGGTCGCGGCCGCGTTCGCGCCAAGCAGGACATATCCCGCAGCGGCGCCGGAGAGCAGAAGTAAGATGCCGCCCCAGATGACGCGGCCCGCCGTCCATGCCTCCGGATCTTGCTCATGCTCCGGGTCCGATGCGGCCGGGTGATAACAGATGACATGGGACAGCACGGAGGCCAGGACCACGGCCCACACATCCGCCGCCATGTCCACGGGCCAGGATGCGTAGAACCAGGCCGTCTGTATGCAGGCGACGAGGGCGCAGAACAACGTGCCGCCGAGGAGCAGACGGGTCAGACGTCCGGCATCAGGAAAGAGCCGTTCTCCGATGAGGTTGGCATGGTACAAACCCGCCAACAGACCGAAAAAAGCCGTCACGGACGGCCAGGGAAGGCCAAAGGCCCGCAAGGCCAGATACAGGGCCGCGAGGGCCAGGCCGACCAAGGTCTCTTTCAGGAAGCCGCGCATTTTGTCGGGGATGCCGGTTTAGTGTAGCATGCACGGTACGGGTGCCAATTATGTTGATGACAAATGAGAACGTTCGCGAGTATCCGCATGACAAAGTGCTCAAGCGGACCCTTCTTCGGCTCATCCCTTCAAGCATAACCCCGAACATGGTGACCGTGCTCCGTGGCCTGCTCATCCCGTTCAACCTGTGGTATGTGTGGCAGGAGGACTGGGCCGTCGCCGTGCCGTTCTTCCTGCTCACCGCCTTCACGGACGTGATAGACGGGTCATTGGCCCGCACGCGCAAACAGATCACGCTCTGGGGCACCATCGCCGACCCGGTCGTGGACAAGCTCCTCATCGGGTCCGTGGTCATCATCTTCGTGGCGCATGAGATCAGCCCCTTCTTCGCCGGCGCCATCCTGTTCATCGAGGCGCTCATCGGCCTCACGGGCTATCGGCGCAAAATGCGCGGCGAGATAATGAGCGCCAATTGGTACGGCAAGATCAAGATGATGCTCCAATGCGTCGGCGTCATGGCCCTGCTCGTCGCGCGCTGGAAGGGGATAGACATGTTCGTGCCCTTTTCCATGGGCGCGCTCTTCCTCGCCATCGTGTTCGCCATCATCTCCTTATATTCGTATAGCCTCTGACGGCTTTGGTCCCGAAGGGGCGTTTTCTTACGACGATGCTTCATCTTTTGAAGAAATTCGTGCCACGACCGTTTGTCAGCGCCTATCATTTGGCGCTGTCTTGGTGTGCGGCCGCGTGGTATGGCCATCCGTCGGAAAAAATGATCGTCATCGGCGTGACCGGCACGAATGGCAAGACCACGACGAGCTATCTCATCGCGAAAGTCCTCGAAGCGTCGGGATATAAGACCGGCTGCACCACGACCGCGCTTTTCAAGATCGGCGATGATGAATGGCTGAACGATACCAAGATGACCATGCTGGGCCGTTTTGCCCTGCAAAAGCTCTTGCGTCGCATGGTGGATGCCGGATGCCGCTACGCGGTCGTCGAGACCTCGTCGCAAGGCATCGTCCAGCACCGCCATCGGGGCATCAATTATGACGTGGCCGTGTTCACCAATCTCACGCCGGAACATATCGAGGCGCATGGAGGGTTCGAAAACTACAAACAGGCCAAGATCGAGCTGTTCCGGCATCTGATGAGAGGCTTGTACAAGAAGTTCGATGGGAAACGCGTGCACAAGACCGAAGTGTTGAACCGCATGAGCCCATATGCCAAGGATTTTTTACCTTCGCGAGGCCATAATATCGGAGTAGCCTGGTATGGTATCGGCACGGGTGATGCACCTGGAAAAGGCGAGGCCTTGAACGCGATGGATGTCCGTGAAGACGGATGGTCCATGCGTTTTACGGTCGAGAACATCCCATGCGTCATTCATCTCCCTGGGGTGGTGAATGTCGAGAACGCCATGGCCGCATTAACGGTCGCGAGAAGGCTCGGCATCGACCTCAAAGCGGCATCGGACAAGCTCGCGGGCGTCGGCGGTTTGCCGGGACGCTTCGAGCGCATCGTCGAAGGCCAGCCCTATGAGGTCATCGTGGACTATGCGCCGGAACCGGCCTCGCTCGCCGCCTTATACAAAGCCGCCGAAAAACTTCCGCATCAACGACTCATCCACGTGCTCGGTTCTTGCGGCGGCGGGCGTGATGTGGCGAGACGTCCCGTTTTGGGACGCATGGCAGCGGAACACGCAGACAAGATCATCGTGACGAACGAGGACCCCTATGACGATGACCCGCGCCAGATCATGGACGAGGTCGCGGAAGGCGCGCGCAAGGCCGGGGCAGGGGACAAGGTCACCATCGTGGAAGACCGAAAAGAAGCCGTGTTCGCGGCCATGCGCGAGGCCAAGCCGGGTGATCTCGTCCTGCTCACGGGCAAGGGCTGTGAGCAGGCCATCATGGGACGGGCGGGCAGCCGCGTCGACTGGGACGAAAGGGAGGTCGCGAGACAAGCCATCAAGGCGACCATGGGGTATACTTCGGACAAGACCTAGACATGCTGCATCTCGAGGACGTCGTACATTTGAAGGACGACGAGCAAGTCATGCTCATCGTGCGCCGGCATGGCGCGACCTTGGTGCCGCCGCTCTTCTTGGCGTTCATCCTCATCGTCATCCCGTTCTTCATGCTCTTCCCGCTGTTCTCGCAGGGCATCGTCGGCATCATCATCTTCGGCGCGGCGGTCATCCTCGGCATCGGCGTCGCGGTGCGCGCCTTCATCCTGTGGGACGCGGATGCCTTCATCGTCACCACCTTGCGCGTGGTGGACGTGGACCAGCGCGGCGTGTTCAACCGTTTCGTGGCCGAGGCCATGCTCCCGGCCGTGCAGGACATCTCCTGGCATCGACATGGCTTCATCGAGACCATGCTCGGCATGGGCTCATTGACCGTCCGCACCGGCTCCACGTCAAAGCCCATCGTGGCGCATCACATCGCGCATCCCGAACGCGTGCAAGAGACCATCAATGACCTGCGCGGCAAGTCGCCGCATGCGCCAAAGGACGGCCATGCCGCGGCGCCCGCGCCCGTCGAAAAAGGCAAGATGCTCAAGGACATCACGGGCATGCTCGAGGGGTATTCGGCCGAGGAGCTGCAGCGCATCGAGACCGTGCTCAAGGCGCGTGAACGCAGCGCGGCCGCGGACGCCTTTTTTACGGGCGACGAGGAGAAGAAGGCGTGATAGCATGATCCTATGCGCACATCCCGGAACGAGACATCTGGAGGCTGGCGCAAGATCGCCAAATTGCCGGCGTTCTTCGCCATAAACCTGGCGCTCTTGCTCGTGGTCGGCATCTCGGCCGCGCGCGAGACCTATCGCGGCTGGACGGTCGAGAACGAGATCAAGGCCTTGGACGCCCAGGCGGCCCAGCTCGAAGGCCGCAAGACGCAATTGGCCCAGGTCATGGAGACGCTCTCGAGCCCGGACCATGTGGATTTCGAGGCCCGCGCCCGTTTGGGCTGGAAAAAGGACGGCGAACGGGTCTATGTCATCCCCGGCTATGAGACGGCCAGTTCTTCCCTGCAGGGCCATACCGTGGCCCCGGTCGAGGTGCCTCCCGAGCCCATCGTGACCAATCCCGAACGCTGGTTGCGGCATTTCTTGCGCGAAGCGAGCGCGAAGGCTACCGTGCCTGCGATATGACCATGAAACGCCTTCTTCGGCAGTGCGATCCGAAACAGCTGATCGCCGGCCTTGCCATCGTGAGCGTCCTTTCCATCGGCAGCGCATGTCTCCTGTACAAGGTGTATTTCGAACGCAGCGACGCGCCCATCGTCCTCAAGCTCGGCGGGTGGCTGCCGGCCGCGCGCCTGGGCAAGACGACCATCTCCTATGCCGAGTTCGCCTCGAGCCGCGACACCATGCGCACCTATCTTAAGTCGCCTCTGGCGCAAAAGCAGGGCATAGACGCGACCCTGACGCCGGAGCTCGAGAAAGCTTCCTTGACCCGCCTTTTGAACGAGATCGCCGTGCGCGAGCTGGCGGACCAAAAGCACGTGAGCGTAAGCGACAAAGAGGTGCGCGGCTCTTTCGCCGAGATGGTGGCCATGTCCAGCTCGACCATCCCGAACGTGGGGGAATATCTCAAGCAGAGCTTCAATTGGACCGAAGAGGAATACCGCGAGAAGATCATCCGTCCCGCCATCCTCGAGGAGCGCGTGGCCGCGGCCATGACCTCGGACACCCAGATGCAGTTCGTCGCGATACAGCAGGCCTTGACGACGCGCATGGAGGGGCCCGATGCCCAGATCTACGTACGGTTCTAGCTATCATCCAAAAGAAAAAGCCGCCCGGAAGGGCGGTTTTGCTAGAGGGTGAGGCGGAACACCGATGTTTCGACCTGTTCGAAGCCGAGCGAGCCGTACAGGCCATGCGCTTCGTTGCGCGAGGGGCGGCTGGTGAGCTGCAGCCGCGTCAGGCCCAGGGTCCTTGCTTCGGCGATGAGCATGTTCATGAGCCCCTTGCCGATGCCTTTGCCGCGATGTGCCCGGTCCACGACCACGTCCTCGATGACCCCGACGCGCGCACCGAGCTTGGTATAGGTGGAGAGGGTGGCCATGCCGACCTTGGGATAGGCATTGTCGAAGAAGGCATGCTTCGGGTCCAGAATCCCCGGATGTTCGGCGGCGAGGCAGATGTGGCCATTGCCGCTTACCATCCCGAAGACATCGGACGGCGTCAGCTCTTTCCTGTTCGGTGACAGGTGGACGAGCAGGCAGTTGATCCAAGGCGTCATGCGGACGCGCATGTCTTGGGACGCATGCGTCCTTCCCATGATGAGATACGAGATCATGTGGCCTCCTAATGTGCGGCCGGAGAATACGGGATTTTTCCGTTTCCGTCAATGTGTCGAGGCTCCCCGTCCGGCCTTGCATGTCACCCTCCGTTTTGATAGTCTCTCGGCACGTTAGTTCACATCAAAAGGCGGGTAGCCAAGCACGCGGGTATCGTATAGTGGTTATTATAGCGGCTTCCCAAGCCGCGGAGGCGGGTTCGATTCCCGCTACCCGCTCCAGGCCAACTTAGCTCAGCTGGTAGAGCAATGCTTTCGTAAAGCAGAGGTCCCGGGTTCGATTCCCGGAGTTGGCTCCATACAAAAAGACCCCTCACGGGGTCTTTTTGCTTAGCCCAATCGGCTGGTGCTCCCGCCTCGGGATGCCTTCTTGCCGAAACCGCTGCCGCCCTTCGAGGCCTTCTTGCCGGTCCACCTTCCGCCGCCTTTTGCAGGCTTCTTCGCCGTTCCCATAGTGAAAGAAATATGAGTAAGACGCGACCAGTATAACATGCTACACTGACCGCCGTATCGGCTATGAACGACATGATCCACCTGCAAGGTGTTTCCAAGGTCTATGCGCCCGATGTCCATGGCCTGCGCGACGTGTCTTTGCGCGTGCGTCCGGGGGAGTTCGTGTCCATCGTGGGGCAAAGCGGCGCGGGCAAAACGACCCTCGCGAAATTGCTCATCGCGGAAGAGCGTCCGACGCGCGGTTCGGTCACCATCGGCGGCTGGGACATCACCAAGATCCCGCCCCGTGAGGTGCCTTTTTTGCGCCGCCAGATCGGCGTGGTGTTCCAGGACTTCAAATTGCTGCCCAAGAAGACCGTGTTCGAGAACGTGGCCTTCGCGCTCGAGGTCGCGTCGGAACCGGGCAAGCGCATCCGCGACATCGTGCCGCAGGTCCTGCAGATCGTCGGGCTCGAAGGCAAGCAGGACCGCTTTCCGCGGCAGCTCTCGGGCGGCGAACAACAACGCGTGGTCATCGCCCGCGCCCTCGTGCATCGTCCCAAGATCCTGCTCGCGGACGAACCCACCGGCAATCTCGACACCATCAATGCCCAGGAGATCGTCGACCTCCTGCTCAAGATCAATGCCTATGGCACCACGGTCGTGCTCGTGACGCATAACCGCGAAGTGGTCAATGCCCTGCGCCGCCGCGTCATCACCCTCGCGGGCGGGCGCGTGGCCTCCGACCACGCCGAAGGCAAATACCTCCTCTGACATGCGACCTCTCCTCATGGCCGGGCGCATCGTCGCCGCCGCGGGAACGCACTTCGTGCGCAACGTGTGGCTGTCGCTCACCACGGTCTTCGTCCTCATCCTGGCCCTGCTCTCGGTCAATGTCCTGGTGGGCGTGAACGTCCTTCTCGACCGCGCCATCGGCTTGCTCGAGGACAAAGTGGACATCTCGGTGTATTTCGATCCCAAGACCCCGGCGGCCGTGCTCGAAGGCGCGCGTTTCTACATGGCCGGCCTGCCACAGGTGAGCTCGGCCACGGTGCTCACGGCCGAACAGGCGCTCGACGATTTCCGCAAGCGCCATGCCAATGACCCCAAGATCCTGGCCGCGCTGTCCGAGGTGGACGCCAATCCGCTCGGCGCGACCCTCGTGCTCAAGGCGCGCCATGCCGGCGATTATCCTTTCCTGCTCGAAGCGCTCAAGAACCCGCAGTTCGCCGATTTCGTGCAATCCAAGAACTATCAGGACCATGCCGAGGCCATCACGCGCGTGCGCGACCTGGGGAACTCGGTGCGCGTGTTCGGCTCGGCCCTCATCGCGGTCTTCGCGCTGTTCTCGGTGCTCATCGTGTACAACACCATACGCATCGCCATCTACACCCAACGCGAGGAGATCGGCATCATGCGCCTGGTCGGCGCGTCCGGCCCCTATGTGCGCATGCCTTTCGTGCTCGAAGGCCTGTTCCTCGCCCTGCTCGCGCTTGCCGTCGCCGGCGCCATCGTGGCCATCGCGGCCGGGTATGTGGACCCGCGCCTCACGGGTTTGTATGACGGCGCCTCGCCCGGGCTCTTCGCCTATTTCCACGACAATGTCCTCGATCTCATCCTCGTCGAGGGCGGCGGCCTCATGGGCCTCGTGACCTTGTCGTCCTGGGCCGCCGTCGGCAAATATTTGAAACGCTAACCATATGGACACCGTCTATCTTTTGTTCGATGACCTGCATCGTCACCTGGGCGAGCTTTTCGCCGAGGATGGGAAGTTCTCGCATCTCACCCTGAACCCGGCGGGGGAGGCGGCCTTGGGCGAACGTTTCGAGGAATGGCAGATGCGCGGCGTACCGGCCCTGCATGACATCACGACGGCCAAGCATGACAGCGCGGCATATACGCATGACGGCCGCGTGCTCGTGCGCGACAAAGGCTTCGTCGCCGCCCTGCGCGCCTGGCTCGAGGCGCATGGCCACTCGCTCCTGCCCATGGGCATGGAGGCCTTGGACTGTTGGGAATGCGTGCTCGCCTTGCCGCTCGAACCGGACGAGGCCCATGCCTTGGCCGATGATCTATCACGCGTCCCGCGCGAGGAGATCGGCGCCTGGAAGCGCACCTTGCAGGATGCCGTCGAGGCGGCCAAGATGGCCACCGTCTGATATGCGCGAAAGGATATCCATGCAACCATCGGCCGAGCACGCACGTGCCGAGCTCGAGGGACGCGAACGCGAGGCCAAGCGTCACGCGGTGGCGGATGTGTTCCGGGCATATTCGAAGAAGTTCGCGTTCCTGGCCCAGGCCGCGGGTTTCGTCGCCGTCATGGAAGGCTGCGCGCATACCGGCCCGCGGGATTTCCTCGAACCGAACCAACGGGACATCATCATGCCGACCGAAAGGCCCAAGGAGACAAGCTTTGGCGAGGACCTGCAAGAGGCCGCGCGTACCGTCGATAGTATTCGGCAAGGCATGCGCAAGCTGGGGGAAGCGATCGAGGTACCGAGCAAGAAGACGAAAAAGGAAGGCAAGGAGGAGTGAGACCGGACAGACGACCATGCCTGAACACCGACCCTATCCGTTCCCCGCGCTCAAGCCCAAGCCCCGCGTCATCGAGGCCGAGTTCATCGACGAAGGTCGGCCTGTGAAAAAGGCGGAAGAGGAACAGGAGGAACTTATCGGCGAGATCGTCGAACAACATCCCGCCTTGCCGCCGCATGAGGCCAAGGAGCTTGTCGTGAAGCGCGAGGCCATGTCTCACGCCTTGCGCGAGGCCGTGGAAAAATACGGCAACATGGCCAAGAGCCTGGGTGAGTCCAAGGCCATCGGCCGTTTGGTGGACCGACTTATCTGAACGACATGCGCCGCGTCATCCTGAAACCGAAGAAGGACACCCCGGTACGCGCGGGGCATCCGTGGATATTCTCCGAGGCGCTTGCCGAGGACATCACGGACGCGGCTTTGGGCGAATTGGTCGAGGTCTTTTCCTACGAAGGCGCGTCCTTGGGCCAGGGGACCTGGAACGGCCGCACGTCCATACGCGTGCGCATGCTCTCGCGCGACGCGAAAGAACGGATAGACGCGGCCTTCTTCGTCCATCGTTTCAAATTGCTGGATGCGTGGAAAAAACCGCGCCTGCCTGCGGGGACCACGGGCTATCGTCTGGTGCATGCCGAGGCCGATGGCCTGCCCGGCCTCATCGTGGACCGCTATGCCGATGTCTTCGTGTTCCAATTGCATACGGCCGGCATGGAGCGTTTGCGAGAGACCGTCATCGAGGCCTTGGCGGACGCGTTCAACCCTCGCGCCATCGTCGAAAGGTCCGATCTCGACGTGCGCCGCGTCGAAGGCTTGAACGACATGCCGCATGGGCTGCGTCGCGGCGAGCTGTCTGGCCCGGTCGCTTTCACCGAATCCGGTCTGACCTTCCTGGCGGACGTCCTCGAAGGGCAGAAGACCGGATTTTTCCTCGACCAGCGCGAGGCGCGCATGACCGTGGGCAAGCTCGCCGCGGGCAAACGCGTGCTCAATCTCTTTTCCTATACCGGCGGCTTCAGCCTGCATGCGGCAAAAGGCGGCGCCTCTTTCGTGATGAGCGCCGACGTGTCGCATGCCGCGCTCGAGCTGGGGGAGAGCATCTTCCGCGAGAACGGCCTGGACCCCGACGACGAGAAACGCTGCGCCTTCCTCGAGGCCGACGTGTTCGACCTGCTCGACGGCGGGCCGGTGCAGGGCGGGCCCTATGGCCTCATCGTCTGCGATCCGCCGGCGCTCGCCAAGAGCGCGTCGCATCTGCCGCAGGCGCTCAAGGCCTATACATCCTTGAACGCGTCCTGTTTCGGCCAGCTCGGCCCCGGCGGCATCCTGGTCACGAGCTCGTGTTCCGGACGCGTGGACCCCGAGGAGTTCCGGTCCCTCCTGCGCATCGCCGCCGGCCGTGCGCGCCGCGACGTGCGCGTGCTCGATTGGATCACCCAGCCCGCGGACCATGCCGAACGTCTTGCCTTCCCCGAAGGCCGCTATCTCAAGACCGCCATCCTCGAAGTGATATGAGCCGCATGAAACGCTTGAAGGTCTGGTGCGAGCAATGCGACGGGGCCGTCATCTCGTTCTTGCACAGGCATTCGCTGTCCATCCTGCGCGTGAGCTTGGGCATCGTCTTCCTGTGGTTCGGCGCGCTCAAGGTCACGGGGACCACGCCGGTCGCGGACCTCGTGGCGCAGACCCTGTATTGGATGCCCATCCCGGCCGCGCAGGCCGTCATCTTCATCGGCTGGTGGGAAGTGCTCATCGGCCTGGGCCTGCTCATCGGACGCTGGCTGCGCATCACCCTCGTCCTCATGTTCCTGCAGCAGCTCGGCACCTTCTTGGTGCTCGTCCTCTTGCCCCAGGTCGCCTTCCAGCATGGTAATCCGCTCCTGCTCACGGTCGTCGGCGAGTTCGTCGTCAAGAACATCGTCCTGGTCTCGGCCGGCCTCGTCGTTGGCGCGTCGGTGCATGTGCGTCGCGTCCGGGCGCGGCAGGGCGTGACGCGCATATGAGGACGCCCAAGCCGGCGGCGCCGCGCTCGCCGCATTGGGACAAGGTCAAAAGACCTGACCTGGTGACGCGCATGGTCCTGATCGTGGCCCTGGGCCATGCCGCCGTCGCGGCCTGCGCCATGGTCCTTGCCTATGCCCTCATGGGCTGGTTGTTCTTCGACGCATGGACGGTCAAGGGGCTCTTGCTTGCGGCATTGCTTGCCGGCAGCGTAGGCTTCACCGTGGGTTTCCGGAACGGTACCGCGCTCATCCATGCCGCCCTCAAGATGCCCGATGATGACCATGCCTGATACGACCCCCCTCATGTTCCGCGCCTTGGAGCTGGCCGCCCGCTGGCACAAGGACCAAGTACGCAGACATCCCACCGAAGAGATCCCGTATATCGCCCATCCCGCCGCCGTCGGGATCTTGTTGGCGCGCGCGGGCGAAGAGGATGCGACGGTCTCGGCAGGCGTCCTGCATGATGTCATCGAGGATTGCGGCATTTCGCGGGAGGAGATCGCGGCCGAGCTTTCGCCGCGCGTGGCCGAGCTCGTGGCCTGGGTCACGCATCCCATGGACGTGGAGGATTGGCAGGCGCGCAATGACGCCTTTTTCATGAAGCTGCAGAAAGCCCCGCGCGAGGCCTTGACCATCAAATGCGCGGACCATGTGTCCAACTTGCAGAGCCTGTTGCTCTCGGCGCGGAGCATGGACAGCGCCTGGACCATGTTCAAAGCGGGACGCGAGGCCAAGCTCGCGCAAGAACATCGCATGTTCGACCTGGTGAAGGGCGCCGTGCCCGCCTGGATGGCAGACCTGCATGCGCGGAGCCTCGAGGCCGCCGAGAAGATCGCCTAGTATGCACGGGTCTTCCTACATCACCGCGACGCGGATCTTCCAATACATCAGCTGCCCGCATTGGCCGTATTACGATTGGCATGCCACGACGGCCGAGGAGGCCTATCGCCGCGAGCCGACGGACGGCGAACGCGAGCGCTGGGAGGACGGCATCGCGCATGAACGCGCCTATGTCGAAGAGATGAGCCAGGGCGCCGAGGTCACGGACCTCACGGACCTGGGCCAGGATGCCGCGCGCGCGCGGACGCTCGAGGCCATGCGCGCCGGCGCCGAGTGGATCTATCAAGGCGTGCTCGTGGACGGCGACCTCTTGGGCAAGCCCGACCTGCTCTATCGCATCCCCGGGACGAGCGCGTTCGGCGACTGGCAATACATGCCCATAGACGTGAAGTCCACGCGCGAGCTGCAAAAGTACCAAAAACTGCAATTGGCCTTCTATGCGCATCTCTTGTCCAAGGTGCAAGGCGCCGAGGTGGCCGCGGCCGGCATCGTGAACGCCGAACGCGCGCAGATCGTGTTCGACGTGCGCGAGACCGTGCCCGAGATGCTCGAGCTCATCGAGACCTTGCGCGCCGTGCGCGAGGGCAAGAGGCCGGAGGCCGTGCTGCGTAAGGCCTGCTTCGATACGGGCGTGTGGGGCGAGCTGTGCAAAAAGAGCGCCGAAGCCGCGGATGACATCGCGCTCCTCTATAATGTGGACGTCAAAAAGCTCGCGGCCCTGCGCTCGCTCGGCATCAAGACCGTGGCCCAGGCGGCCGAGATGGACCCGCAGGCGCTCGAAGGCGCGGTCAAAGGCTTGACCCTGCGCAGCCTCGAGGTGGCCAAATTGCAGGCGCAATCGCTCAAACGGCACCAGGTCATCATCCGCGAGCCCGTGCCCCTGACGCCTGATGGTTTGGAGATACACTTCGACATCGAGAGCGATCCACCGAACGACGTGGACTATCTCTACGGCATCCTCATCCGGCATCCGGAGGGCGACGAGTACAAGGCCTTCGTGTCGCGCAGTTTGGAAGGGGAGAAGCAGATGTGGCGGGAATTCCTTGCCTGGATCGCGACCTTGCCGCCCCTCTACACCGTCTATCATTTCGCGCCCTATGAAAAAAGCCGTTTGGCCGTGCTCGAGAGCCGCTATGGCAAGGATGAACGCCTCGACCTCTTCCGCGGCCGCATGGTGGACATCAAAGATGCGTTGCGCCACACCGTGACCCTGCCTTTGTATTTCTACGGTCTCAAATATATCGCCAAGTTCCTCGGTTTTGCCTGGCGCAGCCAGGTCAAAGGCGGCGGCGCGTCGGTAGACGCCTTCGAGCGCTATCTCAAGACCAAGGACGAAGGCATTTTGGACGACATCATCCTCTATAATGAGGATGACGTACGCGCCACGGCCTTTCTCCGCGATTGGTTGTCCCGCTATGCCGCCGAGGTCACCACGTACGAACCGCCGTACCCGTGGGCTTAGGCCATCGGGGGTTGCTTTTCGTCAGGAGGCGGGACATGCGCGTGCCCATGGCCATGATCGCCTTGCCAGCCCGTGGCCTTTTTGAGCGGATCTTCGGTGACGGGCTGCGGCGCGAGACGCGGGTCTTTGACGCGTAACGCGAGCCAGGCGCCGAGCAATGCCGTGATGGGCACGGTGAAGGTCAAGCCGATGGTGCCCGAGAGCGAACGGATGATCTCGTCCACCACGCCGTCGAAATTGAGGAATTTGGCCCAGGCGCCGCCATATTGCGTGTAGAGGAGCAATGTCGAAAGCGACCCGCCGACATAGGCGAAGACCAGGGTGTTCGCGAGGGCGGACATGTGATCGCGACCCACGGTCATGCCGGCGCGGAACAGGTCTTTGAAACCGAGCCGCATGTTGGCCATGCGCACTTCCATGATGCCCGAGGCGATGGACACGGCCACGTCCTCCACGACGCCGAGCGAGGCGATGATGATGCCGGCGAAGAGCAAGCCTTGCGGGTTCAAGAGCGGGTTCTTGTCGAAGAACAGGCGGTCTTCGTCTGACGCGAGCCCGCTCAAATGCGCCCAATGCGCGAAGAGA
Source organism: uncultured Gammaproteobacteria bacterium (assembly GCA_964551765.1). Classification (GTDB taxonomy): domain Bacteria; phylum Patescibacteriota; class Patescibacteriia; order 2-12-FULL-60-25; family 2-12-FULL-60-25; genus JAHFIO01. The sequence goes on along the minus strand of CAZKEE010000001.1, from coordinate 188,139 downwards.
TCGCTCACGAGATAGGCCACGAGGGTGCCGCCGACCGTGCCGACCACGGTCATGAGGCTTTTGCGGTTCCAGCCGGTCGAAAGCACGGCCGTGATGCCGGCGAGCAAGGCGGCGAGGAAGAGCGCGATGGGCACCGGGTTCACGCCTTTCAAGAAGGCCGGGATGAGCACGAAGCCGATGATGAGCACGGACACGAGGATGGAGGCCGCGACCTTGAAGCCTTGCCAGCCCGCGAGCAGGACCAAGGTGAGGACGAAGAGCGCGATGAGCCAATAGATGGCGCCGCGCCGGTCGAAGCTCTCGAGATAGGCCTGTGCTTGTCCTCCGTTCGGGTCCGGGACGAGATACACGATGATCTTGTCGCCGGCGCGCGGGTCTATTTGGAACGGATTGTCGGCGACGTCTACATGCAAGACGCGCGTCTTGCCTTTCTCGGCGCCTGAACGCATCTCGACCGTATAGGTCTTGACCTGGGTGGCGCCATGCGGACCTTGGGTGGTGTCGGCCTTCACCTCGAGCACGCGCGCCGTCTCATAACTGCCATCGGCGGGATTGGCCGCGGCATTGCCTTCGTTCAATTTTTCGGTGTCCACCACGCCTTGTTGTGCCGCCTGGTCCGCGGTGACCGGTGCGTCCGCCGCAAGGACGGGAAGCGCCAAGGACAGTCCGCAGATCGCGGCCAAGACGGCCACATGCCGGAAAGGGGAGCGCATAGTCTTAGCTCAGGGTACTGGCGATACCACGCCTTGCCAAGGCATGCGGCTGCTGCTATTATCGGCGTACTTTACAGGCGATAGAGCCACATCGGGCCATAGCGCAGTTGGCTAGCGCGCTTCGTTCGGGACGAAGAGGTCGTGGGTTCAAGTCCCACTGGCCCGACCATATGAAAAGACCCCCCTCACGGGGTCTTTTCATATATTAGTTCTTCTCATTGAAACGGATATGGCTTCTGCTGATGGGACTGTCCGGGTCCTCGACATGCGCCGTCAATGCGGCGGAGGTCCCTTCCATCTTTTTGGCGAAATTCCCATAGTTCGCGTCGGCGCTGCGTACGTTCGCGAGCATCGCTTCGTACTTGGCGATGACCTCCGCATCTTCCGTGGCGGCGCCGGTGCGGAGCTCCTCAAGATCGGTATCCATGGTCGGTCTTTCGGTCGGCATGTTCTCGTCATCGCTCGGTGGCCTTTCGGTATTGGCCTTCTCGAAATCGGACGGCGGCGGTGCCGTCATATGATCCGGTTTGGGCGTAGGGATGGTGTCGAATCGCATGGTGTCCATATGTGTATGTGCTTAGGCGGCCTCTGATGGCGGACGGCGGCGCGGCGGGACCGTTTTTTCGTCCATACGCTCCAATTTCCCCTTTTCCGTGTCCACGGTCTCGGCATAGGGGTTCTCCCGCAAGATCGGTTGGTCGGGCTTCTTCAAGCCCTGAGGTTTGCCTCCCGTGATCGCTTCATAGTCCAAGGCCCATTGCTGGCCTTCCTGGTCCATCCCCGGAAGCTTTTCCGCGAACTGCTCGCCTTTGATCTTGTCTTGCAAGGCAAGGACCTTCAATGCGTCCTCGGCCTCGGCTTCGGACAAGACCTCCGGAGTCAACTCCTCGTCCTCGAAACGGGGGACCTGGATGCCGGACTCCTTTTCGAAGCGTTTGATCTTCTCTTCGAAGCTCTCGGCGATATCGTCGAGGCTCTTTCCTGCTCCCGGCATTTCGCTCGGTCTGTCGCTTTTGGCCATAGAGGGTAACAAGGGAATATACAGCAAATTTCACGTTCCGTCAATGATACAAGGTCCGTGTCTTGTCGGCCAAGGGGACTTGTTCTATATTTGTTCCATATGCAGAGCCTGTTCCCGGACCTGGATGCCAAGCGCCTCAATCCCAAGGCGCCTTTGGCCGAACGCATGCGGCCGCAAAGCCTGGATGAGGTCATGGGCCAAGGCGACCTCTTGGCGCCTGGTTCGCCTTTCCGTCGGCTCATCGCGACGGGCGATGTGCCATCCTTCATCTTTTGGGGTCCGCCCGGCTCCGGCAAAACGACCTTGGCGCGCTTGGTGGCCAAAGAAGCGGGCATGGATTTCATCCAGCTCTCGGCCGTGAGCGCGGGATTGGCCGAACTGCGCGATGGCATTCAGGCGGCAAAACATGCCTTGGGTGCCGGGCAAAAGCGCACCGTGGTGTTCATCGATGAGATCCATCGCTTCAACAAAGCGCAACAGGATGCGCTCCTGCCGCATGTGGAAGACGGCACCATCGTCCTCATCGGCGCGACCACCGAGAACCCGAGCTTCGCGGTGAACGCCGCCTTGCTCTCGCGTTGCAAAGTGTTCGTCCTGCACGGTTTGGGCATGGAAGACCTCGTCGCCATCTTGCGGCGGGCTTTGGAAGACGCGACGCGCGGCTTTGGCGCGAGCGCCATTGAAGCGCCGGCGGGCCTGTTCGAGGCCATTGCCCAGCTCGCGGGCGGCGATGCGCGCGCGGCCTTGAACGCGCTCGAGAGCTTGGTGCAGGCAAGCCCTAAGCCCAAGGGCAAAAAGCCGATGGTCTTGGACATCCAATTGCTCAAGCGTTTGATGCAACGCGCCAACATGCATTTCGATAAGACCGGGGAGTGGCATTACAATGCCATCTCGGCCTTGCATAAATCCTTGCGCGGGTCGGATGCGAGCGCGGGATTGTATTGGTTGGCGCGCATGCTCGAAGCGGGCGATGATCCCATCTATGTCGCGCGCCGTCTCGTGCGCTTCGCGGCCGAGGACGTGGGTCTCGCGGACCCGCAGGCCCTCATCCTGGCCGTGGCCGTGCAACAGGCCTGTCAGAACATCGGCATGCCGGAATGCGAAGTGCATCTCGCCGAGCTTGCCGCGTATCTCGCCCGCGCGCCCAAGTCGGTGGAGGTCTATCGCGCCTATGGCGAGGCCAAGGCCGATGCCCAAGCCACGCCCAATGAACCCATCCCCATCCATTTGCGCAATGCGCCCACCAAGCTCATGAAAGAGCTGGGATATGGCAAGGACTACAAATACAACCCGGATTTCGATGGTCCGGTGGACCAGACCTATCTTCCCGACGCGCTGAAAGGGAAGAAATACCTCTAGTGCCCCACGGACGGCGAAAGTGCTATCCTAGAGGGCATGAAACGCATCTTGTTCTTCCTGTTGGCGGCCCTGCTCGTGGTCGGCGGCGGCTTGGCCTATATCCTGTTGAGCGACTCGCCCGACAAGGTCCTCAAGGACGGATTGACCAATCTCGTCGGCCTGACCGGCGCGGGCACCTTGCAATTGGACGTGTCCTGGACCAATGCCAAGACCAAGAGCACCACGGGTTTCACCTACAAAGGCCCGGTGGACCTGCGAGACCCCATACAACCGAACATCTCCGGTCTCATCCGCGTGGGCGCGGGCGCCGGCAAATTGGGGCCAGAGGACCAGACGGGGGATCTCGTGGCGGTCAAAGACTATGTGGCCTTGCGGCCGCGCAGCGTTGGTCCGGAGCTGCGCGCGGCCTATATCGGCCTGGCGGGCATCACATCGACCAAACCCTATGTGCGTTTCGAGCGCGAGGCTTTCCTCGAGAGCTTGGAGGCGGACAACTTGATCACCGAGACCAAGGGCGAGGACGTGCGCAAGGCCTTCGCCTTCATCGTGCCCCTGGCCTTGCCGCAAGGCGGGCTCATCCAGACGCAAAGCGCCACGCTCGGCCCGCTCGAGGTCGTGTATTTCAAGATAGACCGCAGCGGCATCAGTCCTTTCGTCTATAACCTGCTCAAGGTGTGGTATGGCCGCGCGCCCACGGCCGAGGAGCTGGGCCTCATCGACCGCTTGGTGCAAGGCGCGGGGTCCGCGACCTTCCGACTGGCCGTGACCAAAAAGACCCATGTGCCCGTGGAGCTGGTCGCGGATTTCCCCTATGTGGACCGCGATAACAAGCCGACGCCCATCACGGTGCATGCCGTGCTGAGCCTGGGCGACGTGGGCCAGATACAATCCATCGTCCTGCCGAGCGGCACGGTGGACGCGAACATCGGCATGACCGGCGCGCAGGCGAACATCACCTTGCCCTCGGCCGGCACCTCCACCAATGCGACGACGAGCACCGACCTGGGGACGGAACGCAGCTTCGGCCAGATGGTCGGCGGCGCCAAGATCGACCTCTATCAGAACTATATCGACACGCTCAAGAAACGCCGCGTGATGCGACCGAGGCGAAAGTAGGTATGTGGTCACCGGTCAGGGGATATGGACATGGGCATGCCAGGTCGTCCGGCATGGACCGGCGTTTCCTGTTCCTCACCGTGTGCTTTTGCCTCGCGGGGCTCTTGCTCATCGGCCGCTTGGCCTACATGCAGCTCTATCAGAACGGGTTCTATGCCATGCTCGCGTCCGATCAGCATGACATGCAGACCAAGCTCCTGCCGACGCGCGGGCAGATCTTCGCACGCGACCGCACGTACGGGACCTTATATCCGCTCGCGACCAATCGCATGGCCTGGCAGGTCTATGCCGTGCCGCGCAATATCAAGGACAAGCCCGCCACGGCCAAAAGCGTGTCGGACACCCTCGGTCTGCCGCTCGACGAGGTCTTGGGCAAATTGACCAAGCGCGAGGACGACCCGTATGAGCTGCTCGCCAAGGATGCCGACGCGGACGCGGTGTCTCGGCTCAAGGCGCTCGGCCTCGACGGCATCGGCTTCGTGTCGCAGAGCGCGCGTTTGTATCCGGAAAAGAACGTGAGCGGCCAGCTCATCGGCTTCGTGACGCCGGACGAGGCCACGGGCGCGCCCAAGGGACGCTATGGCCTCGAAGGCGCCTTGGACGACCTGCTCGCCGGCCAGCCGGGCAGCTTGTCCATCGAAAAGGACGCCACCGGACGCCGACTCACCATCGGCGACACGCAACTGCATGAGGCCGTGAACGGGTCCGACGTCGTGCTGACCATAGACCGCACCATACAGTTCAAGGCCTGCAACATCATCGCGGCCGCCGTGGCGCGACATCAGGCCGACAGCGGCACCATCGTGGTCCTGGAACCGCAGACGGGCGCCGTGCTCGCGATGTGCTCGGCGCCGGATTTCGATCCCGCGACCTTCAATACGGTCCAAGAGGTCGGGACCTATTCGAACAAGGCGACCTTCGTGGCCTATGAGCCCGGCTCGGTGTTCAAGCCCATCGTCATGGCCTCGGGCCTGGACGCGGGCAAGGTCACGCCCGGCACGACCTATGATGACAAGGGCGTCGAGGAGATAGACACGTTCAAGATCCACAACTCCGACATGCAGGCGCATGGCGTGCAGGACATGGTCCAGGTACTCGACAAGTCGCTCAATACCGGCATGATCTTCGTCGAGCGGCAATTGGGACGCGACCTGTTCTCGCGTTATATCCAGAGCTTCGGCTTCGGCGCCAAGACCGACGTGGGCCTCTCGCCCGAGGCCAAAGGGAACATCGCGTCGCTCGCGCGAAAGGGGAACGTGTTCGGCGCCACGGCCTCGTATGGCCAAGGCATCACGGCCACGCCGATGCAGCTCGCGGCGGCCTATGCCGCCATGGCGAACAGCGGCAAGCTCATGCATCCGTACGTGATAGACGAGATCGTGCATCCCGACGGCACGCGGGAAAAGACCAAACCCTATGCGGCCGGCACGCCCATCTCGAGCCGCGCTTCGCGCCTCATCACGGGCATGCTCATCGACGTGGTCGAGAACGGCCATGGCAAACGCGCCGGCGTGCCGGGCTATTGGGTCGCGGGCAAGACGGGCACGGCACAGGTGGCGCGTACCGACGGCGCCGTGGGCTATCAAAAGGACGTGACCATCGGCTCTTTCGCAGGATACGCGCCCGCGAACGACCCCAAGTTCGCCATGCTGGTCAAGATCGATCATCCCCGCGACGTGCAATGGGCCGAGTCTTCCGCCGCCCCGGTATTTGGCGAGATGGCCGCATTCCTGCTTACCTATCTGCAAGTGCCGCCGGAGCGTCCCCTGGCCAAGGGTGCCTCCTTGCCGCGGATCTATGATCCCGGGACTTTGCCGCCGGCCGCTTCCTCCACCCACCTATGACCCTCACATGCGTTCTCGAAGGTTTTCTCGGCAGCTGCGCCATGCGTGCCTTGCGTCGCGATGCGCCGATCGTGATCGCCGTGGCCGGGTCCGTCGGTAAATCGTCCGCCAAGGAGGCCATCGGCACCGCCTTGGGGTCGCGCGTCCCGGCCGAACGCGTGGTCGCGAGCCCCAAGAACTACAACAATGAGCTCGGCCTGCCTTTGACCGTGTTCGGCCATGCCGCGCCGGGAAGATCCCTCATGTCCTGGCTCGGCCTGCTCGCGAGCGCCTTCGCGCATGGCGTGGGCCTGCGCCGCATCGAGGCGCGCACCCTCGTGCTCGAGATGGGCACGGACCATCCCGGCGACCTGGCCTATCTGCTCAAGCTCGCGCCACCCAAGGTCGGCGTGCTCACGGCCATCGGGCCGGAACATACGGAGTTCTTCGGCACGGTCGAGGCCGTGGCCGATGAAGAGGCCGAGGTCTTGCATGCCTTGGGCGCGGACGGCGTAGCCGTGGTGAACGCCGATGATGCGCGCGTCCTGGCCAAGGCCGCGACCTTGCCCTGCCGCGTCCTGACCTTCGGTTTCGCCGAGGACGCCACGGCCCGCATCCTCGAGGCGACGGCCGTCCTCGATGCCGAGGACCCGTCGCGTTCCGGGCTCGAGATACGCCTCGCCATGTATGGCACGACCCATGTGTTGCGCTTGCCCGGCACGGTCGGCCGCCCGCAGGCATATGCCGCCGCCGCGGCCTTGGCCGTCGCGGGCGCGCTCGATGCCGATGACAAGGCCGCCATCGCGCGACTGGGCGAGAGCTATCACGGCATGCCGGGACGCATGCGCCTCATCCCGGGCGTGAAAGCCACCTGGCTCATCGATGATACGTATAACTCGTCGCCGCTCGCGGTCTTGTCCGCGCTTCGCGACCTCACGAGCTTCCCCGTGGCCGAAGGCGGCCGGCGCATCGCGGCCATGGGCGACATGCTCGAACTGGGGAGCTTGGCCGAGCGTGCGCACATAGACATGGGCCGCCAAGCCGCCGAGGCCGGGGTTGACATGCTCATCACCTGTGGTACTCTCGCGCATACCGTGGCACATGCCGCACAAGAGGCGGGGATGTCACAGGACGCGGTCTTTCTCATCCGGTCCAGCGACGAGGCGGGACGCTTCATCCAGGAGCGCCTGCATCCCACGGACGTGGTCTTGGTCAAAGGCTCGCAAGGCGTGCGCATGGAACGCATCGTCAAAGAGCTCATGGCCGATCCGCTGCGTGCCGAGGAGCTGCTCGTTCGGCAGACAAAAGATTGGGAAGGATAACCGACCGTACAGGGCGCCTTCGTCTATCGGTTAGGACGCTAGGTTCTCATCCTGGAAAGAGGGGTTCGATTCCCCTAGGCGCTACCAAATTGAAAGCCCCGCGAAAGCGGGGTTTTCAATTTGGTATAGCGATGCCTAGGGGAATCGAACTTGAAGGGGCATGGGGAAACAAGCAGCGCATGTTTCCCCATCCGTGCTGGAGGGAAGGGCACACGGGAAACCGAGAGGTTGCCCGTGAGAGCGAGGACGCCGATTGGCGGCCGAGCGAGTGAGATTCCCCTAGGCGCTACCAAAAACAATACCCCGTGAAAATGGGGTATTGTTTTTTGTGTCTTATTTTTTCCCGATAGAGGCTCTTCCGCCCAGCCACACGAAGAATGGACCGGTGATGGCGAGCAGGACGGGATACCAATGATTGCCCAGGCTCCAGCCTCCGATGGCGCCCGCGACGCCGCCGATCCCGCCAAGTATCATGAGGGCGAGGACATGGCCTTGAGGGTTCCGAGGGGCCACGCGCGCGGTCACATATCCGCCCATGACCGTGTACATACTTCTATAGATGAGCGCGACCGCGAGCATCCACGCTGCATATTTCCCGGGTTCCGTCTGCGGCGGGAACAGGCCAAGAGCCTCAAGGACGGCGTCCGTTCCCACGGAGAACAGGGCGACCGTGATGAATCCCGCGAGGACGGCGCCGACGCTTTTGAACAGGTTCTTGGTTTTCATCCCGCCAGTTTACCCCATCTTCACGATCGTGTTCCAGTTCCGCGTCGTGACGTCCTTGCCATAGGTCTTCTCGATGATGGCCATGGCATCCACGCTGCCCATGCCCGGCGTGACAGTAAGTACGCTCACCAGCGCATCGTCTGTCATTTTCAATATGCGGAAGTTCCCGTCCCGTGACGTGTAAGGAAGTTTCATCTTCCCTTTGGGCTCGTCCGGCAAGAACGTGACATACAAGCGCGTCTCCTTCGTCACCTTGATGCCTTTGAACGGGTTCGACGCGATGAGCGTATCTATCTGCCCTTGCGTCCGCAGCAAGGTCCGGACCGGAAAACCGAAGGTCTTCTCCAGCTTCGCCTCGATCTTCTTCGCGAGCGCCGAGATATCCTTGTCCGGCGAATTGAACATGGCATTCCCGGACGCAAGCACGGTCCGGACATCGGTGCACCCAAGACCCTCCAGGGCCTTTTTCAGGTCGGGCATGGGAACCTTCTTGTTCCCGCCAACATTTATCCCGCGCAAGAGGGCGATATATCCATATGTCTTCATACGGTCTGAGTATAGCGCAGACTTATCCACATTGACCCGTCTCCGCTCGAAGCAAATGATGGCCTTGCACCTTCACCCAAGGAGTTCGTCATGGAAGGCCGCATCGAGCAGACGGCCACGACCGTCATCGTGTATAAACAGGAAGTGCTTCTCAAGGGGCACACGGGGTTCAAGAAATGCTTGCCGGTCGGCGGCCATGTCGAGCCCGGCGAGCTCTATCACGAAGCCGCCCTTCGCGAGATCGAGGAAGAATGTGGCAAAAAGGTGCGGCTCTATGATCCGCTCGGGCCCTTGCCGCATACCTCGCGCGTGCAGATGATCGCGCCCATCCGCATCCTGCGGTACTTCTACCCGTCCAAGACGCCGGGCGGGCCGCAGCGCGTCATCGACGACTATCTCTACTATGCCTCGGCGGACGACAAGGACCTCGCGCCCAAGGCAGGGGAGACGGACCCGCTGTTCTGGCTCACGAGGGCCGAGCTGCGCCAAGAGGATGTCCACGGCTTCGCGATGACGCACAATGTGCGCGAGCTGTGCCTCGAGGCGATCTATCTTATCGGGACATAGGTCCCTCAGCCCGTTTTTGGGCTTTTTTCATACAAAAAACCGGTGAGGACAAGCCCTACCGGTTCTTCGATATCGTGCCGTCAAATGATGTAGAGGGGACGCGCCCCGCCGAAGCGGAGCGTATGTCCTTGGCATGTACTACTGCCGGTATCCAGCCGAAGCCGGATGAGGGCGGATTCCTTGCCACACTTCAACAATGCCGAGGCAGGCTGAAGGTTCTCTCCTCCACGTCGTTTGAAAGCACTGCTCGCGAATTATTGTCTTTTGTTTAGCCGACTGATGAATCTATCAGATATTAGCCCTTTTGTCAAGGGTGGCTGAGCGCGGGCATAAAAAAACGGAGGGGACATCAGGATGACGCCTCCTCCGAGAGGGCTAGGCAAGGCCCCGCATGGCCAACGAATTCGCCTGTTCTTCGCTCATCGCGGGCGGTCCGGTGACCGGCTCGATGAAGCCGCGGTCGATGAGGTCCTTGAGCTTGATGATGTCGACCACGGACGGGCCGGTGATGATCAGATCCGTGGTCGCCTCCCTGACCGTGAGGTCATAGTCGTCACCGGGATCGGTCACTTCCGGCGTGTGCACGATGACGGCATGCGCCGTGCCCAAGCGGTATTCGCAGGACTTGTCATCATAGGACGGGATCAGGTCGTCCCTGAAGATGAAGTGGTCGATGCCATCGGGCGGTAACTTCATCGCGGCGCGCCAGTCGATGTCCAGGAGCCGGTCTGGCCGCCCCTCATATTCGAAGACCCAGATGTGGCCGACGCCGGGGCTGCCATAGGTCCAGCGACCATCGGCGCATTCCCTCGCGTACGGGGTGTTCTTCCAATCCTGCTTCAACACGACGGTCACGGTTTCTTCCATGGCTTCCTCCGCTTTTTCCCAAGGAACGAAAGCCGAAATCTAGTCGAAATTTGCCCTTTTGTCAAGGGTCTTGGCCGACATGCTATACTCGGGCGGATATGCCCAAGACGCGCGCACAAAAAGCGGCCAAGCGCCGCAGATTTGTCTTTATCACGGGAGGCGTGATGAGCGGGGTGGGGAAGGGGGTGGCCACGGCGAGCATCGGGGCCTTGCTCAAGGCCAGGGGCTATAAGGTCACGGCGGTGAAGATCGACCCCTATCTGAACGTCGATTCCGGTACGCTCAATCCCGTGGAGCATGGCGAGGTCTTCGTGACCAAAGACGGCATAGAGACGGACCAGGACATCGGCAATTACGAGCGTTTTTTGGATGAGGACCTGACGCGCGCCAATTATATGACCTCGGGCAGCGTGTTCCTGACCGTCATCAGCCGCGAACGCGCCCTGGGCTATGGCGGCAAGACGGTCGAGGCCGTGCCCCATATCCCGCAAGAGGTGATAGGCCGTTTGCGCATGGCGGCCGAGACGAACGATGCGGATGTCACCTTGGTCGAGATCGGGGGCACGGTCGGCGAATATCAGAACATCCTCTTCCTCGAGGCCGTGCGCATGCTTAAGTTGCAGCAGCCCAAGGACGTGCTCACCGTGCTCGTGAGCTATCTTCCCGTGCCCGGCAGCATCGGCGAGATGAAGACCAAGCCCACGCAATACGCGGTACGCAGCCTCAATGCCGTCGGCATACAGCCGGACATGCTCATCTGCCGCTCGACCCATGCCATAGACGGGCCGCGCAAGGAGAAATTGAGCCTGCATTGCAATATGGCGCCCGAGGACGTCATCGCGGCGCCGGACGCGCGGTCCATCTACGAAGTGCCGCAACGGTTCATCACGGAACGGGTTGCCGAACGCCTCGTGGACAAGCTCGGCCTGCCGGCGCGCAAGGCGGATGTCAAGAAGTGGAAGGACCTCGCCACGCGCATCGCGCATCCTCGGGGAAAGGTGCGCATCGGCATCATCGGCAAATATTTCTCGACCGGCGATTTCACCTTGAGCGATTCCTACCTTTCGGTCATCGAGGCCATCAAGCACGCGGCCTGGCATGAACGTCTCGAGCCCGAGCTCGTCTGGCTGAACAGCGAGGAGTTCGAAAAGCATCCGGCGCGCGTCTCGACCCTGCGCGGCCTCGATGGCGTGCTCATCCCCGGCGGCTTCGGCACGCGCGGGGTGGCGGGCAAGCTCATGGCCATCAGATACGCGCGCGAAAAAAAGCTGCCGTATCTCGGCCTGTGCTATGGCATGCAATTGGCCGTGGTCGAGGCGGCGCGCAACCTCCTCGGCTGGAAGGACGCGAACACCACCGAGATAGATCCAAAGACCTCTCATCCGGTCATCGACATCATGCGCGATCAAAAAGAGAAGCTCGCCGATGCCAAGTATGGCGGCACGATGCGCTTGGGCGAATATCCGTGCTTCTTGAAGAAGGGGAGCATGGCGGCAAAGCTCTATGGCGAACCGCATGTCATGGAACGCCATCGCCATCGTTTCGAGATGAACCCGGCCTATCGCGCCGACATCGAAAAGACGGGATTGCGCGTCACCGGGCTGTCGCCCGACGGTCGTTTGGCCGAGATCGTCGAACATGAGGGCCATCCGTTCTTCATCGCCTCGCAGTTCCATCCCGAGCTCATGACGCGCCCGTTCAGGCCGCATCCGCTCTTCGTCGGTTTCGTCCAGGCGGCGTCCCGTCGGCACGGCAAAAAAAGCGGCTGATGCGTTGCCGGAAGGGTAAAAAGGGCATACACTGTAACGACGTCAGAACGCCCGTGTATATACGTGTATGCGACAGAGAACGCCTACATCCGTTTCCCTCGTCTCCACCGCCATCGCCGTCGGGATATTCGCCTTGTTGAGCCCCGCTTCCGAGGTCCTGGCCGCGGCCAAAAAGCGGTATTACTACACGCCTTCGGCGGTCAAAGGCGCGGATGAAAAGAACTTCGTCAATCCCGCCACGCGTTGCCTCACGGCGGCCATGAAGAGCTTGAACGCCTCGAACATCAAGCGCATGAAGGCCGACATCGCGGCGGCGGAAAAACGTTTGGGCAAGAAGTTCGATGACATCCCGGCCGTGCCGACCGTAAAGGACATCCCGGCCTTGGCCGCGCAAGCGCCTGCGACCTGTTCCGCTTCTTTCGCGGCCGGTCCCAACCTCTGCATCAATGGCCAGCCCGTGTCAGGCACCGCGTATGCCGTGGCTTTTTCCGGGTTCTCCGGCATTCCGCCCGAGTGGATCACCATTTCACCGAAATACGACGGCGTCAGCTCCCCGTCCGTGTCCATACAAAGCGCGTCGACGCAGGGAGCATCGGGCATCGTGACCCTTGATGGCCTCTCGGTCGGTGCCTACACGGCATATGCCTTCGCCTCGCATGGCGGCGCGCGGCCGACCGCGCCGAGCATATCCGTGGACTTCACCGTCTTGCCCATGGACAGCTCGACCTTGGCCTTGCTCGCGCCTTCGACATCGACCATCACGACCAAACCCGACCCCAAGACCAACCCCGCGGAACTGTATAAGGAAAAGATGGACACCGTGTGGGCGGCCATGTCCCAGCCGTATTGCGGCTATGGCAGCAGGGGTATCGCGGCGGTGAAGAAGTCCTATATCAAATCCGTCGAACGCATCCGCGCGGAATTCCTCAAGAACACGGGAGGCAAATAGTCGCCGTCTCAATTGCGCGAGACGTGACGGTCATATGTGAAGACCCGACATCATCGGGTCATTTTCATGTCACCGAAGTGCGGATGAAGCGATAGTAGGCGAGCTTGCCGGCCTGGGTCAGGACGCCGTAGCCGAGCACGATGGCGGCGAGGATGGCGATCACCTTGGGCGAGAGCGGGACGAGGGAGAACGGTTCGCCGAGCGAGGTCTGGGTGATGAGCACGGTCAGCCCGAGCACGACCGCGGCGCCCACGAGGAGCGGCGTGCCGGGGCGTTTGGACGAGAGCAGGCGCGGCGAGCGCAGGATGAAGATGACCAGGATCTCGGTCGCCATGGACCCCATGAACCACGCGCTGCGGAAGAGCTCGGGGCTTGCCTTGAGCACGAAAAGGAAGAAGGCGAACATGACATAATCCGCCAAGCTCGAGATGGCGCCGAAGAAATACATGAAATCGGAGATCTCGCGGAGGTTCCAGCGCAAGGGCATGGCGATGTCCTCGTCGCCCACATTGTCGGTGGGGATGGCGAGCATGGGCACGTCGGACAACAGGTTGAGGAGGAGGATCTGCGCGGGCAGGAGAGGGATGAAGGGGAGCAGAAGGGACGCGCCTGCCACCGAAAGCATGTTGCCGAAATTGGACGAGATGGTCGCATGCAGGTACGTACGCGTGCGTGCGAAGGTCATGCGGCCCTCGCGGATGCCGTCGGCGAGCACGGACAGCTTCTTTTTGAGCAGGATGATGCCGGCCGCTTCCTTGGCCACGTCCACCGCGCTCTCGAACGAGATGCCGGCATCGGCCTCGCGCAAGGCCGGCGCGTCGTTCACGCCGTCGCCCATGAAGGCCACGGCATGCCCGCGTCGCTTGAGCGCCTGGATGACGCGCAATTTATGCGCCGGCGTGATCTTGGCGAACACGTTCACGTCCTCGATGCGCTTGTCGAGGCTCGCATCGTCCAGCGCGTCCAGGTCCTCGCCTTTCAGCACGCCATGCACGGCGAAGCCGAGCTGCGAGGCCACGTGCGCCGTGACCTTCTCATTGTCGCCGGTCAGGATGACCACGCGCACGTGCAAGGCCGCGAGCGAGGCCAGGGCCGATTTGGCCGTCTGTTTTGGCGCGTCGCTCACGAGGATGAAGCCCTTGAGCGAGAGGTCCGTTTCGTCCGCGGGCGAATATCGCGCTTGGGTCCCGATGGACCGCGTCGCGACGGCCACGAGCCGATAGCCTTGCTCGTGGAAACCGTCGGCGAAGGCGATGAGCCGCTCAGGGTCCACGCCCGCGCATTGGCGTATGACCTCGTCGGTCGCGCCTTTCACGATGAGAGACCGGCCGCCATGGCCGTCGTCCACGACGCAGCTCATGCGGCGCCGCGTGAAATCGAAGGCCACGCGGTCATACACGGTGCCGCCCACGCGTCCCGCCGCGTCCAGGATGGCCTGGTCCACGGGATTGGTCGCGCGACCGTCCCCCGAGATGTCGATGCAGCGCGCGGCGAGGGCGAGCACGCGCGGGTCCTCTTTCCCCTCCGGGTCAAGTGACTCGCGTACGCGCAAGGTGCCCACGGTGAGGGTGCCGGTCTTATCGGTGCACAGTACGTCCGCGCTGCCCAGGTCCTCGATGGAGATGAGGCGTTTCACGAGCACGGCCTTCTTGCTCATATCGAGCGCGCCGCGCGCGAGGTTCATGGTGACGATGACGGGCAAGAGCTCGGGCGAGATGCCCACGGCGAGCGCGAGGGCGAAGAGCAGGGACTCGGTCCACTCGCCGTGCAACAGGCCGAGCACGCCGGCGACGATGAGGCAGAGCGCGAGGGTGACCTTGAGCAAGAAGCTCCCGAACCCGCGTATGCCTTTTTGGAACTCGGTCTCGTCCGTGCGTTTGGCGAGAAGGGAGGCCGTCTTGCCCAGCTCGGTCGTAAGCGCGGTCGCGACCACGATGCCGCGGCCCGACCCCTGCACCACGTGGGTGCCCATGAAGGCCATGTTGACGCGGTCCTGCGGCGCGAGCCGGCTGCCGCCGATGGCATCGGCGCGTTTGCCCACGGGCACGGATTCGCCGGTGAGCGAGGACTCGTCCAGTTCCAGATCATCGAGCGCGATGAGCCGCAGGTCGGCGGGCACCACGGCCCCGAGCTCGAGCTCCACGAGGTCGCCGGGGACGAGGTCGCGCGCGTCGATGCGCAGGGCGGCGCCGTCGCGCAGCACGCGGGCCTGGCGCCCGAGCTTTTTGCGCAATTGCCGCAAGGCCAGCTCGCTGCGGTATTCCTGGTAAAAGCCGAGCAGCCCGCTCAAAAAGACCATGAGCAGGATGATGAGGGTCTCCGTGCTCTCGCCGAGCGAGAACGAGATGGCCGAGGCGCCGATCAGGATGAGGACGAGCGGGCTCGCGAACTGGTCCGCGAAGATGCGCCAGCCCGGTTGGGGCGCGTCGGCCGCCACCTCGTTCGGGCCATAGACCTTGGCGCGCGAGGCTGCCTCATGCGACGAGAGGCCCCGTTCCGTCGTCGCGAACGTCTCCAAGACCTCCGGAAGTCCCAGGTTCCAGGGCGCGATAGTGGTCTTGGGCATGGACGTCCGCGTTTAGATGATGAGCGGGAGCTTCTCGAGCTCGATCTCCTCGCCCGTGATGATGCTTTCGATGCGATAGGAGCCATGCGTCGGCGCCTCGATATACCCGTTCCAGGCCAGGCGGGCCAGGCCGCCGCTCTCGATCCAGTCGAACAGCCATTCGTTCGTATAGCGCGGGTCGCCTTGGGTCACGCCGCCGCCGACCATCTTGAGCCAGCTGCGGTTGAACTGCTCTTGCGAGCCGATGGAGGGCGCCATGATGATGGGCAGGCCCACGCCGCAATAGAACGACATCTCGCTCGGCTTGGTCCACAGGATGTCGGCCTTGCGCAGCAGCTTGCTGAACTCGATGAAATACGACTTGCGATCGGGATAATGGTCGACAAAGACGTTCTTGCCGATCCGGGCCTTGAGGCCCATCTTCTTGATGCTCGCGAGGAAGCCCTCGGCCACGTCCTGTTTGGTGCCGGCGACCAGGCGCAAGGCGATCTTGTTCTTGAGCAGTTTGAGCTTGAGGCTCTTGAGCACGTCGAGCCCCAGGCCGCCCTGCGCGCCCGCGCCGCCGATGGAGAACACGATGGTCGGCGGGCGTTTGGGCTTGGGCAAACAGGCGCCCGCGCCGAGCTGGGCTTCAAGCGTCTTTTGGTACTTGTTCCAAAAGATGCCATTGGGGTCGAGATTACAGAGGCGGTCCAACAGGTCCGCTTTGACGGTCCCGCCTTCCGGGCCGCCGATGAGCTCCTTGGGCAAGGGGAAACCGGTCAGAAAAATGTTCTCGGGACGCACGCCATAGAGCTTGAGGCGTTCCACCACGCGGCCGTTCGGCGCGAAATACTTGATGCGGCTCCGTCGTGGGTCGCGGGTGACCCAGGCGCGCGCCATGTCCGCGTCGCAGATCTGCACGTAGATCTCTTCGGGATAATCATAGATCTCAGCCGCGAAGGCGGGCATGAAGAAGGTGCAGATGAGCGGCTTGGGGTTCTTGGCCAATTTTTCGATGAGATGCTTGCACAGTCCGAGCTTCTCGATGAAGTAATAGGTCTGCCGCACCTGCAGGCTCGGGTGCGACAGGTCGCGTCGCGGATAGAACTGCGGTATGCGCTGCATCTTGTCCATCACCTCGAAGATGGCGTCGCCGATGACCGGGATGGGCTTGAGCCGGGAAATGGCCTCGTAGAAACGGCGGCTTTCGCGCCACAGGGTCTTGTCCTTCTCCGGGATGCCCGGATAGTCATTGGCCGTGATGATATCGCCATACGCGAGGTCACGCAGGCCATAGGCGGCGCGTTCATGGCCATAGCCCATGTTCACCGAGACGACATAGGCGTTCTTATGGCGATGCGAGGTCTTTTTCATACGGGTACTGCCCGTATGATATCACATGGCGGCGCCGATGAGGCCGAGCAGGCGTTCGCGTCCCTCGCCCGAGAGGACGGAGTGCGGCACCACCTCATGTCCGGGAAAGGCGGCGGCGAACCGTTTGGCGCTCTGCGCCTTGCCGCTCATGTTCAGCGCATCCCATTTGTTGGCCACGACGAGATAGGGGAGACGGGCCTCGGTGAGCAGGTCGCGGACCGCGAGATCGTCCTTGGTCGGTCCGACCTTGGCATCGCAGATGAGGATGGCGAGCGCGATGCGCTCGGCCCCATGGACATAGGTCGAGATGCGTTCGGCGATCTCCGCCTGCAGATGCTTCGGGATGCGGGCATAGCCATAGCCCGGCAGGTCGACGAAATAGAGCGTGCCGTTCACGTCGAAGAGATTGATGAGCTGGGTGCGGCCGGGCGTGCGGCTGACATGGGCAAGGCCTTTCTTATTGGTCAGGGCATTGAGCAGGGAGGATTTGCCCACGTTGGAACGGCCCAAAAAGATGACATGCGGTTTGGCATCATGCGGCAGGTCGGCGAGGCCCGCGGCGCTTTTCACGAAATCGGCGGAGAGGATGCGCATAGGGACG
The DNA here is from genome assembly GCA_964551765.1 of uncultured Gammaproteobacteria bacterium. GTDB lineage: Bacteria > Patescibacteriota > Patescibacteriia > 2-12-FULL-60-25 > 2-12-FULL-60-25 > JAHFIO01. The sequence goes on along the minus strand of CAZKEE010000001.1, from coordinate 170,838 downwards.
CGGGCCATCATAGCCCGATGGCAGGCTTGCGGCCAAGCACGGATTGGCCTACGATACGCTCCTAACCGACATCCATATGAAAGGCATCAACCTGTACCACGAGATCGAGGCGGGCACGCCCGACGAGTTCAAGATGGTGGTGGACCTGCCCAAGGGCTCGTCCAACAAGTTCGAGTATGACGAGGAGGGCGGCTATTTCAAGCTCGACCGCGTCCTGCACAGCCAGATGTTCTACCCCTTCGACTATGGCTTCATCCCGCAGACGCATTCGGACGACGGCGATGCCATAGACGTCTGCCTGCTCGTGACCTATCCGACCTTCTCCGGCTGCGTGGTCAAGTGCCGCCCCATCGGCATGATCAAGACGGCGGACGAATCCGGCGGCGACAACAAGATCATCGCCGTGCCCGTGTCCAAGGTGGACCCGCGTTTCAACGAGGTCCAAAGCGTCGACCAGCTCCCCAAGCATGTCCAGGAAGAGCTGCTCCTGCATTTCAAGGAGATCAAGAAGCTGGAAAAGGCCAAGTACGACAAAGTGGTCATCAATGGCTTCGGGTCCGTGGACGAGGCCAAGGCCGAGATCGCGAAGGCCATGGCGGCCTATACGGCCAAACAGTCCTAAGGAAAGACGAAAATGGCTCAAAAAGGCTCAGAAATGAGCCTTTTTGATGTCCGTGCCACGCTTGACAAAAAGGCCACTTTATGGTATCTTAGTTCGTTCCATCGACAACCTCACTGCCCCTTCAGGGGAGGAAAAAAGCCATGATCCTCAAGATCGGACAGGTCCACGTGACCAATCTCAACATCGAATTGGACGACAGCAAGCTCGGCGCGCGTTTCGGCAAGCATCAGCCCGGACACTTCCCCAAATGGAGGGGCCCGGACGAGATGCTCCGCAACGCGGTCATCCGCGAAGAGGTCTCCCTCGCCATCGAGGAAGCCATCGGGGAGAGCAAGAAGGACCTCGAGAAGTACGGCAAGACGTCCTTCCAGTACTCCTATCTCCTCGAACACGAGAAGTCGGTCGGCCGGGCGCGCTTCAACGGCGACCAGACGAATTTCTTCGTCATCGACTTCGACATCCGTTTCGGGGACGGCGCGTGCGACATCATCGTCGTCGACATCTACCCCGAGGCATACATCAACGCCGACAAGGCGTTGGAAGACATGATCACCGCGGCCGAGGGTTCTTCCTCCGCCGCCTGACACGAAAACCCGTCACAGGAGATTAAGACCATGCCCGCAGCCATCATCCCGAGCCTCATGTACTCCCTCGCCTCGCACTACGCCGATCTGCCCATGCGCGACGTCATGTCCGCCGATGACACGGTGGAGCTCCCCGCGCTCGACGACGAGCTCTTCAACGGCATCATGGACATGCTCAAGGCCGTCCCGGTCGAGAGCGAGGCGTTCGTCGGTTCCCACGGCATCATCGTCGGCCTGATCATGTACCGCAAGGTGCGCGTCCAGGCCCTGCGATGGGACGACGACAACGTGGACCTCCGGTCCCTCGAGATCGAGCAGACGCTCGCGGACATCCGCGCGCGCATGCTGCGCCTCGAGGAGGCCTGGAACCACAATGTCACGATCACGGTCTGCGGCCCCAAGGTGGGCGGCGTGGACGTGATCTTCCACATCCCCGGCACGGAGCCTCCCGAACCCCACGTCATCACGTCGGTACATCCCGACATGATGTAGCCCCCTCTCGCCGCGAAAGCGGCAGCGCCTCGATCGATATCTTCGGTCGGGGCGCTTCTTTATATATCTTAGGGGTCCAAAGGTTGGTTTATCTGATAGTTCACGAAGAACGCGTCCGGGATGAAGTGGATCTTGGAAGCCCACTCAGGGCCGGCGATCTGCGCGGCGCGGGCCTCGCTCGGGATGCCGCGCAAGGTGCCATAGGAATCGATGACGATATAGACATCGGACCCGGTCATGGATTTGACCAAGGTGCCCGGCCTATAGGTGACGTTGCGCGTGATGGGCAAGTTCGCCAAGGAACGCTCGGTGATGATCTTCACCTGGGAAAAGTCCTTGTACCAGGAATGGTACGTGTCCGCGTTCGGGAAGACGTAGCGGTCGCCCAAGACCACGCAATACACCGCGGGGTCCGCCCAGGTGCGCACGAGGTCGTCGCAGCCGAGCGAATCCTGGTCGAGATAGATGGCCGTCTGGTGATAGCGCGGATAATCGAGATGGGTCACGTAGGTGTCATGCGCGTCGCGGCCCTCGGTGTCCAACCAATTGAGGATGGCGCGCAGGTCCACCATCTGCGAGGTCTCCGTCACCACCTCGGTGCCCGAGGACACGGTGAGCGTCGCCGTGGGCAATCCGACCAAGGCCTGGTTGTCGTCTATGACCGCGCCGCCCGAATCGCCGGGATAGATGGGCGCGTCGGTCTCGATCCATCCGCCGGAGAACCCGGTGATCTTGCCCTCGCGTTGCACCAAGGTGTCGTTCTGATGGTCGGAATAGCCGAGCAGCCGGATATGCTGTCCGACGGCCGGGAACTCGTTCGTCTTGAGGAAGGGGAAAGGCCTGTTCAGGCCGGCGCGGCTCATCTGTTCGCTGATCTTGAGGATGGCATAGTCCTGATTGCGCGATTGGTTGAAGACATACCGCTCGACCGTCGCTTGGTACATGAAGATGGGCGGCGCATCGGTCTTGTCGAGGAAGGCCACGATGCAGGTCTTGGCCGGCGTCTTGGTCGCGATGTCTATGGCCACGTGCGCATTGGTGAGCACGTATCCCTGGTCGCCGTTGATGACCGTGCCCGTGCCTTGCCGGCTGCCGCACGCGATCCAGACGACGGCTTGCACGACGCGCGCGGGAAGGGGTTCGGCGGCCAGGGCGGAGGTGGCCTGGGTCAGGAGCACGAGGGCCGCCACGGCCGTGGAAAAACGCGTCTTCATGGCCCCATGATACCGACCTGTCGCGCGCGGCGCCAGGTTGACGCTCGGGGCGCGTTCTAGTTAACTGGCCACGTGCGATGTCCTTTCGACAGGGAGGAGAAAGACATGTTCAGACCGGCCTTGCGCATCCTGCTCTACCAGTTCCGCACCACCGCGTTCGCCCGCGAGATGGAACGGACCTCGTTCCTCCGCGCCGCCGGCATCGAGCCACGGGAATTGTCCTGCGTCGACCTGTTCGCCGAAGGGCCGGACCTCGAGCACTTGCGCGGCGTGACCGCCATCATCCTGGGCGGATCGCCGCTCTCGGTGCACGAGGTCCCGCATCGCGAGGAGCTCCGCATCTGCCTCAAGACGGCGCGCCTCACCGGCAAGGCCATGCTCGGCGTCTGTTTCGGCGCCCAGCTCATGGCCGACCTCTGGGGCGGACGCGTCTGCCACGATCCGGACCGCAAGGAGTTCGGGACCTATCCCATCGAACTCACGGACCGCGGCGCGATCGAACCGCTCTTCGGCGGGCTGCCGCGCGTGTTCGAGGCGCAATGCGCCCATCATGACCGCATCTCCGAGATGCCGCCCGGCGCCGTCCTGCTCGCCAAGAGCGAACGTTGCGCCGTGCAGGCCTTCGGCTATCCGGGCTTCGATATCTATGCCGTGCAGTTCCATCCGGAACGGAGCAAGGAGGATTACGAGGCCCGCATCGCGCATAAGCGCGAGGATCCCAAAGAGGACCAGGCTGCGCTGGACGAGACGCTCGCGCGCCTGCGCGACACCGCGCTCGCCGAGCGCATCGTCAAGAACTTCGTGACGCATCATGCCCGGCAATGCCGGCCGCTTCTGTAGACGGAGATCATGAAAGGAGAACACGATGACGACGAAACACCCGCAGCTCATCAGCCTCAACGCCGCGGTGCAGGAGTTCAACGACACCTGCGCCGCCCTCGAACGCCATGGCCTCGTCCTCGAGCCCACGGGCAACGAGGAGAGCGTGTCCATGCGCACCGCGAAAGGACCATGCTACGTGAGCGTCCTGCTCGGCACGGTCGCGCTCCACGGCACGCGCGAATACTCGGTCGAGGTCTCGCTCTTCGATCGCGACCAGCTGGTCATGGGCACGAGCTTCACCACCGGCGCCCCGCCCGAGCGCGTCATGGAATGCGAGATCTTCCCCGACGACCCCAAGGCGTGGAACACGGCCTTTCCCATGCGTGGCGACATGCGCCACAACATCCCCATGCCGTTCGCCCAGGTCGCGCTTCCCGACCTGCTCCGGCGCATCGCCTTCTTCTGCCGCACCCAGGCGCGCCGCTAGCCCGGCCCTCGCCCCACCCTTCGCGAACGGTGGGGCTTTTTTGATGTCGAAAAAACCCCATCGGAGGATGGGGCTAGGGTTTGCGGACGAGGCGCTCCGGCGGCAAGGGCTCCTGCGTCGGCGGGACGCACGTGAAGCAGGTCGTGCAATGCGAGCGGCCGTCCGGGTCGTCGATGCCCGTGAGCAGGTCATCGGTCGTGAGGTACTCGAGCGAATCGGCGCCGACATCGGCGGCGATGGCCTCGACCGGGAGCTTGGACGCGATCAGATCGCGCCGGCTCGGCGTGTCTATGCCCCAGAAGCAGGGATGGATGACCGGCGGCGAACCGATGCGCACGTGCACCTCGCGGGCGCCCGCTTCGCGCAACAGCTTGATGATGCGGCGCATGGTCGAGCCGCGCACGATGGAATCGTCCACCACGGCCACGCGCTTGTTGCGCACCACGTCCCTCACGACGCTGAACTTCATGCGCAAGGCGAGCTCGCGGTCCACGGGATCGGATTCGATGAAGGTGCGTCCCGTGTCATGGCTCCGGATGAGCGCATGATCATGCGGCGCGCCGATGGCGGCCGCGTAGGCGGCGGCCATGGCGTTCGACGAGTCCGGGACCTCGGTCACCACGTCCGGCCTGTGCAGACGCAATCGCGTCTCCTTCATCGCGAGCAGACGGCCGAGCTGTTTGCGCACCGTCTGCACGGAGCGGCCTTCGGGCAGGTCGGATGCCGGGTTCAAGAAGTACACCTTCTCGAAGCTGCAGCTGCGGCCATAGCCCGGGTCGGGCAAGGGGAAGAGCTGCTCCTTGCACCCGTTCCATCTGCGCAGCCACAGGCTGTTCCGACGCAGATGCGTCACCTCGGTGACCTCGGGGAAGGGCCGAAAGGCGCATTCCTCCGAGGCGATCAGATACCCGCCCTTGTAGGCGGCGACGACGAGCGGCCGGAACCCATACGGGTCCACGGCGGCCACCATGCCCTCGGGCGAGAGCAGGAGCAGGCTATAGGCTCCCTGGACCTTGCGCGTCGCCTGGTACAGGCGCGTCATCGCGTCCAGGTGGGCGGGCGTGCGCGCGTACAGATGCAGGAAGAGCTCGCTGTCGCTCGTCGACGTGAAGATGGCGCCTTCCGCCTCCAAAGCCTCGCGCATCTGTCCGAAATTCGTGAGATTGCCGTTATGGGCAAGGGCGAAGGGCTGGCCCTCGATGAACGCGGTGAGGGGCTGGATGTCCGCGGCATTGGGTTTCCCATCGCCGGCGGTCTGATACCGCACATGGCCGATGGCCGTCGTCCCGGGCAGGGCCTTCGCGAGGTCGATGCCATGGAAGACCGTTTTCACCCACCCGAAGCCGCCATGTTCATGCAGGACGCGCCCGCCTTCGGGCGTGGTCTCGAGCGACAGGATCTTGGCGGATTGCTGACCGCGGGCCTGGACCTTTTTCAGCATGCGTTGCACGACGTCCGAGGCGTTCGGCACATCGATGGCGCCGGCGATGCCGCACATGGGGAACCTCCTTGTGAAAGGGCTGGACAAGCCTACACGAGAACCGCTACAAAAGGCCAATGTCCTTTCCCATCTATCATGTCAGGTTCCCCGACAACAAGACCATGGGCCTCACCTTGTTCCGCTTCCAGGAGCATTACGAATCGCCCCTGCTCGCGGGAAAGGTGTTCGACCATGAGGAGGCCATGGACCGCTACATGGGCGATGGCAACACGTTCACCTATGCCCATGACTGGCGCGCCTTCAACCTGCCGTCCTCGGTGCTCGCGCGTTTCCGCGCCGGCGCCTTCGACCCGTTGTGGAAGCGGGAGCGGGCTTTGCTGGACCTGTTCCGCGACGTGAAAGACGCGACCTTCTATGTCATCGCCACCGTGGACGGGGACGACACCTGGCTCGGGCACGAGATCGCGCATGGGCTCTATCATCTCTATCCGGCCTATGCCGAAGAGGTGCGCGCCTGCCTCGCCCGCCATGACCTCACGGCGTTCCACGAGCATCTCCGGCTCATCGGGTATGCCGATGCCGTGCTCGACGACGCGACCAATGCCTATCATCTCGCCCACATGCCGGGCGAGATGCGTGCGCTCCGCGTGCGGGCGCTCCTGCCCTCTTTGACCCGCATCTTCACCACGCATTTCGACGGGTATATTCGCCAGCCGCGCGAGGCCCGCGCCTTCGCGCGACGCATCCGTCGCCTGCGTTTCCCCGACATCTCCCATTCGAAGGCCTGAGGCCTTCTTTTTCTATCCCGCGATTGCTACGCTACGGCGACCAAAAACACATCCTATGCCAGAGCTCCAAGAGGTCTTTGACCGCGTGAAAGGGAAAAAGCAGGAACGCCGCAAATTGAAGAGCACGTATGCCGACGCGCTCGCCACCTCCAAACCGTATCAGGACGTGGTCGAACAATTGAAGGACCTCAAGGCCAAGAAGCAGGGGATAGAGGCCGAGATCCAAGCGCAGTTCGAGAGCGAGATGCAGGAAATGGAACGCATCAAGGCCGATATCGAGGCGGACAATCAGCTCTTGAGCGATCTCGCCCTCACCACCCTCATGCGCGGCGAGACGGTGGAGGTGAAGGACGCGGAGACCGACACGGCGTATGAGCCCGTGTTCTCCGTCCGCTTCAAGAAGACCTGATATACTCCCTGCATATGAAAGGACATCTCAAGGGGTTCATGGAGTTCATCCGCGAGCAGGGCGTGGTCGGCCTCGCCGTGGGTTTCATCCTGGGCGGCGCGGTGTCCAAGGTCGTTACGGCCCTCGTGACCGACATCATCAATCCCTTGGTCGGCCTGGGTCTGGGCGCGGTCGGCAACCTCAAGGACGCGACGGTGCAGGTCGGTACGGCAAAGCTCGCCTACGGTGACCTTGTCTCGACGGTCATCGACTTCATCATCATCGCCACGGTCGTGTATGTGGGCGTGAAGATCTTGGGCGTCGACAAACTGGACAGGAAAAAATAGGCAAAACGAAAGAGACCCGGACGGGTCTCTTTTCTTACCACTTCTTGCGATTGAAACGGCTGCCTCCTGCGCGACGAGGTCCGCCGCCTTGTCCGCCATGGCTCGCGCCGCGAGAGGGTCCGCGTCCGCCGCTCGCGCGATGGGGTCCGCGCCCGCGTCCGAAGCCCGAAGGCTCACGCGAAGGCGGCTTTTCATCATAATAGCCCATGTCCGCGCTGGTCGCGTCGCGTCCGCCGCTCGGCGCTTGTCCGTACTCGCGGCCATGTCCGTAGGAAGACCGTCCGCCGCCTTGCGCGCGTTCGGCGCGCTGCATGATGTCGGAGACCTTGACCACGCGATGCGGCGGCAGCTCGGGGAGCTTGCTCACCGGCAATTGGACGCGCATGAGGCGTTCGATGTCGCGCACGTCGCGGCTCTGGTCGGGCGTCGCGAAAGAGATGGCGCGGCCCTCCGCGCCCGCGCGGCCCGTGCGGCCGATGCGATGGACATAGTCCTCGGTATGGTCGGGGAGGTCGAAATTGAGGACGAGCTCGATGCCTTTGACGTCGATGCCGCGCGCGGCGATGTCCGTCGCGACGAGCACGCGGTACTTTCCGCTCTTGAAGCCGTCGAGGGCCTCGCGGCGCTGGTTGAGCGAGCGGTCGGAATGGATCTCGGCGGAACTGTGGCCCATGCTCTTGACGCTGCGCGCGATGCGATGCGCGCCATGCTTGGTGCGTGAGAACACGAGGACGGTGCCATGGTTCTCCGAGAGGACCTTCTCGAGCAAGCGCGTCTTGTCCTCGCGTTTCACGAAGATGATCTCCTGGGTGACCTTCTCCGCGGCCGTGCCTTGGCGGGCGATCTCGACGCGCACGGGCAGGGCCATGTAGCGGTTGGCGATGCGCATGATCTCCTCGGGCATGGTGGCCGAGAAGAGCAGGGTCTGGCGCGCCTTGGGCACGGTGCGCAGGATGCGGTCGATCTGGGGCGCGAAGCCCATGTCGAGCATGCGGTCCGCCTCGTCCAGGACCAGGACGGACACGTCCTTGAGGTCCACGGTGCGCTGTTCCAGGTGGTCGATGAGGCGGCCCGGGGTCACGATGATGGCATGCGGGTTCTTGCGCAGGGCGTCGATCTGGGGGCGCATCGCTGCGCCGCCGATGAGGACGGCCGTGCGGAGCGGGATGCCGACGCGGAGCTTGGCGAAGGTCTCCTCGACCTGCAGGGCCAGCTCGCGGGTGGGCAGGATGATGAGGATCTTGCCGCCGGACTTGGCGATGCGTTGTATGGCGGGTATCGAAAAGGCCAGGGTCTTGCCCGTGCCCGTCTGGGCGATGCCGATCACGTCCTTGCCCTCAAGGGCCACCGGGATGGATTGGCGTTGTATGGGGGTGGGGGAAACGAACTTGAGCTTGTCGAGCGTCTCCAGGATCTTCGGCGCGATGCCCAGGCCGTAGAAGCCTGATTGGGGTTGTTCCATGATTTGCTTGAAGCGTAGCGCATTTTTCCACATCTGTCCATAGTGAGGCCCGCTTTCTTGTGATATAGTGCCAACATGCTTGGCCGCACCTTGCGCGCGACCCTGGCCGCCCTTCTCGGGGCAGGGGCCTTCGTGGCGCTCGCTTTGCCCGCCGCGGCCGCGACCATCGACTTTTCCGGCTATACGTGGACGGTCAAAAACGGCACGGGCATGGGCCCGGGGCCCAATAGCTGGAGCAATTCCTCGCGTTCCGTCTATGTGGACAGGCTTGGACGCTTGCATCTCAAGGTCCGCAAGATCAACGGGGTCTGGAACTCGTCCGAGGTCTATCTCTCAAGCTCCTTGGGCTATGGCCGGTATGACTGGACCGTGGACAGCCGGGTGGACCTCGAGGACCCGGTCTTGGTCGCCGCGCTCTTCCTCTACCAGGACGATACGCATGAGTTCGATATCGAACACAGCCGCTGGAAGGCGCGCTATTCGACCAATAATTCCTCTTTCAATATCCAACCCTCGGGAGGGTCGAATTCGGACGTCTTCAATTTCCGCTTGTCGAACGCCTCTTCGCAGCAGACCCTCTTTTGGAGCGCGACCAGCGTGACCTTGACCATCATCCAGAACGGTGTCCTCAAGAGGCAGTGGATCTATACGGGCGCGAACAATTTCACGCCGGGGAGCGAGGTGGTGCACATGAGCCATTGGATGTTCCAAGGCACCAACCCGCAGGACAAGCGGCGAGATCACGATCTCATCATACGGAGCTTCACGTATACGCCGTAGGTGTTTTGACGCATGAAAAAACCGACCTGTCGGTCGGTGGAACAAGCCTCGGTCTAGATCTTGCCGTCGGTCTTGGTCTTGTTGCCCGGACCCTTGCCGCGGACGCGATGCGGCGCATTGCCGCCCTTGGTGCCGGCCCGGCGGGCCTCGTCGGACGAGAAGGTGTGGGCGGTGCCGGCGGCATGCGCGGCCTTGCCGCCCTTGCTCGCGATCTCGCGGACCTTGTCGGGGTCCATGGCGGCGAAACCGCGGGGCCTGCCGCGCGTCTTGACGCCATCGGTCTCGGTCGTGGTCTCGTCGGTCGTGTCGGCGGTCTGCGTCTGCGTGTCCTTGTTCATCGGGATAACCTCCGGAGGGTATGGGACGTGTCGAAGAAAAGGGAAGGTACGAAGATGCAAAATACCCGAAAACGGGGATGCCGTCAAGCCTTGAAGGCCTTGGTCCGTTCTGATACAGTCAGCGCACAAATAACCCGTGGGGGTCTCGTATAATGGTAGTACAACGGTCTCCAACCCCACCCTTCGCGAAGGGTGGGGCGATTCCTACGGCCTCTCGTTATGTTCTACGTATATCTGCTACAGTCGGAGAAAGATGATGGGTACTACATCGGATATACGTCAGAGCCGGAACGTCGGTTGGTAGAGCATCAAAACGGGCTGGTGGAGTCGACAAGACACCGCCGGCCGGTCAGGATGATCTACGTCGAAGGGTATGTCGAAGAACATGTCGCGCGTGAGCGCGAGCGAAGCTTGAAGAACTTCGGTTCCGCATATACCGCATTGATCAAACGCCTGACAAAAAAAGAACAAGGGGGTCTCGTATAATGGTAGTACAACGGTCTCCAAAACCGTTAGCGTAGGTTCGATTCCTACGGCCCCTGCCATCAAAAACTCCGGCCATATGGCCGGAGTTTTTGCATCGTGGTACTCTGTGGCCCAGTTAAATCAAATATCCCTACGCACATGTTCAACCCGGAGGGTCCTTCAAGCAAAAAAGAGATGGCGAGCCCGAGACCGACGTCGGAAGATATCGACGACGCTGTCATGAACCAAAAAATGAACCGTAAGATGTCCCCGATGGCGTATGAGTCTACGAAGAACCAGTTTATAGGGTGGTCAGAGGGCGAAAGCGATGAAACCCGGACAGAGTACTATCCCGGCTGGGCCGATCAGGATTTTTCCCAGCTACTTGAAAGGTTGGAGAAGATGGAGGCTTCCAAGTGAGCATCGCGTATTTGTTGCAGAGAAAGAGGTTTGGTATCGTTGACCCGTGAAAATATCCTCACGTCCGCCGAAACCAAATCCCAGCGCGTCGTTCAAGGACCATGTCCTCGATGCCTTGCATGGGCTTGAAGGCCTGCGGACCCGTCCCATGTTCGGGGGATATGGTTTTTATCTCGGCGACGCGTTCTTCGGCATCATCTGGAAGGGACGGCTCTTCTTCAAAACCGATGAGGAGACCCGCGACGAATACCTCGCTCTCGGCGCGGTGCCCTTCGATCCGCCTCGGCCGCATCGCGCCAAGCCTATCATGACCTACTATAGCGTGCCCGAAGAGATCCTGGACCATCCTGAACGCCTGCGGGCCTGGGCCCTGCGCTCGGCGAAGGTGACGAACCTGACGCCCCGCAAGCCCTAGTGGCGGTTTTCTTGCGGCATGCGTACCATGACGCCACCACTATGGACCAAGACCCCAACGGACAGCAGATCGATGACACGGCACAACGCATCTTCCAGGACCAGGACCCGCTCGAAGAGAACGAGCGCGCCATACGCGCCATCGGCGACCAGCCTCTCGAGCAGCAGCTCGAAGAAGAGGAGCTCAAGAGCGGCGAAGAACGCGATGTCGTGCAAGACATCCCCGGCATGGACGGGAACGCGCGCGTCATCCCGCCGGCGGACCTCATCGCCGAGGGCATGGAGACGGCCATGCGCGGCGCACCCGGCGAAGGCGACGAGGACGACGTACGCACTGCGGGCGACGACGAAGAAGCGGGCGGGGAGTGAGCGCGCCCTGCGCCTATGTTCGGTCTGAACGCGGAAGAGCTTCGCCTGTTGCGGCGTTTGGATTCCCCGCGAAAGATACAGCGATATTTGGACACCCTCCCCTTCAACTTCGAACGTGAAGGCGAGACGTATTTTTCGCCGCGGCAGATGATGCGGGAAGGACGCGCGCATTGCCTCGAGGGAGCCGTGTTCGCGGCCCTGGCCTTGCGCATGCACGGACAGCGACCGCTCATCCTCGATCTGGAGAGCTCCTACCATGACGCGGACCATGTCGTGGCCTTGTTCAGGCAGCATGGCTGCTGGGGCGCGATATCAAAGACCAATCATGCCGTGCTGCGCTATCGCGAGCCCGTCTATAAGACGATACGCGAGCTCGTGCTCTCGTATTTCCATGAATATTTCGATGCCAAAGGCCTCAAAACCCTTCGGCGCTATTCCGCGCCCGTGGACCTCTCGCGTTTCGATCGGAAGGAATGGGCGACGACCGAAAAAGGGATAGATTTCATCGCGCAATACCTCGTCGATTGTCCTCATACGACCTTGCTCACGCGTTCACAGATCGCGACCTTAAACCGCGCATCCGCGATAGAGATGAAGGCAGGGGAGATCGTGGAGTGGAACCCGAAGGGCAAATAAGGGTAGGATGGGCCCGCACCTTCATATCCAGAAAGGATGGGCACATGAAAAGCCCCATGGTTGCCATGCTTGCATTGGCGTTCCTGCTCTCGCCGCTCGCCTGCAAAAAGCCGCGCACTCTGCTCGCTCCCAAGCCCTTGCCGGTCGCGACGGCCCCTGCGCCCGTCGCCCCGCCCGAGCCCAAAGACGAGATCGTCCTGACATCGCCCTATCGTCCCTCGGCGCATGCGTACAAAGGCCAGCTGCACACGCATACGAACGTGCAGGGCGGCCTGCAATCGCCCACGGCGGTCATGACGGCCTATCGCCGCGCCGGGTTCGACTTCGTGTCCATCACGGACCACAACCACAACACGCGCGACCCGGGCGTCGAGGGCATCCTGTTCATCCCCGGCATCGAGAACGATTTCAATTGCCAGCATGAGAACCGCATCGACGCGACGACGCCGGCGCCGGGCGCGCGCATGCCAAAGGACGTCATCGCGCAAGCGAATGTCGAAGGGTCTTTCGTCATCATCAATCATCCCGATTGGCCCGGCGCATATCCCACAGACCCGTGCTGGAGCGATGCCGCCTTGCTCGCGGCGACGGGCTATGACGCCGTCGAGGTGTGGAACGCGGGTAATGAGCCCGTGAACCGCAACACCGAGGCGCGCCTAGACCTCTTGCTCTCGCAGGGGCGGAGGACCTCCCTCATCGCCGTGGACGATTGCCATGACGTGAACGCCGCGTATTGCATGACCGCCTGGGTCACCGTGTACGCCGACGCCTTGACGAAGGGCGATATCATGCAGGCCCTCAGGGCCGGGAACTTCTATGCGAGCAGCGGCGCGGAGATCTCGACCGTGACTGCGGCGGGACATGTCCTCACCGTGACCGTTCCCGTCTCTTCGACCATCGAGTTCATCGCGGACAAGGGCAGGACCATCGAGACCGAGCGCGATGTCCTGTCCGCGACCTATGCGGTCGGAGGCGCCGAGCGCTATGTGCGCATACGCGTGACCCGGCCGGACAAATCCCAGGCCTGGTCCAATCCCATCTACGTGTCCAAGACCCCCTGACATCCATTGAAATGGCGTCGGGGGCTTTTTATGCGCCGCATGCCCGCGTGATGACGTCCGCTCCTTGTTTCGCGAGCTTTTTCGTGAGCACGAGCGGGGGAGAGAAGAACACGGTCCAGGCATCGGAGACGGTGACGAGGACATTGTTGCGATAGCAGGAAAGCGCGATCAAGGCGGCCATGGGCAGGCGGAACTCGATGCCGAAGAGCAGGCCGATGCCGCGCACCTGTTTAACCTTACGAAGTTTTTTGAGCGGCTCCAGCTCTTTCAGGAGAAAAGCGCCGACGGTCGCGGCATTGTCGGCCAAGCCGTCGCGCGTGATGATCTCGACGTTCTTTTCCACGGCCGCGAGGTCCTGCGGCATCCAGCCGAAGGTCGAATAGTCCGGAATGCCGCGGCTTCTCTTGAACACGCGCTCGGTCACCAAGGTCGCGCCCATGCTGGCATAGCCGCCGGTGAAGGCTTTGCCCAGGCACAGGATGTCGGGCTCGAGGCCCCAGAGCCAGCTCGCGAAGAGCGTGCCGCAACGTCCGAAGCCCGTAGCCACCTCGTCCATCACGAGCAAGATGCCGTAGCGGCGACAGATCCGTTTGATGCCTTCATAAAAACCCGCAGGCGGGATGAAGCAGCCGGCATTGGTCCACACGGGTTCGCTCAAGAAGGCGGCGATGTCCCCGCGCGTCCGCGCGAGCTCCTCGAAGCGCGCCAACACGTCACGGCCCTGCGCCGGCGTCTTCGGCATCGGTAATTTGAGGAAGCCGGGCGGACAAGGCGCTATCTTGTCATCGCAGGCATCGCCCACGGCCGCCGCGCCATAGGTGTGGCCGTGATACACGCCGTCGATGGACACGATGATGGGTTTGCCGCTCGCGGCGCGGGCGCATTTCACGCCGAACTCCACGGCTTCGGACCCGCTGGTGCAGCGATACGCGCGCGTGAGACGGCCCGGCGCGAGCTCGCACAATCGCGCGGCAAGCCGTTCCTGCGCCGGATAGCCCAAGAGGGGAGGCACATACACGCCTTCGCGCGCTTGCCGCGAGATGGCCTCGGCCATCTCTTTGTTGCGCCAACCCACGCTCGCCACGCACCAGCCGCCGATGAGGTCGAGATAGCGCGATCCGTCGGCCCGGATCAAATGGCATCCCTGCCCGGCGACGAAATCGACCGGGATGCGCAGGTGTTCCGCGATATGACGGGACATCAGGAAAGTATACCAAACATGGTACAATCCCCGCATATGAAAAATTCCCTCACCCCCCACAGCGTCGGCCTCGCCTTCGGCGGCGCGCTCGGCCTGTGGCATCTCACGTGGTCCATCCTCATCGCGGTCGGTTTGGCCCAGCCCCTGCTCGACCTGGTCTTTGACCTGCACATGCTTGAACCCGCGTTCTTGGTACAGACATTCTCCCTGCAAAAGGCCGCGGGCCTCGTCATCCTGACCTCCGTCATCGGCTACGTGATGGGCTATATCCTTGGATATATCTGGAACATGGTGCAGAAGGGGAAGTGAGCATCGGGTATGAATTTCCGTAACCGCAATCTCGTCATCGTCCTTCGGACCGTGTTCGGTCTGCTCTTCACGTTCAGCGGCGTCGCCGGCCTCCTGACAGGTCCCAGTTTACAAGGGGTCCCCGCGCCATTGGTCCCAACGATGCAGGTCCTGCTCAATACGGGTCTGTTCCACATGATCAAGATCACCGAAACGGTCTCGGGACTGATGCTCTTGACCGGTTTCCTGCCCTGGCTCGCCGCGATATTCCTCGCGCCGATCTGCATCGGCATCATCGTGTTCAATGCGCGCATGTCGCCGGAGCTCGCGCCCATCGGCGTGGTCTTGAGCCTCTTTGATGCGTATTTCGGGTACGCCTATTGGGACAAGTACAAGGCGCTGTTCAAAAAATGAGCCATCTCGTCCTGGTCCGCCACGGGCAATCCCGCTGGAATTTGAGCAATCGCTTCACCGGCTGGGTGGACGTGCCCTTGAGCCGGGACGGCATCATCGAGGCCGAGCACTGCGCCCTGCATTGCGCGCGTTTCGATTTCAATGCCGCGTTCGCGTCCGACCTCGAGCGCGCGCATGAGACCTTGCTCATCGTCCTCTCGCATCAGGAGCGCACGGGCATCGTGCAGCATGACGAGGACCATCAGTACCTGTCCTGGGTGCGGCGTTCGAACATCTGCGCGGACGATGACGTGCCCATCTTCACGACCAAGCTCCTGAACGAGCGTTATTATGGCTCCCTCCAAGGCCTCGTGAAGGCCCAGGCCGAAGCGAAGTTCGGCAAGGACAAGGTCCTGGCCTGGCGACGCGGCTATACGGCCAAACCGCCGCGCGGCGAAAGCCTCAAGGATGCCCATGATCGCATGCGCCCGTATCTCGTGCGGAACATCCTGCCGCGCGTGCGCCGCGGCGAGACCGTCATCGTGACGGCCCATGGCAATACCCTGCGCGCCGTCATCAAGCATCTCGAAGGCATTTCGGACGAGCGCATTTCCTCGCTCGACCTGCCTCAGGCCGAGCCCATCGTGTACGAGCATCGCCACGGCCGCTTCGAACATGTCGCGGGGGACTATCGCATGGACCGGCCATTGCGCTAACACGGCATCCCATCGCGCGAAAACACGCCAAGGAACAGGCGAAAGACCCTTGACAAAAGGGCCTTTTTCTGCTATATTCCGTTGTTCCGGAATTTTCGCCCGCCCCTTCACAAGGAGATCCTCGACCGATGAAAAGCCAGATGTTCGTCGCCCTCGCGTTCGCCGTCGCATCCATCGCGTGCGGCGATGACGCCGCATCCGCGGTCGCTACGCCGACCGTCATTGGACCAGGCGTCGCTCCCGACCCTGTCCCCACGCAGCCGCCTCCGCCGCCGGTGGTCCCGCATGCGGACCCGTCATGCCCCACCACGGGCCCGTCGGACCAGCATCTGATCCAGTTCTCCGGCCATACCTGGCGGGTCAAAGGCGGTCCGTCCCAGATGGGTCCCGGTCCGAATTACTGGGACTGGTCCTCCGAAGCCGTCTTCGTGGATTGCCATGGACGGCTCAACCTCATGGTCAGGCAGACCGCCGACGGATGGAAGTCCGCCGAGGTCTGGCTGCCGGGCTCGCTCGGCTATGGGACCTACGTCTTCGTCATCGACTCCGATGTCGCGACCCTGGACCCGCAACTGAACGCCAGCCCGTTCATCTACCAAGATGACGCGCATGAGTTCGACATCGAGTACTCCCGCTGGGCGGACCCGCTCGGGCACAATGCCCAGTTCGTGGTCCAACCCGGCACGTACATCGAGAACCGGCGGCAGATGTTCCTCGACGGGCCGCTCGTCTCGACGACCAGCATCATCGACTGGCGCCCCGACCAGGTCACCTTCCGCATCGAACAGGGAGGCAAGACCCTCGCGTCCTGGTCCTATGCCGGCCCGTACAACTTCGTGCCCGGCAAAGAGCATGTCGAGCTCAATCACTGGATGTTCCATGGCAAGCCGCCGATCGACGGCAAGAGCTCGACCATGATTATCAAGAGCTTCTCCTTCACGCCCTGACGAAGGCCTTTCGTCACCTTCTCGCCCCGTGCCTGTCCGCACGGGGTTTGAGTTTTATATGGACACGGTCGCCGCGACGCGATACAAAGGCGGCGTCCGCCACAGGCGGATGAAAGGACCTTCACATGGACAGAACGGTGCCCGTGATCAATATCGGCCGGGCTTTTTCGGTCGGAGGCCGCGACCCGCGCATCGCCCAGGAGCTGGGGAAGGCTTGCGAGACCATCGGTTTCGCGGTGCTCGTGAACCACGGCATCCCGCAGAGCTTGCTCGACCGGAACTACGCGGTCATGCGCACGCTCTTCTCCCTGCCGCATGAGACCCTCGCGGGATATGAGACCCCGGAGAACGGCCGGCAGACCGGCTACAGCTCGCCGCAGATCGAGCATGCCAAGGACAAGACGCCCGAAGAGGGCGATCTCAAGCACTTTTGGCATATACGCGGCGACGCGACCATAGACCTGTGGCCGAGCCAGGTGCCGGAGCTCTTGCCGGCGACCATCGGGCTCTATCAGAAGCTCTTCGACCTCGGTCGTATCGTCCTGTCCGCGCTCGAGATGCATCTGCGATTGCCCGAACGCGCCCTGATCGACATGGTGCCCGAAGGCCGCAGCCTGCTGCGCCTTCTGCACTATCCGCCCGTCGACGCCGCCAAGGCGAAGAAGGGCTGCATCCGCTCGAGCGCGCATGAGGACATCAATCTCGTGACCTTGCTCGTGGCGGCCACGGCCAGCGGTCTGCAGGTCAAGGACCGGCAAGGCGCCTGGCATGATGTCGACGAGACGCCGGGCTCCATCGTCCTGAACGTCGGCGACATGCTGCAGCTCTACACCAAGGGCCGCCTCGTCTCGACCACGCATCGCGTCGTGAACCCCGTCGAAGGGGATGCGAGCGAGCGCTACTCCATGCCCTTCTTCATCCATCCGCGCGGCGAGGTGGTGCTCGATGCCGAGACCGGGTTCACGGCCGGGCAATTCCTGCGCCAGCGTCTCATCGAGATCGGCGTCCTCAAGGCCTGATCTCCGCCCCACCCTTCGCGAAGGATGGGGCTTTTTTTGTTGCTGCTTGACCAATGCAACTAAGTTGCAATAGTATACTCGCATGGACGCCATACTCTTTTCGTTCGCGACCTTCCTCTCGACCTTGGGCGGTGGACTGTTCGGCATGCGATATCGGGACAGGCTCCATCTCATCATCAGTTTCACGGCGGGCGTGCTCATCGCCGTGGCCTTCTTCGACATCATCCCGGAGATGTTCGGGCTCATGGGCGAGAACGGCCTGTCCGTGACCTCGGGCATGGTGGCCATCGTCGCGGGGTTCCTCGCCATACACGTGGTCGAGAAATTGGCCGTCATCCACACGGCGCATGAGGAGGACTATGCCGATCATCGGCATCCCTTGGTCGGCTCCATCGGCGCCGCGGGCCTGGCCATGCACAGCTTCCTCGACGGCGTGGGCATCGGGTTGGGCTTCCACGTGAGCGCGCGCATCGGCGCCCTCATCGCGGTCGCGGTCATCGCGCATGATTTCTGCGACGGCCTCAATACGGTGAGCCTCATGCTCCTCAACAAGCATGGCAAGCGCAAAGCCCTGTACTATCTGCTCGTGGATGCCGCGGCCCCGGTCCTGGGGGTGCTCTCGACCTTTGCCTTCAACATCCCGGCGACATATCTCGTGGTGTACCTTGGTTTCTTCGCGGGTTTCCTGCTCTACCTTGGCGCGAGCGACCTGCTCCCCGAGGCGCATAGCAAGCGCAGCTCCTATGGCCGCATCGGCCTGACCGCGCTCGGCGCCCTTTTCATCTTTCTCGTGACCCGCTTCGTCTGAACCCGCAGGGATTGACCTTTCGGGTTTTTTGGTATAGAGAGGCTCCACGAAGGGAGCCCTTTCCATGCGAACCTGTTTCGACCTGCAACAGAGGCAGCAGGCCCACGATGAGGGGTATCATCGCGACGTGCTCGGTTTTCCGTTGCCGCGCCGCATCGCACATCTGCTCGTGCATTTCGCCAAGTACACGGGCCGCATGGCCCAGTCCGCGGAAAAGGAAGCACATTACCAAAAGCTCGACGTCTCGCGCACCTTGGCCGATACGATGATCATCGCCTTGTCCCTGGCCAATGCCTGCGGCATGAAGCTCTTCGGCATCCGTCTCGACGAGATGCCCGAGGTCACGCTCATGGGACCCTCGGGGTCGCCGGCACAGATCTTCCTCGAGCGCTTGGCCCTGGCCAATGGCCGCCTCTGCAAGATCTACGACGATGCCGACCATGGCACCCGCCCCTTGAACGAAGATCCGTTCCGCGGCGAGGTCGCGCGCCTCATCCATGACCTGCTCGAGTTCGCGGCCATGTGCCAGATCGATCTGCCGCGCCTGGTGCAAGAAAAATGGGCCGCTCTCGAGCGGTCCTGATCCTCACGCTCCCCTCGGGGAGCTTTTTCGTATCGCGAGCAAGAGGAGACCGCCCGCGAGAGACCCGGCGGCGGCCAGGCGGAAGGCGAGCTCGGGCGTATCGGCGTCCCAGATGGCGCCGAGCAGATATCCGCCGAGGATGAGGGAGAGGCCGAGCACGGTGTAATACACGCCATACGCCGCGCCGCGATTCCCGGACGGGATGGCATCGGCGATGAAGGCGCGGGCCGAGCCTTCGGTCAAGGCGAAGAACAGGCCATAGCCGCCGAAGAGCATGAGGGTCGCGACAAGGCCCGGGTCGCTCGAGAACCCCAGTTCGACCACGGCGAGGACAAGCCAGCCGGCGGCAAGAAGCGGCATCTTGCCGATGCGATCGCTCCAGATGCCTATGGGATAGGAGAGAAGGGCATAGACCAAGGTGAAGCCGCCGAAGAGCAGGGGAATGGCGGCAGGGGGCACGCCCAGATCATGCGCGCGGGTCAAAAAAAGCGAGTCATTGATCTTGGTGAAGGTGGCGAGGGCCATGGCGCCGGTGAAGACCCAAAAACGCCAGGGCAAGGGCGCGGCAAGCGCGGCCTTGGTCGGCGCCGCCGTTGGCTTTTCGCGCACGCCGAACCAGATGAGACCGAGGGCCACCGCGCCTGGGATGGCCGCTAGGGCGAAGATGGTGCGATAGGTGGCCAGACTTGGAAGGAAGACGGTGAGCAGGCCAAAGGCGACGAGCGGCCCGATGACCGATCCAGCCGTGTCTATCATGCGATGGAAGCCGAACGCACGTCCGCTCGCGCCGGTCTTTGCCGCTTCGGCCACGAGCGCATCACGCGGCGCATCTTTGATGCCCTTGCCCGCGCCATCGATGATGCGCAAGGCCGCGATCGGAACGAAGGACCCGGCGAGGGCAAGAAAGGGTCGCGCCACGGAGGAGAGCGCATAGCCGAAGAATGCCAGCTCTTTGCGGCGGCCGAGACGGTCGGAGAGCAGGCCCGAGATGAAACGACAAATGTTCCACGTCCCGGCGAGGAGACCGTCTATGAGCCCGATCTCGGCCCGGCTCAAGGCAAGCAAGGCGAGATAGCCGGGGAGTATGGGTGAGATGAGGTCTTGGCCAAAACCCGAGGCCAAGGCCACGAAGGCCAGGACCAAGGCATTGCGCGGGATCTTGGGTCTCGTGGACATGCCGACAGTATATCAACGCAGCGCGAGGATGATGGAAAAGACGAGGCCGGCGACGATACAATAGGTCGCGAAAGGTTTGAGGGTCTTGGTCCGGAAGTATTTCGAGAGGAAACGAACGGTTAGATAGGCGGCGATGGCAGAGGCAAGGGTGCCCGCGAGGATGGGTACGGAGACCGCGGCGCCGGCTTTGAGGAGCTTGGGCAATTTGAGCAGGGCCGCCGCGCCGATGATGGGCGTGGCGAGCAAGAACGAGAAGCGCGCCGCGTCCTCATGGGTCAGACCGGCCAACAGCCCGCCGGTGATGGTCGAGCCGGTGCGCGAGAAGCCGGGGATGAGGGCAAGGCATTGCAGAAGACCGACCTTGAGGGTCTGTGCCCAGGAGAGCTTGGCGATGCGGGCATCATCATGGGTCTCGGCATAGGCCGCCTTTTTGCGCAGACGTTCGGCGAGGAAAAGCAGGACGCCGTTCGCGATGAGGACGGCCGCGGCAAAACGCGGGATGCTCAATTGCTCTTTGAGGCGCTTTTCGAGCAGAAGGCCCAAGAGCCCGGCCGGGACGGTGCCAAGGATGAGCACATAGGCGAGCCGTGCATACGTGTCGCCAAGCAACTTTCCCGCCTTTGCCGTGCGCCACAGGCCGTCCAAGATGCCCATCCAGTCTTTCCAGTAGAAGGCGAACAGGACAAGGGCCGTGGCAAGATGGGTCGCGACCAGGAAGAGCAGGAAGGCTTCGGTGCTCTGATCGATGTCCCAGCCGATGAGGGAGGGGAGGATGACGCTATGACCAAGGCTCGAGACGGGGAACAGCTCGGACAGGCCTTGCAAGGCGCCCATCAGGATGGCTTGGAACGTGGTCATCATAGGCATCCAGTGTGCCAGCCGAGCAGAAAATAAAAAAGGCCGGAAACTAGGTCCCGGCCGGCGGTATCGGCCCGACGCGATAGACCTCGCGATGGCTGTACCCGTGATAGGCATTGCCTTCGAGGCGATGCATGATGATGAGCTTGCCGAGCGTATGCGCCCATTTCCCCACGGCGTCCTTGTCGGGAAGCACCAAGATCAGGTTCTCTTGGTAGCGATAGGGCTTGAGCACGCAGTCCGCGGCATACACGCTTTGACCCTGGGCCTCGAA
The DNA here is from genome assembly GCA_964551765.1 of uncultured Gammaproteobacteria bacterium. Taxonomy (GTDB): domain Bacteria; phylum Patescibacteriota; class Patescibacteriia; order 2-12-FULL-60-25; family 2-12-FULL-60-25; genus JAHFIO01. Next base: position 149,445 of record CAZKEE010000001.1, on the reverse strand, counting down.
GACCCAAGCGGCATGCGCGGCCTCGTCCTCATGCGCACGATACCAGCGCTTGTCCGTGACCATGCGGTCCCAGGTCGCGCCGTCCATGATGTAGCAACAGCCCCCTTCCATGAACGGATAGAGGACATGCCACACGCGGCTTGCCAGGATGCGCGCGATGAGGGCATCGGCAGTGTGTCCGTCCATGTCATCCTCCGTGTAAGGGTCTGGTCTAGAACATAGTACACTGCGGTCATGCGCACAACCCTATGAAGTACTTCATCGGCATCGTATTGGCAGGGGAGACCAAGCGACGCTTCGAGCAGCTGCGAAAAGAGGTCTGCCATATCAGCGGCTCGACCAGGGCTTTGGACTATCCGCCGCATATCACTCTCCGTATTCCGTTCGAGAGCGAGGACGATATGGGCCGTTTGAAGGATGAACTAGAAAAGTATTCATCACGAATACGCGGATTCGAGATAATGAGCACGGGAATTATGTATTTTGAACACGCCGTGTGTTTTTTGGATGTGGAGCAAGACCCGCGTCTGAACGAATTGGCCGAAGACATGGACGATCTGACCGCGAAATCCGTGGCCATCCAACGCGAGTCCCTGCGCCGTCCCACGAGGCATTTCCATGCCACCCTGGCCTTCCGCGACCTGACGGAAGAGGGGTATGCGCGTATTCGCACCGCCGAGCCGATGCTTGTCGTGCCGACCCTTGCCATCGCCGTGGACCATGTGGCGCTTTTGCGTCAGGAGGACGGCCTTTGGAAGGTCGAGCGGACCTTCCCGTTCGGGGGCCGGAGCTGATTGACCAAAGGCCCATTTTAGGGCTATCGTATTCTCCATATGTTGACCGAATTCGTGGGGCTCCAGCTCAGCCGTTCCGAGCTGCAGGAGATCCATGCGGCCCTGCTCAAACAGGCCATGGTCGAGGACGAGGTGCGCCGCGAGCGCGGCCTCGAAGAGGTGGAGCGTCGGCCCCTGCTCGAACGCATCGAGCACTTGCTCGGCATGGACGAGGCCGCGGCCCATGCCCTCGACCATGTGGCCGAGGACGAGCTCTGGGAATATGCCTGGTACTCGTTCACGGACGAGTGGGCCTGGTATCGCGCCCAGCAAGAGCTCACCGCGTCCGGCGAGGCCAAAGGGCTCTCGGACGAAGAGATGCGCAAACAGATCGAGGCCACCTATCGCAAGCACTTCGAACGCTATGTGTCCGAGGTCGCGATGAAGGACGGCGGCAAGCCGCGCCAGGCTAAGACCCCGCAATTGCGGAAGGAGTGAAAGAGCCTATGGCCACGGCGGCCACGATATAGATGACGAGGAAGGCCGCGATGACGCCCAGATAGGCGTGCTTGTCCTCCACCGTCGTGTTCACGAACTGCTGCACGACCAGGGCCAGGGCCAGGACGCCGAAGGCGATGAGGACGGCCCAGGGGAAGGGCCCGCTCATCCGCCAGGACGACAGTCCGGGGAACAGGCGCGAGACGCTTTCCCATGCCTGTCCCGGTGCGCTGGACACGACCTCTTGGAAGTTCATACGCGAAGGCCTCGATGCTACCATTTCAGAACTGACCCATCAACGAACGTATGGACGGATTCACCCCCGGTCTCGTCGAAGAACTGCGCGCCGCGCTGGTGCTTCGCGAACCGCCGGAGGTGCCGCAGGACGCGCGCATCACCGTGCATGCGGCCGTGAGCCGCTTCGCCTTTTTGTACGAGCGCATCCGCAATGCCGTGGATTACAAGGACGAGCATGTCCTGCGCAAGGCCGCCATCCTGCGCATCCTCAAGCGTCAGATGGTGCTCGAGAACGACCCGCGCGCCATCGCCGAACAGCTCATCCGCGAGCTCATCGGCGCACGCTATCTGCCGAACGGCGAGCTCGACGAGCACCTGTTCGAGAGCGCCGCCGCCATCGTGGCGAAATACCTGGCCGTGCGTTCCTGCCACGTGGGCGGGGTCGAGCACTATGAATGGTTCGAGGCCGTGCTCTCGGTCGAGATCGAGGAGGCCTTGGTGGACGCCTCGCGCGAAAAGGCCCTGGTGACCTTTTTGTACGAGCGCCTCGCCGATCGCATGCAAGTGCGCGGCTTCGAGATCTCGCCCGCCGACCTGCGCCTGCAGGTCTATATCGCCTGCTATCGCACCCTGCATAAGGCGGACGCCGACCTGATCGCCTTCAAATTGCTGCGCGCCTATGTGCCGGAATGGCTGCGCGCCTCGGAGTGGCAGGAGCGCCCGCAGGCCATGGCCGAGCGTCTGGTGGGCGTCGAGCGGCGCATCAAGCGCTCGCTCACGCATCCCTTGGCCTTGCGCCTGCAGCGCGCGGTCAAACCCTGGGCCGTGTCCTTGAACCTGACGCATGATGCCCTGCTCGAGCCCAAGGCCGACCTGCCCGCGCTCTTATCCGATCCCGCGGCCTTGCGCACGGCCGTGGCCAAGATCGCGGAACGCCGCTATGCCGATGCCAAAGGACGCCTGCGCCGCGGCGCCTTCCGCGCGACCTTGTATCTGTTCGCCACCAAGATGCTCATCGCCCTCCTGCTCGAGGTCCCGGTCGAGCGCTATTGGTATGGCGAGGTCTCGCATGTGTCGCTCGCCATCAACTTGCTGTTCCCGCCGGCCCTCATGGTGCTCATCTCGGCCGTCATCCGCCTGCCGGGCAAGGACAACACCGCCCGCATCCAAGAGAACATGGCGGCCTTGCTCACGGCAGGCGCCATCCCGTTGCGCGAGATCCGCGTGCCGCCCAAACGCTCGGCCATGGGCGTCCTGGCCTTCCGCGTGGGCTATGCCCTCATGTTCGCCTTCTCCTTCGGCCTGCTCTATCTGATGCTCGAGGCTTTGCATTTCACCTGGGTGTCCGAGACCATCTTCGTGTTCTTCCTGTGTCTCGTGAGCTTTTTCGCCTTCCGCCTGCGTCATGGCGCGCAGGAATACGTCATCATCGAGGACAAGCCGCGCCTCACCTCGATGCTCGTGGACTTCGTGTCCTTGCCCGTGCTCCAGGCGGGATTGTGGCTCTCGCGTTCCATCTCGCGCCTGAACGTCTTCCTCTTCTTGTTCGACTTCGTCATCGAGGCGCCGTACAAGATCTTTTTGCGCGTGCTCGAGGAATGGTTCGGCTTCATGAAGGAGAAGAAGGAAGAACTGCAATGATGACCGCCCGCGCCTTCATCGTGATGATGTCCAAGAACCGCGCCAAGACCGTGCTGCGGTTGTTGGCCGTCGCGTTCTGGGCCTTGTTGTGGTGGAGGGGCGCCTCGTGGTTCATGGCCACCGGCATGGATTGGCGGCATCTGCCGCATGGCCTGCGCGTCTTCATGCGCCATGCCGGTTTGTGGGGGCCGCTCGTCCTGCTCGCGGCCTATGTGCTGCGGACCTTTTTGTTCTTGCCCAGCTCAATCGTCGAGGTCGCGGCCGGGTCTTTGTACGGCCCCGTGTTCGGGACCGTGCTGAACATCCTGGGCGCGAACATCTCGGCCGCCCTGGCCTTTGCCGTGGGCCGTCTCCTCGGACGCGAGTTCCTCTCGAAGCGCGAACACGGGCGCCTCAAGGTCTATGACGAGGCCCTGACCAAGGACGGGTTCACGGCCATCCTCGTGTTGCGCCTCATCTTCGTGCCTTTCGACGTGGTGAATTTCGGCGCGGGCATGACCGGCATCAAGTTCCGGGACTACATGGCAGGGACCTTCCTCGGCACCTTGCCGGCCGTGATCGCCTTCACCGTGGCAGGGGATAATCTCGGCAAACCGCGCGGGCTCTTGGTCTTCATCGGGCTCGCGGTCGCCATCGTCGCCCTCGTCCTCATCGCCAAGCGTCATCCCTGGGCCAAATTGGCCAATTTCCACACGCATCATGAGTGATATCTTTTCCCTGAAAGCGAGGTCCAAGGTCTCCAAGGCCCGCCGCGGCAGTCTTCAGACGGCGCATGGCATGCTCCAGACGCCTTTTTTCATGCCCATCGCCACCAAGGCCTCGGTGAAGACCTTGTCCTCGGCCGATATCGAGCGCCTGGGAAGCCCCATCCTGCTCTCGAACACGTATCATCTCTATCTGCGACCGGGTCTCGAGGTGCTGCGCGGTTTCGGGGGCTTGCATCATTTCATGTCCTGGAACGGCGCCCTCCTGACCGACTCGGGCGGGTATCAGATCTTTTCCCTCGCCAAGATGCGCAAGATCGTCGAAGAGGGCGCGCATTTCGCGTCGCATATCGACGGTTCGCGGCATCTGCTTACGCCCGAGCTTTCGATGGAGATACAGCAGGCCATCGGCAGCGACATCGCCATGGTCTTGGACGAATGCACGCCGGCAGGGAGCGACAAGGCGTATCTCGAGGATTCCCTGGCCCGTACCTTGCGCTGGGCCGAGCGGTCCAAGCGCGCCTTCGATGCCGGGCTCGAGACCTCGAACAATCCCGGTGGCAAGCTCTTCGGCATCGTGCAGGGCGGCACCGATCTCGCCATGCGCAAGGACCATGCCAAGGCGCTCGCGAAGATAGGTTTCGACGGCTATGCCATCGGCGGCCTCTCCGTGGGCGAGCCTTTCGAGGAATCCTGCAAGGTGGTCGCGGCGCTCGACGGCGTGATGCCGGCCGATGCCCCGCGCTATTTCATGGGCGGCGCCCAGCCGCATGAGATCGTGGCCTATGTGCAACGGGGGATAGACATGTTCGACTGCGTGTTGCCGACCCGGAACGCCCGACACGGCATGCTGTATCGCTTCGTGCACGATGACCTCACCAAGCCGGATTTTTACGAGACCATACACGTCACCAACGAAAAGTTCCGACTGTCCAAGGAACCGCTCGTGGCTCCGGAGCCCGGCGACCCGGTCGCGGACGAGCTTTCGCGCTATAGCCTCGGCTATGTGCGGCATCTGTTCAGCGTGGAGGAGCTGCTGGCCTATCGCCTGATGACGCTCGCGAACGTGCGCTTCTATCTGGCCCTCATGGCCAAGATACGGACAGGCATCGAAGAGGGGAGGCTGTAGGGTTGACAAAAGACCCGTTTTCGGGTAGTTTCGGCTATCCGCCCCTTCATATTCCAACACGCACACAAGGAGCATGCGATGAACGCAGGAAAAGCAGGAACGACACCCGACACGATCCTCTTCAAGGAGTGGTGCCATCTCGCCCGCTTGGCCAACGAGTTCGGGATGAAGGTCCCGACCGTGCACAGGGGCGCGGTACATGCACGTGGCACGGAGGAAAGATACGTGTCGCTCGACCAATCCGGGCTCAACTGGCTGCTCATCACCTATGAGCATGCCTACCCGGGGAAGACGACGCGCATCAAGGTGCGCTTCCACCCCGAGACGCGGACCTATGTCGTCGACCTCGGCGACATCATCGGCCGGGGTCAGGAGATCATCGCGCGCCTCAAGAAGGAGATGGGCCTGACCGCTCACGAGATCGTCCGGGGCATGGACCGCTCCGCCGGCCGCGCCTTCGTGGCCGGCCTGTGCAGCGCCGCGGTCTCCCCGTCGGCACGCAAGCCCGGTCCCAAGAGGCGTTCGCGCGCCATGGCAGCCGAGTAGGCGCCGTGGGCGGGGAAACGATGAACGAGTTCGCCTATCTCCTGTCATTGGCCATAGGGTGCGACATCGGCCTCATCAGGCGAAAACACCTGCCGCCCTTGTGCAAGATCTGGCCCGTTCACGTGGATGCCATGATCTACATCGCGCACATGGTGCGGGAGGGGATGCGCCTGCATCTCCTGCACGCCAGGTCTTCCCCCGATGCCGGGCACGTCATCGATGAGGTCATCGTGATGCTCGCGCGAGCATCGCCGAACGGCGAGGCGCAGACCTCGTTCCAGCTCATCTTCGACGCGCACGCGAGACGGTACCGCATGCAGACCGTCTGGGCCGTTGGGACCGAGGTTCCGGCCATCGCGACAGACGTGGCTCGCGACATGGGCCTCACCAAGGAAGAGGTCGAGAACGGCCTGGACCAGGCCGCCGGCCGCGCCTTCGCCCTTGGACTGTTCTGCCTGATCCTCCCTCGGTCCAGGCCGAGACGTCGCTGCGCTTGACCTTCCTCAGCCCCCTCCGGGGCTTTTTTCTTATCCCCTCATGGCGCGTGTTATCATGACGGCATGAAACGTCCCCTCCGTCCGCTCGTCGCCGGCGCGCTCGTCGCGGCCCTGTCCGCGGTCGCCATCCCTGCGCTGGCGCAGACGCCCGTGATCAACGCGGTCACGCCCGTGAGCACCACCGTGAACGTGCCGACGAACTTTTCGGCCGTGGTCAGCGCGGCCGGCGGCATACAGTCCTGCAATTTGTATGTAGACCTGGTGGATGTCGGGGACATGGGCCTTTCCGGCGGTTTGGCCAGCAAGGCCTATACCTTCACGAGCGGCGGATCCCATATCGCCTTCGTCTTTTGCCGTGACACCCAGGGCAAGGCCAATTCCGGCCCCAATACCGCCATTTGGGTCGAGGGGGCGGTCGCGGACACGCCGGCCTTCACGGGCAGCACCATGGGCAATGACATGACCCTGTCCCAAGGACAGTCGCCCTTCAATACGCCGTCCACGACCCCGCCGCCGACGCCATCGCCGCAGACCACCACTCCTACGCCTGCCGCGACCTCGAGCAGCGAGACGCCGGCGCCTCAAACGAGCGTCACGAGCGATGCGGGACGATTGATCAAATTGGCCTGCGCCGATGGCGCACCCGTCGAAGACCCCTGCCATGCCGTGTATTTCCAGGGCGTGGACGGCAAACGTCATGCCTTCCCGAACAGCAAGGTGTTCTTCACCTGGTATGCGGATTTCAGTACGGTGGTCGAGCTCGATATCTCGGCCATGAGCGTCATCCCGCTTGGCAAGAACGTGCCGTATCGCCCGGGGACGCGCATGGTGAAGTTCCAGAGCGTGCCCAATGTCTATGCCGTGGGCAAAGGCGGCGTGTTGCGCTGGGTGACATCGGAAGACGTGGCCAAGGCCATATACGGCGATGCGTGGAACACCCGGATCGATGACATAGACGAGGCGTTCTACACGGACTATTCCTTTGGCACGGACATCAAGAGCAAGACGGATTATGACACGGCGGTCGAACAAGGTCTGACCACGAACATCAACCAAGGATTGTGAGGGACGGCGGAGGTGATATAGTCGGGATATATGTGCGGCATCGTCGGCTATGTCGGTTCGCGACAGGCCCTGCCGATACTCATCGACGGCCTGCGGCGTTTGGAATACCGCGGGTATGACTCGGCCGGCGTGGCCGTGCTGGACGGGGTCGGGATAGAGGTCGAACGCGCCTCGGGCAAGATCGCGGCGCTCGATGCCAAATTGGCCTATGGGCCCATGGAAGGGACCACGGGCATCGCGCATACGCGCTGGGCCACCCATGGGCCGCCGGTGGAGAAGAACGCGCATCCACATCGGTCATGCCAAGGCGATGTCGCGGTCGTGCACAATGGCATCATCGAGAACCATGCCGAGCTCAAGGCCGGGCTCGAAGACCGCGGGCATCTGTTCACCTCGGACACCGACACCGAGGTCTTGGCGCATCTCATCGAAGAGGCGTTGAGCGAGGCGGAAACGACGGCCGAGGGCTTGGTCGCGGCCGTGCAACAGACCTTGCGGCAGGTGCGCGGCACGTATGGGCTTGCCGTCGTGAGCGCGGCGCATCCCGGGCATATCGTGGCCGCGCGTTTGGGGAGCCCGCTCGTGCTCGGCGTGGGCAAGGGCGAACTCTTCCTCGCGTCCGATGCCAGCGCCTTGCTCGCGCATACCCGCGAGGCCATCTATCTCGACGATGGCGAGATGGCCTTGCTCGGTCCGGACGGATATTCGATACGCTCGCTGGACCTCCGACCCGTCGAAAAAGCGCCGCAACACTTGGAATGGTCGGTCGAGGACGTGCAAAAGCAGGGGCATCCTCATTTCATGCTCAAAGAGATGCTCGAACAGCCCGAGGTCATACGCAATACCTTGCGCGGGCGTTTGCAGGCCGAGGAGGGGAATGTGGTGCTCGGCGGCCTGCGCGACGTGGCATCTCGCCTGCGCGACATCGACCGCCTCATCATCGTGGGCTGCGGCAGCGCGTATTATGCGGGCCTGGTCGGCGAATACATGCTCGAGGAGCATGCGGGCATCCCGGTCGAGGTGGAATTGGGCAGCGAGTTCCGCTATCGCCAGCCGCTCATCAATGCGCGCACGGCCGTGCTTGCCGTATCGCAATCCGGGGAAACGGCCGACACCTTGGCCGCCATTCGCGAGGCAAAGATGAAAGGCGCGCTGACCCTCGGCATCGTGAACGCGGTGGGCTCCACCATCGCGCGCGAGACCGATGCCGGCGTCTACAATCATGCGGGACCGGAGATCGGCGTAGCCTCGACCAAAGCTTTTCTGTCGCAATGCACGGTCTTTGCCATGCTGGCCGTCTTCCTGGGCCGCCAGCGCCAGATGTCTTTGGACCAAGGTCGCCGCATCGTCGAGGCCTTGGAAGGCTTACCTGACCTCATCGCGCGCGTGCTCGCCGACCGCGAGGCCGTCATGGAATTAGGCCGGAAGTATGCGACACGTACGGACATGCTCTATCTTGGCCGCAAATATTGCGCGCCCATCGCCTATGAAGGCGCCCTCAAGCTCAAAGAGATCAGTTATATCCATGCCGAAGGCTATGCCGCCGGCGAGATGAAGCATGGACCCATCGCCTTGCTCGACCCGACCTTCCCTGTCCTTGTCCTCGCACCGAGCGATTCCGTCTACGAAAAGACCTTGTCGGCAATCGAGGAGGTGCGAGCCAGGGGCGCGCCGGTCATCGCCCTCGCGACCGAGGGGAATGCGGACATCTCGCGCCTCGCGACCGAGGTCATCCATATCCCGCAGACGCTCGAGATGCTCACGCCGATACTCGCCATCATCCCATTGCAATTGTTCGCCTATGCCGCGAGCGTGGCCAAGGGCCATGACCCGGACATGCCGCGCAACCTGGCCAAGAGCGTGACGGTCGAATAAGCGGGAACTATCGGTTTTGTAGACCAAGGCGCGTCCTGTTAGAATGCGCTCAACGCATTCGCATATGTACGAGAAAACCGCTTCAGGTGAAAAGCCCAAGGAGCAAAGAAGCGTCATGACGGCCCAGCAACGCATGGAGAAGATGGCCGTCGACCGATTGGACCAGACCTTGGCCGAGATCGATCGGAGCAAGGTCGAGCTCCATGACCAAGACGGAAAGAGATTGGCGACCCTGAAAGATGTTTTCGTGACCGACCTGGGTCGAAAGCGTTCAGACAGCGTGGAAAAGGCCGACCTCGTCTCTTTCACGTTCTTTGACCAGACCGAGGGTTCGCGCAAAGACGAGTACGAGAGCCTGCAGTATCTCGTTGGCGTGAATGTTTTTGAGCAATACAAAGACCTGATACGGCAGATCGAGGGAGTTGCGGAACGCCAATTGCCGGAGGATAAAAAGCTGAAGCTCCTGGAGAATTTGGATAGGTCGCGCAAGGCCGTGCACAATGCCGCGGCCCAAGAGATACAAAAGAAAGTATACGAGCAGCATGCCTATCCGAACCGGCTCAAGATCGACGAGAAGACGGGAAGAAAATTGTTCGAGGTGGCATATACGGTGTGGAACACCCCACGCGATGGTCGCGGGCTCACATACGGGAGCGGTGAATTGGACAAGCTGGACCTGGATACGGTGGCGCAGAAGGTCTATCAAGCGACCGGCGAGTTCGTCCATGTCGATTGGCTTACCGTCGGGTTCCACGAGGATGCCCCGAGGAACCAGTACGAGCTCCGTTTCGTGAAGCCGGTCGACGGCGATACGGTCGAAAAGGCGAAACAGGTCATTGCGCGGCTCGTCGAAGAGGCCAAGGGGCCGAACCTGCGTTAACGTCCTGGCCAAGAGCGTGACGGTCGAATACGCTTGGGCGCATGTCGGAGGAAAAGGACCTGTTGGAAGGCCTGAACGAAGCCCAATCCGCGGCCGTGATGCATGGCGCGGGGCCGCTCTTGATCGTGGCAGGCGCGGGCACGGGCAAAACGACCGTGCTCACGCGGCGCTACGTGCATTTGCTGAACACGGAAAAGCTCAAGACCGAGAACATCCTGGCCCTGACCTTCACGGAAAAGGCCGCGGGCGAGATGGAGGACCGCGTCTTGGCCCAGCTTCCCAATGGCACATACGATTTTTGGATATCGACCTTCCATGCCTTTTGCCAACGTATTTTGGAGCAATATGCGCTTGAGATCGGCTTGCCGAACCGTTTCCGCTTGTTGAACGAGACCGATGCGTGGCTTTTGCTCAAGCGCCGCTTCGAGGAATTGCCGCTCGACCAATATCGGCCGCTCGGCAATCCGATGCGCTTTCTCTCCGCGTTGCAGAAGCACATATCACGCGCCAAGGACGAAGGCGTGAGCCCGGAGCAATACCTGACCTTTGCCGAGAACCTCGTGCTCGACGGCGATGGCGAGTTCGTGAGCGGGGAGAAAGCGCGCCTCAAGGAGATCGCGGATTGTTATTTCGCCTATCGCAAGATCTTGCGCGAGGAAGGGGCTTTGGACTTCGGTGACCTCATCGTCGAGACCTTGCGTCTGTTGCGTGAGCGCCCGCGCGTGCTCAAAGAGCTGCAAGCGCGCTTCCGCTATGTCATGGTGGACGAGTTCCAGGACACCAACTGGGCCCAATACGAGATGATCAAGCTCTTGGCCGGCGGGAACGAGAACCTGACCGTCGTGGGCGATGATGACCAGGCCATCTATAAGTTCCGCGGGGCATCCCTCGCGAACATCCTGCAGTTCCGCGACGATTATCCCGCGGCGAAGACGGTGGCGCTCACGCAGAACTATCGCTCCAACCAAGAGATCCTCGACTGCGCCTACAATTTCATCCAATGCAATAACCCCAATCGCCTCGAAGTACGGCTCAAAGACACGGGATTGAGCAAACGCCTGGAGGCCGCGCGCGGAGAGGGCGGGATGGTAGACGTGGCCTGGTTCAAGACCCTCGAAGACGAGGCCGAGGGCGTGGCGAAACGCATCAAGGAGCTCAAGGCGGCGGACCCGAACGTCAAATGGAACGAGATGGCCATTTTGTCGCGTTCGAACGATGGGGCCGAACCCTTCATCGGGGCCTTGGAGCGCCATGGCATCCCATATCGCTTCGTGGCCTTGCGCGGCCTGTACGCGAAACCCGTCATCGTGGACATCACGGCCTTTTTCTCGCTCTTCGACGGCTATCATGAGAGCGCGGCCGTGTGGCGGGCGATGACGGCGCCGTGCTGCGATTTCACCTCGCGCGAGGTGGCGGGCTATTTGGAGCATGCGCGGCGCAAGACCGGAGGCTCGCTGTGGGGCGCCTTGAACGACACGCATGACAAAAAGCTGCAGGACGAGGTAGGGGAGGCCGGCATGCGCAAAGCGCGTGACTTCGTGCGCGTCGCGGATGACCTGGCTTTGGCGGCGAAGCGCGAAAGGCCCCTCAAGATGCTGCAGCTCGTCATAGACAAGACCGGCTATCTCGCCAAGATCATGAAATTGCCCGAGGAAGAACGCATCGAGACCATCGGCTATCTCAATTCTTTCGCGAACCGCATCAAGCGGTATGAACAGAGCACCCGAGCGCCCTCGATGAAGGGCTTCATGGACGAGTTCAAGCTCGAGATCGAGAGCGGGGAAGAGGGCGCGCTGCAGACCGATGCGGATGCCGGGCCGGAATATGTCGCGGTCATGACCGTGCATGCATCGAAAGGCTTGGAGTTCACGCATGTCTTTATCGTTTCGATGGTAGATCAGCGGTTCCCGACCCGCGCGCGGAGCGAAGAGATCCCGCTTCCAGACGGTCTCGTGAACGAGAGGCTTCCCATGGAGGGCGATGCGCATATCGAGGAGGAGCGCCGCCTCATGTATGTGGCCATGACGCGCGCCAAGGACAGTTTGACCCTCACGGGCGCGGATTCGTATGGCGGCGTGCGGAAAAAGAAGCCGTCCGCCTTTTTAGGCGAGGCCGATCTCGAGGTCCCGCCCGCCGAAGAGGTGGCCGAGCTTGCCCGCCTCGTGACCGCGCCCGCGCCGGATGAGGATGAACGCGCGTCCACGGCCGTCCATTATGCGCTGAAACGCCGCTTTTCCTTTACCCAGCTCGCGGCTTTCCGCAAATGCCCGCTGCAATACAAGTTCGAGCATGTCTATCGCATCCCCAAGCTCGGCAATCATCAAAAGAACTTCGGGCAATGCATACACAATACCTTGCATGACATCCTGCTCGCCCATGTGGAGCGGGGCGCCATGCTGCAGGCAGACCTGTTTGGCGCGCTTGCCGTCGCCACCGCGCAGGCGGGGGCCCCGCAGAACGGTTTCCGCGTGACCTTGGAAGAATGTTTAAAGTCCTATGAAGAGCATTGGGCCGCGCATGACGACTGGTATCCCACGGCTGCGGACCGCGAACGCTATTATGCCGAGGGCCGCGAGGCCGTGAAGCGCCTACATGCGCTGTGGTCCGAGCAGATACCGAATGTCGCCTTCCTCGAACTGCCTTTCGATTGGCATGTGGGCGAACATTCGCTCAAAGGTTCCGTGGACCGCATAGACACCCTGCCCGAAGGCGGCCATATCATCTTCGATTATAAGACGGGCAGGCCCAAGACGGCCGACGACATCGAGAAGCAGGACAAGGAGCAATTGTGGATCTATCAGATCGCGATGGAGGACAAGGGCATGGACATACGACGCTTGGCCTATGTGTATATCCAAGACGGCACCGTGGTGGACGTGCCAATCCTGCAAGGGGAGAAGCGCGAGGAATATCGGCAAGAGCTCGTGGAGCGCATGCAGGCTATACTGATATCGGACTTCCAGCCGTCGCCTTCGCCCTTCGTGTGCAAGAACTGCGACTTCAAGAACATCTGTGAGTTTCGTCGCCTATGAGCTTTGACGCAATGCGCAATATCCTTGCTCAAAAGATGCGGAGCAGCGCCCCGCAATCTTCGGAGCTGCGCATCGCCCGCATCTTCGAGGCCTGGGGGCGCATCTTGGGAAAATTATGGGGGGAGGAACGCGCCGCCCTGGTCACCTTGGTCTCGTTCAAGGACGGCGTGTTGAAGGCGTCCACGACATCTCCTGCCGCCAAACAGCAGCTCGGACTCGAACAGACGCGCCTCCTGAACGAAGTGAACCGCCAATTGGGCGAAAAGGCCGTGCAAAAACTCCTCATCGTGTCCGAAGGGTTTTGAGCGCGTGATATACTGCCTCCATGTCGTTCGTGGCCTATCTGCTCTTGATGCTGTTCGGCACCGCCTTGTCCTGGGGTGCCTGGGTCCTGGTCCTGCAAAGCGTGAACCCCGATGAGTCCGGCATCGTGGGTTTCGTCATGTTCTATCTGACCCTCATCATGGCCCTCATCGGCACCTTGAGCCTGATCGAGCTCTTGCTGCGCAAGGCCTTTGGCCGCGAGCGCTTGGTGCTGGCCCGCGATGTGCGCACCTCGTTCCGTCACGGCGTCCTGCTTTCCCTCATCACGGCCCTCTCTTTGGGGCTTACGGCGCAGGGCTGGTTCACCTGGTGGGTCCTGCTCATCATGCTGGCCGTGGCCGGTCTCATAGAATACCTGTCTTTAGTGGTCCAGGAGGCCCGTCGGGGTTGACAAAAAGCGTCTTGTCTCGGGTGTTCGGCATGTCTAAGATGGGACATGTATGAAGACCCGGCTTTTGCAGCGCTTCTCTCGTGATCTGGGCATAGATCTGGGCACGGCCAACACCCTCGTGCATGTGAAGGGCAAAGGCGTGCTCATCCAAGAGCCCTCGGTGGTGGCCATCAACATGCGCACGGGGCAAGTGCTCTCGGTGGGCGAGGAGGCGCGCGCCATGATCGGCCGCTGCCCGCCGCATATCCACGTGACCCGTCCCTTGCAGCGCGGCATCATCGCCGACTTCGAGGTGACCGAGAAGATGCTCCGGTATTTCTTCGACCGCATCAATCGCGATCGCATGGTCTTTGCCCCGCGTCCGCGTGTGGTGGTGGGCGTGCCGCTTGATGTCACCGAGGTGGAGCGCAAGGCCGTGGGCGATGCCGCGCTCTCCGCCGGCGCGGCCGAGGTCTTCCTCATCGAGGAGCCGCTCGCGGCCGCCATCGGCATCGGCCTGCCTATCTCCGACCCGGTCGGCAACATGATCGTCGACCTGGGCGGCGGCACCACCGAGATCGCCGTCATCTCGCTGAACGGCGTGGTCACGGCCAAGTCCATCCCCATCGCCGGCGACGAGCTCAACAAGAACATCATCCAATATGCACGCGACGTGTTCAATCTCCTCTTGGGCGAACGCGTGGCCGAGGAAGTGAAGATCGAGGCCGGCTCGGCCGTGCCCTTGGCCGAACGCATCGAGGTGCCTTTGCGCGGACGCGACCTGCTCTCGGGCCTGCCGCGCGAGATCGTCATCAATGACGGCCAGGTGCGCGAGGCTTTGTCGCGTTCCATCAAGGCCATCATCGACCACGTGAAGTCCATCCTCGAGATCACGCCGCCCGAGCTCGTGGCCGACATCTACCGCAAGGGCATCGTGCTCACGGGCGGCGGGTCCTTGCTGCGCGGCATCGACGAGGCCATCGCCGAAGGCACGGGATTGCCCGTGCGCGTGGCCGATGATCCGCTCACGGCCGTGGCCCGCGGCTGCGGCATCGTGTTGCAGGACCCCAAATTGCTGGCCGACGTGGCCATGCCCTCCTCGGACCGGGCCAATTAACCCTTTCGATACATGCGTTCGCCCGCCTTGCGCGCGGCCGCCATCACGGGCGGCCTGGTCGTCATCCTGCTCCTGCATGCGGTGGGCTTTTTGCGTCCCGCCGAAGACGCCTTGCGCGCGGCTTTGTTGCCGCTCGCGCGCTTCGGGTCCTTCGTGGGCCAGACCTGGGGCAGCCGCGAGCCGACCCGGGCAAGCGCTGCCGAGCTCGAGGCCCGGGCGCATGACCTGGAGGCCCGTCTTGCCGCCGTCAGCGTGGATTACGTGAAGCTCAAGGCGCTCGAGGAAGAGAACCGCATGCTGCGTGAGACCGCCAAGTTCCTGGCAGATAATGGGTATGACCATGTGTCCGCCCGCGTCATCGCGCGTTCGACGGACATCACCCGCGCCACCATCCTCATCGACCGCGGGTCGAGCGACGGCATCGAGCTGGGCATGGCCGTGGTGGCCGGGGACGGCATCTACGTGGGCAAGGTCACGACCCTGCGCGAACGCGTCTCGACCGTGACCCTGGCCGCCGACCCTTCGAGCCGCGTGGCCGCGTCACCGCTTTCCGGCGACAGGCTCTATGGCCTGGTGCAGGGGGAGGGGAACGGCGTCGCGCGGCTCACCCTGGTGCCGCAAAGCGAGTCGCTCAAGGCGAACGATGTCGTGGTCACGGCAGGCACCGAGGAAAAAGTCCCGCCCAACTTGCCCATCGCGCTCGTGAACGAGATCGAGGGCAAACCCACCGACCCCTTCAAGACCGCGAGCCTCGAGCCTTTGGCGCGGCCCGAGCGCCTGCAGCTCGTGGCCGTCTTGCGTCCCGCCGTGCTGCGCCCGGGCATGGGCCAATAGTATGCGGCTGCGCCCCGGTCTCTTGGCCCTGTTCGGCGGCCTGCTCGCCGGCCTGTACGAGGCCACCGTGTGGGGCTTTGCCCCCGTGATCGCGAGCGGCATACACCCCATCGCGCCGGGCATCGCGCTCTTCGTGCTCTATGAGCAGCCCGAGGCCGCTCTCGTGTTCGCGGGCGTGGCCGGTCTGGTCACGGATGTCCTGTCCGTGGATGCGCCGTATTTCTTGCTCGCCGCCTATCTCCTCATCGCCTTCGGCCTGGGGCTCATGGCCAAGACCGTGTTCACCAATCGCTCCCTCTACGCGGCCATCGCGCTCTGCCTCGTGGCGCGGGCCTGCGAGAACCTTTGGGTGCTCGGCGTCGATGTCCTGCGCCGCGCATCCTGGAATGCCGGCGCGTCCTGGTTCTCGGCCACGCCGTGGTGGGCCGTGCCCGCGTCCGACATCCTCATCATGTCCGGCGCCTTCTTCGTGAGCTTGCTCGTGCGGCGGACCATGCGCGGCGCCGGCGAGACGCGCCGGGCCATGCGCACGTATTGGTATGGCTGATCAGGACCCTTTCCGTTGGACCCAAGAGGGGACCGGCCTCAAAGTGAAGATACGCCACACCGAGCAGGTGGCGCATGAGGCCTTGTTCGAAGACGAGCTCACGGCCATCAAGGACCGCCCCATGTATCTGGGCGCGCCTTTCCCCACCAAGCGTTTCCTCATGTGGACCGGGCTCATGGGCTTGCTCGTCATCGGGCTCATTGGCCGGGCCTTTTGGATGCAGGTCATACAGGGAAAGGATTTCGCCATACGCGCCGAGAACAATCGCCTGCGTCGCGAGGTCGTGCCGGCAAGACGCGGCATCGTCCGTGACCGCGACGGATACGTGTTGGCCGATAATGCGCCGTCCTTCGACATCATCACCGTGCCCTGGCTTTTGCCTCGCGATCAGGCCGAGCGTGATGCGCGATTGACCGCCGTAGCACGCGCGGCAGGCATAGACGCCACGGGGCTGCAGGCCGTGGTGGCCTCGTCCACCGATCCCACGCAAGAGATGGTGCTCAAGCGCGACATTCCCTATGACCGCGCCATCGCGCTCCAGGTGTTGTTGGGCGATGACCCGGCCTTGCGCGTCGAGGTGGGCAGCAAGCGCTCGTATCCCGCCTCGCATGCGGTGCAAAGCCTGTCGCATGTGCTCGGGTATGTGGGGAACATCTCGCCGGACGAATTGGCGGACCATAGGCCCGAGGGCTATCGCCAGACCGACCTCATCGGCAAGACCGGGGCCGAGGCGTCCTATGAAAAGCCCTTGCGCGGCAAACCCGGGCTCAAGGCCTATGAGGTGGATGCGCACAATCGCGTGACCAACCTCGTGGCCGATGAGGCGCCGGTGGACGGCATGGACCTGACGCTTTCCATCAGTGCCGAACTGCAGCAGGTGGCCGAGAGCGCCTTGCGTGAGCGCCTGGCCATGGCCCATGCCTCGAGCGGGTCGGCCGTGGTCATGGACCCGCGCGACGGGTCCATCATGGCCCTCGTGTCCTTGCCGGCCTATGACAATAATTTCTTCTCCGGCGGCGTCTCCTCGACCTTGTATGCCGCGCTCCTGAACGATCCGGGCCATCCGCTTTTGCCGCGCGCCTGGGCCGGCGTGTTCCCCTCGGGTTCCACCATCAAGCCGGCCTATGCCACGGCCGCCTTGGCCGAAGGCGTCATCACGCCGAACACCACCGTGCATTCGGTCGGCGGCATACACATCGGCAGCGTGTTCTTCCCCGACTGGAAGGCCGGCGGCCATGGCGTCGTGAACGTGCGCAAGGCCATCGCCTGGTCGGTGAACACCTTTTTCTACTATATCGGCGGCGGCTATGACGGCTTCATCGGCTTGGGCGTGGACCGGCTCGAAAAATGGCTGCGCATCTTCGGCCTTGGCGCCAAGACGGGCTTGGACCTGCCGGGCGAGCAGCCGGGCTTCGTGCCGAGCAAGACATGGAAGGAACAGACCAAGGGCGAGCGTTGGTATGTCGGCGACACCTACAATCTCTCCATCGGCCAAGGAGACCTGCTCGTGACCCCGCTCCAGATCGCGCGCATCACGGCCACCATCGCGAACGGCGGACATCTGGTGCAGCCGCATGTGCTGTACGGCCTTGGGACCCAAGGCATCCTGTTCTCTTCCGCGTCAGACACGGTGGCCGACCCTGGCTATGTGCAAACGGTGCGCGAAGGCATGCGCGATACGGTCATCTACGGGTCCGGTCGCTCGCTCGCGAACTTCCCGGTCCATGTTGCGGGCAAGACGGGCACGGCCCAATGGCGCAAGGACAGGCGCAATCACGCCTGGTTCACCTCGTTCGCACCCTATGAGAAGCCCGAGGTGGTGGTGACCGTCCTGGTCGAGGAAGGCGTCGAGGGATCGGTGAACGCCACCCCGGTCGCGCGCAAGATCCTGGATGCCTGGTATGCGCGGAAGCAGGCGGGGAAAAAATAAAAAACCGACCAGAGGGTCGGTGAGCGGGTCAGGGGTCGCGGCGTTCCGTGATGACGAGATGATGGCTTGAGCTCTCCTCGAATTTCAGGAAGGTGTCGCGCGTCACGGGCAGGCCGTCCACGACGAGGTCGTATTTCTTGCCCGAGGCCTCGCGAAGGTCGAGGAAATCGCAGACGACGTGGACCTTGGCGCCTTCGCGCGACCAGAGCATGGTGCTCGTGTAGACGCCCGACCATTCTTTCACGGTCACGGTGAGGGTCGGTTGTGTCGGTCGAGGGAGAGGCGCGGGCGATGGGCCCAGGCCGAGCAGTCTTTGCCACCATGAGCCTTTGCGTGAACGCATATGTGCCTCCTGTGAACGAGCCGTCAAAAGCTATCCGTTTTCCGCGTGTCGGTCAAACAATGAAAAACCGACCAGGAGGGTCGGTGAGGGGGCTAGGAGCCTTGAACGCGTTCGGTCACGAGGAGAACATGGCAGGTGTCGCCCGCATCGTCCGGAGGATGGAACTCGGTCTCGGGATGGATGGGGCTCTCGTCGAAAGCCAGGTTGTGGCTCGCGGCGTCGAGGCTGAACGAGTCGCAGACCTCCTTGGCCGTGAAGCCGGCCTTCCGCGTCTCGTAGGGCTTCTCCCACCCTTCGCCGCCTGACGGCACGTATTTCACCGTGACGGTATGCAGGGGCGGGGGAGGGATGGGCAGGCCTTCGGGCTCGCAAACGGCAGGTTCGGGCGCCGGGGCCTCGGCCTCCGGAGGGGGAGCCGCAGGTTCCGGCTCCGGGTCGGGCTGGGCCGCTTGCGGCTCGGGCTCCGGCGCAGGCGGCGCGGGGGGCGGGGGAGCCGGCGGGTCCACCGCGGCCGGCGGTTCCGGCGGCGGGGTCGGGGGGCTGACGAAGCCGAGCGCGATGAGCGCGCGGCGGAGCCATGAGGGCTTGTTGGATGACATCAGGTCTCTCCTTTGCTGTCGAAGTTGGGGGGATCGTCCAGGTCCACGACGAGACGGTCGCCGACATAGAAGCCCGGCGGTTTTTTTCTGTTGTGGGCGTCTATGGCCGCTAAAAAGGGCTTCTCGCCGAGCGAGAAACGTAAGATAGCGTCCGCGCGTTCTCCTTTCCAGTGTTGCGCCAAGAGATAGCAGGCATAGGCGGCCGTGAGGCCGATGAGATAGGCGATGCCATGGCGTCCGCAGATCTGCCTGACCGGTCCACGCGGACCGTCCGCGAGATGCGCCTCATAGAGCTTGCGTTCGACGGGGTCATGCGGATGGACGCAATAGACCTCGCCATAGGTCGCTTCGATGCGCGTGTCTATGAGCACGTCCACGAGCGGGTTCTCGCGCACGACGGTCCAGATGGCCTGCCGCGCCTCCATGGTGTCGACGCAGCAGAGCACCGAGCCTCTGAGGGGCTGGGTCGCATAGGCCTCGGCGAGGGGGATGACCTCGGCGCCCGCCTGGTCAAAGACCAGGTCCCGCAGGGCATGGACCTTGAGGGCCCCGACCTGCCGCCGGCCATAGGCCGACATGGGGACATTGTGCGAGCTGACGACATCATGGTCATAGACCGTGAGACGCCGGCAGCCGAGCTTGGCCGCCATGAGCGCCGCGTGACTGCCCACGGCCCCGGCCCCGAGGAGGATGAGGTCCTGGGCCAGGTCCGGGTCGAACAAGCCATCCTGCTGCGAGAAGTTGAGGGCGTCCATCACGCGGTCTCCTCGACGACAGGGGCTTCCGGCCATTGTTCGATGGGGTGTTCGGCCTGTCCTTCGGTATAGCCGCGTTCCAGCCATTCCAGGACAAGCCGCGTCGCTTCGACGAGGCGCCGTTCGCCAAGCATCTGCCGCAAGCCGCGGGTGGCAGAGCCATAACAGGTGAACCCGGTATAGCTCCCGATATGCGGATGGGCGATGCCTTTAGGATGCGTCGGTTCGAGCGACCACACATGCACGGCATAGTCGCGGGTGAAGCGCATCTCGAAGCGTCCCATGGCATAGCGTTTGCCCTGATGGGTCGCGATGAGCGGCGCGGTCTCGAGATGCAGACCCTCTTGCCGCGCGAAGACCTTGGACACCTTGGGGATGTCGCGGAGCTTCGTGAACTCCTCGTACAGGTCATGGGTATGACCGGAACCATCCACGTTCCCAAGCCGCTCTTGAAGCTCCAGGAGGCGCTGGCGTTCCGAGTACAGGCCGGCGAGCTCTTTTTCGAGCTTCTCGATGCGGCCGTCCACGATGCGGATCAGGGCTCCCATGTATCGCCGGGAGTGCCAGTCCGAGGAGAGGCCCTTGAGGACATGGTCGGCATCCGGCGGCAGGTTGAGGAGGTCCGCGGTCTCGTTCCAATACATCTTGCCGATGTTCTTCATGATGCCCTGCAGGATGCGGGCCATGACCTCATGCTGCACGCCTTGGGGCAGCTCGTGCACGGGGACCAGGACATAGGCCGAGCGGCCGATGATCTGGGCGATGGGAACGCGTCCCACGCCGTCATGCACGATCCAGCCTCGGCCGAGCACGGGGCCGGTATAGGGCGCCCTGTCCGATCTTTCGAGGGGATGGCCGAAGACCTTGGTGAGCGGCATCCTCTGGCCGTCATCGCCAGGCGGGCGATGGCCATAATAGAGATGCATATGCCCCTCTTCGTCCCGGGCCGGCGTTTGCCGGTCCCAGGCATTGTCGATGTGGCAATGGATGTGGGTGCGATGGAGCTTGGCCATGTTACGCAGCAAGGCGATGGTCGGATTGCGGGGGTTGCGATCCTCCCAGAGGGGCGGACCTTCATCCCAGCGCGCGAAGGTGACCTTGAATGGCGTCTCTGACATGAACGTTCTCCTTGTCCAATGAGCGGACGCAAAATAGCCCTGAACGGGCTTCCTGTCAATCGTTCTTGACGCCCCTCGGGGGCCTCGGTATCGTGTCTTCAACACTACGCGTGTCCCTCGAAAAGGCGCGCGTTTTCATTCGTCCCACTCTCTATGGCAGATATCGCCTACGTCACCGCCGAAGGTCTTGAAAAGCTCAAGGCCGAGTTGCACGTGCTCAAGACCAAGACCCGCCGCGAGCTGGCCGAGCGCATCGACGCGGCCAAGGCCTTGGGCGATCTGTCGGAGAACGCCGAATATCACGAGGCCAAGGACTCCCTGGGCATGGCCGAGGGCCGCATCCGCGAGATCGAGGAGATGCTCAAGAACGTCTCGGTCATCGAGCTGGGCGGTTCCGAGACCGTGCGCATCGGTTCGAGCCTGGAGGTCGAGGCCAATGGCAAGCGCAAGACCTATAAGATCGTGGGGGCCAATGAATCAGACCCCTTGCAGGGCCTCATCTCGAACGAGTCGCCCATGGGCAAGGCCTTCTTGGGACATGCCAAGGGGGATGAGGTCGAGGTGCAGACGCCGGGCGGGACCACGTATTACAGCATCGTGTCCGTGAGCTAGGGACCCAAGAACGGATTGACGGAGGGGGCTTTCCATGATAGAAGGGAAAGCCCTTTTCGTTTCGGAAAGGCGCACCTTCACAGACAGGAGCCAGCATGGAGAACCAACTCACGCGTCAGCGTTGGTCAGACGAACATCCGCATGAACGCCGCGTCGAGCGGCTCTACGGCTATGGCGCCGAGAACTACGGCGAGTTCCATGGGGGCTATCTCAACTTCGGTCTCTGGACCAAGCCCGACGGCACCATCATCTCGAACTATGTCGAGGCCGCGAAGAACCTCGTGCGCCATGTCGCGAACATGGCCCGGCTGGACCGCGACTCCCGCCTGCTCGACGTCGCCTGCGGCTATGGCGTGCAGGACATCCTCCTGATGAACGCCTTCGGCTGCAAGAGCATCGATGCGCTCGACGCCACCTGGGCCCATGTCCAGGAGCTCGATCGTCGCGCCTGCAAGGCCGGGCATGGAGGCACCATCCGCGCCCATCATGGCACGGCCACGGACCTCTCGCGTTTCCCGCCCGAGTCCTTCACCCATGTCATCTGCATCGAGGGCGTGGCCCATTTCGACACGCGCGCCAAGTTCCTCGACGAGGCCTTCGACCTCCTCGAGCCCGGCGGCGTCCTCGTCATGGCCGACTACCTCATGAAGCGCCCGCCCATGACCCTCATCGAACGGGCGATGATCCACGTGGTGCCCTGGCTGTGGCACATGCCCGCGGCCAACGTGATGAACGTCACCGGCTATACCGAGACCCTGGTCCGCGTCGGGTTCACCGATGTCCGCGTCGAGTCGGCCGGCGACCACGTCATCCCCGGGTATTTCGTGGAGAACCAACGCCCCCAGGCCATCGCCGAGCTGCGGAAGATCCGCGGGGTCACCGGCGAGATCGTGGGCCGCGTGCTCGACCACGCGGTCTATCAGGCTTACAAGCGCGGCCTGTGCGACTATGTCTTCGTCAGGGCGGTCAAACCCGCCTTCTGACCCCCCATCATCCGATGGGGTTTTTTCTTGCCGTGACGCCGCCTTGCAGGGCGCGCGACGCGTCGGTACTCTGCGCACATGAAAGAGAAAGCGCTTGATCCGCTCGATGAGGCCAAGGTGCGCCGCGACAAGCTCGCCGCATTGGAAGAGGCCGGCATCCCGGGCTATCCCTCGACGACGCGCCGTACCGCCTCCATCGGTGACGCTTTGGCGAATTTCGACGCCTGGGCGGCCGAGGAAAAGGAATTGACCCTGGCCGGTCGCGTCATGACCATACGCGTGCATGGCGGTTTGCTCTTCTTCGACCTGCGCGATGCCAGTGGCAAGCTGCAGTGCTTGCTCAAGCTGGATGGTATCGGCGAAGAGGCCTTTGCCCTGTTCCGCGACCGCTTGGACCCGGCCGATTTCGTGGAGGCCACGGGCGCCTTGTTCACGACCAATAGGGGAGAAAAGACCCTGCTCGTGTCGTCCTGGCGCCTCATCGGCAAGGCCTTGGCGCCCCTCCCGGACAAGTTCCATGGCTTGAAAGACGTCGAGACCCGTTTCCGCCAGCGCGAACTGGACCTCATCGCCAATCCCGAGGTGCGCGAGACCTTCCGCACGCGGTCGCGCATCATCCGCGCCTTGCGCGAGGCCTTGGATGACGAAGGCTTCGAAGAGGTCGAGACGCCCATCCTGCAGCCCATCCCCGGCGGCGCCACGGCCCGGCCTTTCATCACGCATCACAATGCCTTGGACATAGACCTGTACCTGCGCATCGCGCCGGAGCTGTATCTCAAGCGCCTCATCGCGGGCGGCTATGAGAAGGTGTATGAACTGGGCCGCCAATTCCGCAATGAGGGCATAGACTGGTCCCATAATCCCGAGTTCACCTCGCTCGAGTTCTACTGGGCCTATCAGGATTATCGCGGGCTTATGGATTTCACGGAGAAGCTCTTGGTCGATGTCGTCGAAAAGGTGAAAGGCTCGACGACGATCTCGTATAAAGGGGAGACCATCGATTTCCGCGGACCCTGGCCGCGCAAGACCTTCCGCGAGGCCATCAAGGAGGCTTGTGGCATAGACATCGTCGGCTTGGAGCGCGCAAAGCTCGTGAAGGCCATGCAAAAATTGAAGATCGACTGCGACTACGACAATGATGGCATGGGCAAGCTCTATGACGAGCTCTATAAAGAGACCGTGCGCAAGCCGCAGATGCAGCCGCTCTACATCATCGATTATCCGATAGAGATGGAACCGCTCGCCAAACGCTGCGAGGATGATCCGCGCTTCGTGCAACGCTTCCAGCTCATCGCGGGCGGTATCGAACTGCTCAAGGCCTATTCCGAGCTGAACGACCCGATAGACCAAATGGAGCGTTTTCGTGCTCAACAGGACCTGCGCGAGGGCGGCGACGAGGAAGCACAGATGATAGACGCGCTTTTCGTCAAAGCGCTTGAGCATGGATTGCCGCCGACCGCCGGATGGGGGATGGGCATAGACCGCTTCGCCATGATGTTGGCGGATGCTCCAAACCTCAAGGAGGTCATACTTTTCCCCACCATGCGCCCGGAAGGCACCGAGACATGATATTATCGGTGGCGACAGGAGGAATATGAAAAAAGTCGCGATGTGCTTCGGGACATTCGACCGTATCCATGCCGGACATGAGGACTACTTCAGGCAGGCCAAGGAATTGGCTGATGAGCTCGTCGTGGTCGTGGCGCGCGATGCCACCGTGGTGGACGTGAAGGGCGATCTGCCGGCCAATGGCGAGCGCGAGCGTTTGCGTCGCGTGCATGACCATCCCATGGTGGACGAGGCCAGGCTCGGCTATATCGAGGACAAATACCAGATCATCGAAGAGGTGAAGCCGGACATCCTGTGCCTGGGTTTCGATCAAGAGGCCTTTGTCGAGAACCTGGATGCCGAGCTGGCCCGCCGCGGCCTCTCCTGCACCGTGATGCGCTGCCAGATGTATCAACCCGAGACCACGTTCAATAGGGGAAAGGACCTGTACGATGATGAGGCCTTTACCGAGGCGGAATACGAGGAACGAGGCCTCCCCATGTAGGGAGGCTCTTTCTTGGCATTTTGGGACCATCGGGCTAGACTAAGGTCCTACATATGTTGGACCCGAAATACATCCGTGAGCATGCCGATGCGGTGCGGCAGAACTGCAAGGCGCGAGGCTCTTCCGCCGATACCGACGCCTTCCTGGCCTTGGATGAAAAGCGCTTGTCCCTGCTGCGCGATGTCGAGGCCATGCGTGCCGAGCGCAATGTCGTGGCCAATGCCATGAAGTCGGCCAAGCCCGAGGAGCGCGAAGCCCTCGTGGCCCGCGGCAAGCACCTTAAGGACAGTGTGGGCGTGCAAGAAGCGGCCTTGGAAGAGGCTGAAGCAAGCTGGAAGACCTTGTTGCTGCAATTCCCGAACATGACCCATCCGGATGCCCCGCAGGGAAATTCGGACGAGGATAACAAGGAGCTTCGCATCGTGGGCAAGGTGCGCAAGCTTGCGGAACCGCTGGACCATATCGCATTGTGCGCCAAGCACGATCTGCTCGATTTCGAGCGCGCCACCAAGGTCACGGGCGCCAAGTTCTATTTCTTGAAGGGCAAGCTCGCCCGGCTCGAGCAAGCGCTCATCGCCTTCGCGCTCGATCAGCTCTCGCCCGAGGGCTATGTGGCCATGACCACGCCCGATCTCGCCAAGGACGAGGTGCTCCTGGGAACAGGTTTCCAGCCGCGCGGCCCTGAAACCCAAATATACTCATTGGAGAACACCGATCTCTCCCTCGTGGGCACGTCCGAGATCACCTTGGGCGGCTATCACAAGGACGAGGTCTTGCCCGCGGCCCAGCTCCCGCTCAAATACGCGGGCGTCTCGCATTGCTATCGTACCGAGGCCGGGTCCTATGGCCGCGAGTCCTATGGCCTGTATCGCGTGCATCAGTTCACCAAGGTCGAGATGTTCGTGTTCTGCGCCCCGGAACAGAGCGAAGCCCTGCATCTCGAACTGTTGCGCCAAGAGGAACGGTTGTTCCAAAAGCTCGGCATCCCGTATCGCGTGGTGGACATCTGCACGGGCGATCTGGGCGGACCGGCCTATCGCAAATACGATCTCGAGGCCTGGATGTGGGGGCGCAATGAAGGCAAAGGCGGCTGGGGCGAGATCACCTCGACCTCGAACTGCACGGATTTCCAAGCCCGTCGCCTGAACATCCGCCTCAAACGCGAGGATGGCGACCTCGTGCATGCGCATACCCTGAACGGCACGGCCATCTCCGTGGCACGCGCCCTCATCGCATTGCTCGAGAACCATCAAGAAGAGGATGGGTCCATCACCATCCCCGAGGCCCTGGTGCCCTATTGCGGGTTTGCTAAAATCGGATAGATGCCACGTCCTGCCGGTGCCAAGACCTGGGTCGAGATCTCGCGCTCGGACGTATTGGCGAACCTCAAAGCCCTCAAGGGCCATATCGGGGACAGCGGCCTCATGGCCGTGGTGAAGTCCAATGCCTATGGCCATGGGCTCGTGGAAACCGCTAAGATAGCGGAAAAAGCCGGCATCGCCTGGTTGAGCGTGGACAATGTGGACGAGGGTATGGCCCTGCGCAAGGCGGGCCTCAAGACGCCCATTTTGCTGCTCGGCTATACCCTGAACGATCGTCTGGCCGACTGCGTGAAGCATGGGCTGTCCTTCGTCGCCTACAATCTCGAGACCGTCCGTGCGCTTCGTCGCCTCAGGCTTCCGCCGGTCGGGAAACATCCGAAGAACAAGGCCAAGGCGGCCTATGTCCATCTTCCTATAGAGACGGGGACGACGCGGCAGGGGACGGAAGGGGATGAACTGCGCGCCCTGGTCCGTGCTTTGAAGAAAACGCCCGGCGTCATCATCGAAGGCGTGTCCACGCATTATGCGAACATCGAGGACACGACGGACACCACCTATGCGAAAAGCCAATTGGCACGCTACTGTTCCGCGCTCGAACTGCTGCACGAAGAGGGGATAGACCCGCCTTGGAAGCACACGGCCTGCAGCGCGGCCGCCCTGCTCTATCCCGAGACCTTGTTCAACGTCGCACGCACAGGCATCGCCATGTATGGCCTCTGGCCTTCCAAGGAGACCTTGGCCATCGCGAAGAGCGGCAAGGCGTCCAAAGTGACGCTTAAGCCCGCCCTCACATGGAAGACCGTCATCGCGCAGGTCAAGGAGGTCAAAAAGGGCACGCCCGTGAGCTATGGCCTCACCGAACGCACGGCCCATGATTCCATCATCGCCGTCATTCCCGTCGGCTATTGGGATGGCTTCGATCGGAAGCTCTCTGGCATCGCGACCGTGCTCGTGCGCGGCAAGCGCTGCAAGGTCATGGGCCGCATTTGCATGAACATGTGCATGATAGACGTGACGGACGTGCCGGGCGTGAGGGTCGAGGATGAGGTCGTATTGCTCGGGTCGCAAGGCGGCGAGACGGTCAGCGCCGAAGATGTCGCGGCCAAGGCAGGCACCATCAATTACGAGATCGTGACACGCATCAATCCGACCCTGCCTCGCATCGTCGTCACGTGATATGCCCAAGTCCCGCGCCAAAAAGCCCCTGCGCATCGTCGTCCTGTGCGGCGGGTGGTCTTCGGAGCGCGAGATCTCGCTGCGTTCAGGGAACATGGTCGCGGACACGCTCAAGGCGAGCGGTCATCGCGTGACGGTGTTGGACCCGGACAAGGACATAAAAAAATTGGTGAACGATGCGAAAAAGTTCGACGTGGCCTTTTTGGCCTTGCATGGCGCGGGCGGCGAGGATGGCACCATACAAGGGCTTTTGGAATGCATTGGCCTTCCGTATACGGGCTCGGGCGTCCTGGCATCGGCGCTTGCGATGGACAAAGTACGCGCCAAGGCCGTGTACATGACCTATGACATCCCGACGCCGTCATATTTCGAGATAAGCCAGGCGAAATGGGATGGGAACATGAAGAACATGCTCGCCATCGCGGCAAAGCGTTTGAAGAAAGGCAAAGATCTGTTCGTGAAGCCGGTCTCGGCCGGGTCCAGCGTCGCGACATCCCTCGTGACCAAGGCCAAAGACCTGCCCCGCGCCATCGAGGCGGCGCTCAAAGCGGATCCCGAGAGCCGCTGCCTGGTCGAGCCGCGCATCTACGGCCGCGAGCTGACCGTGGCCGTCATGGGCAATGCGGCCAAGGACCTGAAGGCCCTGCCCGTGATCGAGATAGTTCCCAAGACCGCCTTCTTCGATCTCAAGGCGAAATACGATCCAAAAGCCTGCGACGAGATCTGCCCGGCGCCCATCCCCGCGCGCATCGCGAAAAAGGCCCAGGACTTGGGCATTGCCGCGCATCTTGCCTTGCATTGCTGGGGCTATTCGCGGACGGATATCATGTGGGACGACAAGAAAGACGCGCTGTACGTGCTCGAGACCAATACCTTGCCCGGCATGACGCGCGAATCGCTGTTGCCCAAGGCGGCCAAGGCCGCGGGCATGGATTTTACGGCCCTCCTCGAGAGGATGTTGGCCTTGGCCCGTGAACGCCCATGAGGACGAGCCGTTTCACCGGCGCCTGGCGCCCCATCAAGATGCAGAACGGCTGGATCGGCGTCGCTCTCGTGAGCGGCGCCTTGGTCGCGTCGAGCATTTGGTTCATTTTCGTGTCCGGCTATTGGCGCGTGAGCCGCGTTGACGTCTATGGGGTCCCTGATGAGGAGAGGGGAGTCGTGAGCGACATGGTCTATAAAGTGCTGGACGAGGGGACATATAAACCCTGGGACAAGCGGAACATCTTCTTCATCGATACGACGAGCGTCGCGGCCGAGGTACAGGACCGTTTGTTCGCGGAACACGTGTCTGTGGAAAAGTCCTATCCGAACATTTTACGACTCATGGTGACGGAGCGTCAGAGGAGCGTCGTCTTGATCTCCAAAGGACAACAATTGATGGTGGACACCCAAGGCGTCGTGACCGGCGAGACCGATGAGCGCATCGGCGCCTATGTCAGCCTCATCTTGGCCCGCAAGACCATGCCCGACATCACGCGCCTGCCGATCATCGTCGCGGACCTTCCGGACCCGGCCGGCGCCGGCTATCAAGCGAGCGACGAGGAACATGTGAAGCGCTGGATCACGGCCTATCGAGCGCTCCTGGGGGCCCGGGTGAGGTTCCGCTTCATGGGCTTCGATAGCCTGGAAAACAGCCTGGCCCGTTTAAAGGCCGAGGACGGGACCGATATCATCGTGGACCTTGCCTTGCCATTGGACCCGCAGATCGACACGTATCAAAAGTTCATGCAGAACAAGAAGCGGGACACGGTCATACAGGAATACGTGGACGTGCGCGTGCCAGGCAAGATCTACGTGAAGTGATCGGTGAGGGGAAATACGGTCAAAAGCGATATCGAGGCCCAATGGCCTAAAAAGCATCCCCTATGTATCGTATAAGATATATTGTGCGACACATAAAGTTATAGAAAAACGGGCGTTCCGGCCCACTTCCCTCCCCTGGCCCCCTGCAAAAAATGCGTCTCTGGCCTGTGCTATACTTTGAGGCAACAAGCCGTTCTCTATGCCGAAGATCGCTTTGGGCGGATGGTATCAGCGCACGACGCTCCATTTGAGCGAGGTCCATGTGTTCATGATGGATGGCACGTCCAAGCTCCCCCTCGACAAGGACACCCTCAAAAAGAACCAAAAGTCCCTCAACCTCAAAGACGTGCGGCGTTCGGCCGATCTGCTCGATGTCCTCATCGCCCGCACCAAGGACGGCATCGAGATACGCTATTACGAGGATGGCCTGTACGTGTTCGAGACGACCTCGCAGGACATCAAGGCCGCGGAGGCGAAGTTGAAGGCCTATTATGAGAAGGCGTTCAAGCCGGCCATCGCGTATATCTTCTCCTTGGGCGCCCCGACGCCGAAATCGGTGGCCAATATCACCGACCTGCACCCGTTCGTCATCACGGTCTTCCTGGACGACCCCGCGTCCTACGTGGTGGACGCGAAACTGTTCGGCAAACCGTATCAGACCATCACCTCGGGCGGGATGTTCGCGGCCAAGACCGAGACCCATATCGTGATCGCCGCGCGGCAGGAGGCGGAAGAGCGCGCACGGCATCTTATGGAGTCGCATATCTTCTTCCGCGAGTTCAAGGACCAGCTCGGCAAATACCTGTTCATCCATCGGACCGTGTGGGAGGACATCTCGCGCATCAAGGACAAGAAGGCGGTGCGCATCGCGGAAGCCGCGCGTTTCCGCGCCGAGCTCGAACAGTATCGATCCACCGTGAACCTCATCTGGAACCGCATCAACCAGATGGGCGCCTATGTGAACACGCGCGCCTCCATCGTGGCGCAGCAGGGCCTGCAAGACGACCTGCGAAGCCTGTTCGCCTATCGTTTCGAGGTCTTGCTCGATACCTTGGAATACATCAAGGAGATCTGGCGGATGACGGACAGATATCTGCAGGACGCGATAGACGTGCTGCTCCAGGTCGAGAACCAGGGGACCAAGGTCGGCATACAGAGCCTGCGCGCCATCACGACCTTCGGCGTGGTGGTCTCCCTGGTCAATTTCCTCTGGCAAAGCAAGAACCTGACCAGCATCAGCAAGACCCAGGTGCTCATCCTGCTCGGCGTGGTCGTGACCGCATATGGCCTGGACCGCGTGATGCGTCTGTACGCCGAACGCGCCTCCTATCAGCTCACGTTCAAGGAGCAGACCAAGTTCTGACACGGCCGTCCCCTCTTTGACCTCGTCATTTTCCCGTGGTATCCACTCTGTACGTTCTCCGTCCTTTTTTCGCCCACAGAAAGGTCCGCCATGTCATTCCGTCGCCTCTGCACCGCGTGCTGCGTGTTCGCGCTCCTGATCGGCTGCGGTCCCGACCCCGGGCCTTCCTCCTCGGAAGGCTCGGTCGGCGGTCCCCCGCCCTCGTCGGACCCCTACGTGGACTATTGGAACGACGAGGGCCCTCCCCAGCCGCATCGCCACGACAAATGCGAGACGGCCATCTGCAATGACACCTGCGCCAACGGTCATTGCGATGATCCCCTTTCGGACATCCGTCATCCCGGCGATCCCATCGAGATCACCGGTCTCAAGCTCGAGCAAAGCTCCGGTCCGCGACCCTGACCCCGCCCTTCGCGAAAGGCAGGGTCTTTTTCATATCAGGTCAAAAGAAAAACCCCCGTTCATGTGTCCGTATCGAGCGGAACATGTCGGGGGGAAGGTTTTGGCTCCTGCGGCAAGGCGTCTATGGCCTTTTGGGCCTCCGCCGCATGCCGCGCGAGCGCGGTGAGATGGTCGAGCTTGCGTCTGTCGTAGATGCCGATGACATTGTGCATGTCATCGATGTCGTTCCAGTCCACCTCGCGGCGTTCGCCGATGGCGTATTCCCGGAACTGGACGATGTGGTCCACGGAGCTGCCGGTCCAGGCCCAGCGTTTTCCGCCTTTCAGGATGCCGGCGCAATCGACGATGACATTGGTCACCTTGAGGCATTTGCGCCAGCGCTCGTGGTCCCAGTCGAAGACCAGGGCCACCAGGTATTGTTTGGGCAATCCGCGCGACATCACCATGTCAGCCCCGCTTTCCTTCGAACAGCTCATAGGCCTTGGCCACGTAGTCGCGGGCCTTACCCAGGTCGAGCTCGTCCGTCGCGGGATCGCGCAGGCGCCCCTCGGCGTCGATGCTCACGTCCGGATGCCGCTCGAGGAGCGGCGCGAGCTGGTCGAGCGATTGCGCGTCGAGGCCGCCGGCCACGCCGAGGCCGAAGCGCAGTCCCGCCGCCTTGATGGCGTCGAGATAGTCGCTCGCCTGCGCCGGGTCCACGGGCATGCCCATGCCGCCGCTCGGATCGAGCAGGATGTCGCTCACCGCGCCCACGTACGGGCGCAGCATGGTGACGAGCTCGTCCGGCTGGCAGGAGCCGCGGCCCATGGCCGCTTGCTTGAGCGCCGCGCGGCCGACCTGCAGCACGATGCGGAAGTTCTTGCCGAAATGCGACTCGAAGCCGAGCTCGTGGAACAGGCGCAGGTCCGGCCAGGGGGTATTGATCTGGAAACCGGACACATGGGTGTGCACCGTTTCCTCATACTCCCAGTCCAGGCATTTCTTGAGGCCCAAGATCTGCAGGGCGACGGTCGCATGATCGTCCGTCGCATAGTGGATGATGGGCAGGAGCGGGGCGTTCCAGCGCGTGCCGCCGTCCACCGGATCGGTGATCTTGAACACGTCCTTGAGGCGCGGATAGCGCTTGGGGTATTTGTTGGGGATGCCGTTCGCCGTCTTCGAGCTCATCAGGATGCCGAGCATGAGCGGCCGGTCGAGGCGCCACCCCATCGTGGGGATGGCCGACGCGACCTGCCGTACCTGTTCCGCGGTCATGAGACCGGTCACGCCGATATACGACGGGCCGTATCCCACGGTCTTTGCGATGGACAACATGGCTACACCTCCTAGGTGAAAGGGCGTGGTAGGAAGATAGGGCATCCCCGTCATCTCGGCAACAGGGTCACGTCTATATAGCCATCTTCCATGTCCATGCGTTCCGCGCGTTCGCAGAGGTCCGGTCCGATGTCATAGCCGAGGTCCGCGAGCAAAGCGAGCAGGTCTCGTACCGATGTGCGGGCCTGCCGCAACCCGTACGGCCACAGTTCCATGTGCAGGAGCGGTTTGCGTTCGAGACCACGCACCCAATCCGCCATCCCCTCGATCACGCGCATCTCATATCCTTGGACGTCGAGCTTGATCGCGCTGATATTCGAGAACAGGTCAGGCTCTTCCGCGGCAAGCGACGACAGCATCCTGACCTGCACGCGAACGGGTTCCGCCCGCGGCGACATCGTCGGGTCCATCACCAGACGATTGTCCGCCCTGTTCGATGGATTGTGGAACAAGGTCGCGCTCCCGTCATGCGCACCAAGCGCGAACGGGTGCAGGGTGATATTGCGTGCCATGCTCTTTTCGATGGCGCGTCGGAAAAGGTCCGCTGATATCGGGTCCGGTTCGAAGGCGATGACGGTCCCGGTCGGCCCGACGGCTTCGGCCAATGAGAGCGCCGTCGACCCGACATGCGCCCCGATATCAAGGACCGTGCCACCCGGACGGATGTACGGATACAGGGCGCGCAGTTCCGTGTCACCGAACAGCCGCTTGAACAAGAAGTAGCACGCGAGGTAGGCGTCCTTCCCCGCGGCATGGGCAAGGACGCGGTCCGTGAACAGCCGATATGAAAGTGCCGTTCCGATGCGCTGCATCAAGGAACGTATACGGTCACGGTCGCAAAGTCGTGCCATATCCGGTCCTTAGGGAAGCGCGCGATACAAGGTGAAGCGTTCGTTCCGCATCACGACTTCCCCCACCCCGAGCCGTTGCGGGTCCCATCGGTCCTCCTGCGCGTCATGGAGGATATAGTCGACGCGCGAGGTCCGCAGGGCCGGGCCCAGGTCCTGCCCCTGTTCGCGGAGGAAGACCTCATATCCCGGCAAAATGTTCGGAAGCTCTTTCGTCGCCCAGGCCATGCAGAGGTCGGTATCTTGGGCGATCATGAAGTATTTGCTCAACTGGCATTTCCACGCGGGCGGCCCCGACGCGATGTCTTGCGGCGTGATATCGGCAAGGGAAAGCCACAGAAAGGCCGAGGTCCGGATGCGGTCGGGGTCCTGGGGCACGCCCATGGCATAGGTATGCCACCAGAGGCGTGCAGGCGTATATGTGCGGACCAAGATACCGTCCATGAGGTTGGTAAAGACCACGGGCTTTCGTCCGGTCGAGGCGGATGGGGCATGGTCGAGGAAGTCCGCGACATCGGCGAAAGACTGGACCGCCGCGGTCTGCTGCGCATACCCTTGGACGATGCGCGCCTGGATGCCTCCCAGCGACGCGATCGAGAAGATGATCGCCGCGACGGACCAGATCTTGCGTTCGTGCGGCGTCCCGTCTTTGAACGCGACCCAGAGCGCGAGACAGGCGGTCCACAGGACGAAGGAATACCCGATGAGCTTGAGATAATGGTCGGGCGGGAATCCCATGCCGCTCACGACCTGCTGGTTCAGGGCGAACAAGGTCGCCGCGGACCCGCCGAACGTAAAACGTTTGAGCGATGTGGTCAGCTTGGGCCACAGCCAGGCGAGCATGACGAGGCCGAAGATGACCGGCAGGTTGAGCCCGAGCGCGGCCGGCGCATGGCCGAACGCGAAAGACATGCGTGCCGCATAGGCCGTATCCTTGTTCGCGATGAGCCACTGGGCCAAGCCGATGAACCAGGGCAAACCGAGCAAGAAGCCGAGTCCCCAGGCTTTGACAAGGTTCCGTACGGAAGCATCGCGTCGTATGAGGGACAGAGCCACCACGCATGCGATGGCCGCATACCCCCAGGTCCAGGCCCAGACATACAGAGAGGTCAGGAGACCCAGCAGGTATCCCGCGGAGACCCACCACCGGCGCTTGGCGCCCGTTTCCATGCTGCGGACGAGGCAAAACAGGAAGGCCCAGACGAGCGGTGCTTCGAATTGCGGATGTACCGGCCTGTCATAGATCGTATAGAGCGGTGTCTCGGCCGTGCCCAGCAAGATCCCCAAAAAACGCATCGGAGATTGCACGAGGGTCGGGAGGCAGACGGCGACGGCGGCAGACGCCAGGCCGAAGGCGCGTGAGCCCACGAGGGATGTCCCGATGGCGTAGATGACGAGAACGAGAAGCGCGGGGAGGAGGAAGCGCCACAGGACCAAGAGGTCCGGCACGCGCATCGGGACGACACGGGCCGGCGCGGCCATGGTCCTTTCGGTCAGGTCGGGAAAAGGATAGGGCGCATCTTCTTTGTCCGCGAGAAGCGCATCCCATGGCCGTCCGCCTTCGAGGGTCTCGTGCAGAACGGCATGATAATAGCCGCCGTCCAGGTCGAGCGGTGAGATGATGGGCGCGATCCCGCGAGAGGCATGCCCGAGCAAGAGCCGTATGACGAGGGGCGAGGATGCCATCACGCAGCCGACCAGGACCGCGAGGAGGACGGCGCAGAGATGTCTTCGCATAGCTACCTCGCGTCCACGGGCGACTTGGGCGGCAGCACGTTCACGTCCCACCAGGCCTTGGCGCTGGAGAGGAGGTCGCGGGTCCAAAAATACACGATGCGCACATAGGTCTGCCGGTCGGCGATGACGCCTTGGGCATCCACGCCAAGCCTGTTGCAGAGATAGAGCGCGCGGGCGAGATGGAAACGCTGGGTGACCACGATGACGCGCCGTATCCCCTCTTCCTTGGCGCGTTTGCAGCTTTCATAGGTGCGATAGCCTTCGCCGTCCACGCGCACGGTGGAGCTCGGCACGCCCTGGTCCACGAGGAAGCGGCGCATGACGTCTATCTCGTCCGCGCGAAAGCCGCCATCGTCCCCCGTGATGAGGATCTCGGGCGCTTTGCCGGCCTTATAGAGGTCGAGGCCGGTCATGAGACGGTCGCGCAGGGCATCGGAGGGCGTGCCATCGCTCTTCACGCTCGCGCCCAAGACCATGATGGCATCCGCGACGCCGACAAGGTCGGGACGCTCGGCGGGCACGATGCGGTCGACGAAGGCCGTTTGCACGACGAGGATGGCGGCGATGCAGGGCACGGCGACGAGCACGAAAAGCCCAAGCACGACCTTGAGCGGCCCCGCAGAGGACCGCGGCCTACTCGGCGCCGGGTTTGTCGATAGCAAGGGGTTCATAGCCCGTTCCCGTCCCGCTCACGCGCAAGACGTCCTTGTCGATCTTCGCCAGTTCTTTCGAGGCGAGATTGTATTGGTTCACGGTCGTGCCGAGGTTCTTGCCCACGCTCGTGAAATGCTCCTCGTATTTGGCGATATGCCGACCGAGGTCGCCGACGCGCGCCTGTATCTCCTTGGCCTGTTCCTCGATCTTGAGGGCACGCAAGCCCTGCAACACGGTCTGCAGATAGGCGAGGAAGGACGTGGGCGAGACCACGATGACCTTGTATTTGCTCGCGGCGCGCTGGATGATGCTTTCGGTGTCCTCCCCCACCACGCCGATCTTGTTGATGAGCAGGTCGTAATAGATAGCTTCATGCGGGATGAACATGAAAGCGAACTCCATGGTCCCCTCTTGCGGACGGATGTACTTGGCCGTCTCCTTCACGCGCTCCTTGAGATCGTTCACGAAGAGCTTTTCCAGCCTGTCCTTTTCGGCGGGGTTCTTCTCATCGACCAGACGGTTGTAGTTCTCGAGACTGAACTTGGAATCGATGGGCACGATCTTGTCCTTGATGAAGATGGCCGCGTCGACGATCTCGCCGTCCGCGAACTTGTACTGCATCTCATAGCCGTCGGGACCGAGCGCGTTCTTGAGCAGGTTCTCGAGATAGTATTCGCCGAGGATGCCGCGCTGCTTGGGGTTCTTGAGGATGTCCTGCAATTGCTGGAGCGAGGCGGTGACGTCGAGCACCTGTTTGTTGGTCTCTTCCATGCGCGTGAGCTTTTCGGTGACATCCCGCACGATGCTGGAGGACGCGGCGAACTGTTGACGCACTGCCTGATGCGTCTCGCCCATGCGCTCGCCCAGGTCGCGTTGCAAGTGTGCCATCTGGTTCTGGATGAGGGTCAGGGCCTGCCTGTCCCCCTCCGAGGCTCCGGCCTGCATGTCCTTCCAGCGGCCCATGAACGAGAAGAGGGCGGCAAGGACCGCGATCAAGGCGACCAAGACCAGGACCAAGAGGACGGTTTCCATAGACCTATAGGCTGCCATGCCGGCAGAGGCCCCGCAAACCGTCGAAATATTGGCTGAACAGAGCCCAGTTGCCTAATTCGAACGAGTATGGTATCTGATGTTCTTAGACATTTGACCTATGACCAGCATATTCAGTGCCCGCGACGATGAGTTCGAGGACGAGCCCGAGGATGAGCTCGCCTCGCGCGGCATGCATGTCGTCGAAGGTGACGACGATGAAGAAAAAAAGGACGAAGACGCCGAGGATGGCGTCGAGGCCGTGGTGGACATCGTGCCCGTCGTCGAGACGGACGAGGACGCTGAGGCCAAGGAAAAGGAATACAAGGACGGCCTCGAAGAGCTCGAAGAGATGGAGCGCACCTACGTGGAGAGCTCCGCCATCGGGTTCGGTGCCGGCGACGACTCGGACGAGGTATAGAACGACCACATGAAAAACGAGCCTTTCGGGGCTCGTTTGCGTTAGGCGTTCAGGTCCCGCCACCTGAGGATGAAGAGCGGGACGAAGAGCAGGGTGAGCAGGGGCCTTTCGGCGAGGTTGCGCACGGCGGTATCGGCGGCGACCTTGCCGCTTTCGCGCGCGAGGCGCAGGGCGCCGTGGGCCACGATGCTCGTCAGGACCGCCACGATGGCGGCCACCATGATCTCGGCCGTGACCTCTTTCGCGATGAGGAAGCGCAATGAACCGCTCACGGTGGCGACGACGGCAATGCGCGCGAACAGCACGCGATTGCGGAACATGTCCATCTCGCGCACGGGTCCCAGGACCTTCTTTTTCTCTGTCTCCATGTTTCCTCCGGGTTCGAAGAGCAGGCTACAACCTACGCTCACACAGGCCGCTTGTCAATCCGTCACAGTCGCGGCGGACGCAAGGCGCGTATCTCTTCGCGCCTTTCCTCCCCCGCCGGGATGAGGGCATGGAGGATGTTCGGGATGATGCTGTGCGACGTGATACCGGCCGCGAGCCACCAGGCCAGGCCGATCACCGCCCAGACGCGCATGTACCGCGCGGCATAGGCCATATAGGCGCCGAAGCCGAAGATGGGAAGCGCGAGGCAGATGACCCAATCATTGCGGCGCATGGCATCCAGTTCCGTATTGCGGCCGATATGCAGGAGCGCGGCCAAGCGCAGGATGATGGGCAGGACCATGAGCACGGTCGCGACCATGACGGCCGGGATGGTCCCCAAGGCATAGAGGGTATTGGTGAGCGCGCCGGCCTCGGCATGGGTCAGGGTCGAGCGCACCACGAACGGTGCCGCCAAGAACCCGACCAAGAGCGGGGTGAAGAGCAGCCAGAACACCCATCGTTTCCAGATATACCAATACCAAATGGTCGTGGACGGGTTCACGAACATCGCGACCGCCCAGAACGCGCGCTGTAGAGGCGTGGCTTTTGGCGTCGTGGCCGCATGGTAGACGCCCCAGCCCCAAAAACCGGCATAGGTCAGGACCGACAAGGCCAAGGCCGCATAGGCCAGGACATAGTTCGGTGCCATCTGCGGCAAAAGGGCGAACCAGGAGGCCATGTGGGACTAGAACGGCAGCTTGAGATCCAACTGATTGATGCCCATGGCCGAAAGCTCATCGTTATAGGGCAGGTTCGGGTCCCATCTCGCCAGGGCGAACAATGGTTTGCCCAAGGACATGCCAAGTCCGAGCTGTAAAAAAGTATTGGGGCCGATATACCCCTCCATGCCTCCGCGCGGGCTGTCGTTCACGGCAAGGATGGAGTCGCACTCTTTGATATTGTCGAACATGTGGCGCATGAACTCGGCCTTGGCCGTGGCCTTTTCCGCGAAGCTGCCCTCGGACTTGTCCAAGGGGAGGGTGACCTTGTGCCCCTGTTTTTCCAACTGGCGGCCTATTTCCTCCATGCGGCCGAAATTGCGCATGGACCCGACGATGCAGATGTTCATAGCGGTGTGTGGCCCAGTATAGGCGGAATGCCCTTGAAAAGGAAAGTTTCGATATCCGCGATGACGGCGTCGAGGGGGCGGTCCGCGTCCACCCGCAGGAGATCGTCCCTCCGCAGGTTTCGGATATAGTCATACTTCGGCAAGACATCCTCGAAGGCATCGCCGCCAAGGTTCAGATGGTCGGGTTCGGTCCGGCCCCTCTGCTCGATCCTCGTGCGATGCGTGTCGAGCGGGCATTCCAAGATGAAGGGCAAGACCCGGACATGCGGGAATGTCCGCGCGATGCCGTCCACGTTCTCCCAGGTACGGTCATGGCACATGTTCGCGTCCAAGATGACGCTCACGTCGTTCTTGAGATGGCTGCGGACCAGGGACCAGGCGGTCTCATGTGCCAACGGGGATGCCTGCTTGAAATCGATGTGCAAGAACGCGCGAAGGACATCATTGAGCGCGTCGGTCCCAAAGAGCGGCAAACCATAAGCGGCCGAAAGGCGTTTCGCGACGGTCGTCTTTCCCGCGCCCGCGAAACCGCCGATGATGATGAGCCGGACGTCCTTCATATCGCACAGACCTCATGGCGCGGGGACATAGTTGGGGCTGAACGGGTCGCCGGTGTATTTCGCGGCGCGTTTCGGCGCCTCGATCTCGTCTTCTTGCTTCAATGCGGTCGCGAGCGCTTCCGGACCGATGGCCTCGTCCAAGGACGTGAGGGCCTGTTGCGCCCCCTCGGAGGCTTGTGTGTGCTTTTCTTGCGCTTCCGCATTGCCCTGGTCCATGTCCGATTCGAGCTCCGAGGTATTGTATGAGGCCTCGAACTGCAGGCTGTGCCGCCATTCCGCGTATTTGGCCCGCATCTTTTGCTGTTGTTCCGGCGAGGCGCCGGGATAGGCCTTGGCCATCTTGAGGAAGACGGGGTACATGTTCTCCTTGTCCTTTTCGAACTCTTGTTTGACGGCCGCCTCTGGATCGTTCTTGATCAGTTCGTCTTCTTCGTTCTGCGCGGCCGTGCCCGTGGTCTCGGGCCTGGCCTCTTGCAGCTTTTGTGTGACGGCCTCGATGAAACGTTGGGCCAAGATCTCTTGTGAGCGATACGGGTCCGGTTTTGCCGCCTCAGGCGCGGTCTCCGTCGCCTCCGCCTCTTCGGGGACCTGCTCGGTCCTAGGGCCTTCATGCGCGGAGGCGGGCTGCATGCGCACTTCGTGCAAAGCACCGCCGCCCAAGGCGCCGACAAGGCCTATGGCCGCGCCCGCGCGCAACAATCGCGCGCGCAAGGTGTCCACGGCACCGCGCAAGTTCCCCACCCGCGTCGCGGCCAGGCGATGCTCGGGCTTGGCCTTGCCCAAGGCCTCATCCGCCCGATGCAAGGCTTCTTGCGAGGCTTCCAGGGTCTTGCCGACGCGTTGTTCCGGACCCGCTTCGCTCTTGGGTCGCTCCGCCGGGGCGGGAAAATGCTCTTTCATATCAGGTATTCGCGATGGCCGCACGCAGGTCGCGCTCCGTGTCCCCTTTCTCGCTCGCGGCAAGACGTTTGTTCAGCGCATCCGTGGCCGCATCGAGCTTTTTGGTCGCGAGCACCAGGGCCTGTTCCAAGGTCTCGAGGGTCGGTTCGTCTTGCGGGGAGATCATTGGCATACCGCGCACTCCTCGTTCGCCACGTCGCGTTTGGTGGTGGCCATGGAGATATTATCAGCTTGGATGGGCGCCGAGGAACGCAGGTAATACAACGATTTCACGCCGCTCTTCCAGGCCAGCATATGCGCCTCGTTCAGATATTTGCCGCTGATGGGCGTCTGGAAGAACAAGTTGAGGGATTGCGCCTGGCAGATGAACTGCTGGCGGTCCGCGGCCTGCTGCACTACCTCGCGCATGTTCATCTCATAGCCGGTGCGGAAGACCTTTTTCTCGTCCTCGGTGAGCACTTCGAGATGCTGCACGCTGCCTTTTGCCGCGATGATGCTCTTCCACACGTCCTCGGTGTTGGCGCCCTTGGTCTCGAGCAATCTCTCGAGGAAGCCGTTCTTGACCAGGAAGGAACCGGAGAGGGTCTTTTGCAAATACGCATTGCCGGCGATGGGCTCGATGGAGGGCGTGGCGCCGCCGCAGATGAAGGCGGTGGAGGCCGTGGGCTGCACCGAGAGGATATAGCTGTTGCGACGCGTGCCGCCGTCGAGCGGGAGGCCGCGCTCCTTGCCCAGCTTCTCCGAGGCCGCGTATGCGTGCTTTTGGATGTTCTGGAAGATCTCCTTGTTGATGAGGCGGGCCTGCAGGCTCTCGAAAGGCACCATGCGGCTCATGAGATAGCCGTGATAGCCCATGGTCCCGAGGCCGATGGAGCGCTCATGCTTCACGGAATTGATGGCCTTCTTGAACTCGACCGGGTCCGCCATCTCGATGAAGGTCTCGAGATTGTTGTCGAGCGCGCGCACGCAGAGATCGGTGATCTCGGCGATGCGGTCCTTCCATTCCTCGTACTTTTCGAGATTGAGATTGCCCAGGCAGCACACGGCCGTGCGCGTCTCGTCGGTGGGGAGTACGATCTCGGTGCAGAGATTGCTTTGGCGCACGAGGAGGCCGAGGTCC
Source organism: uncultured Gammaproteobacteria bacterium (assembly GCA_964551765.1). GTDB lineage: Bacteria > Patescibacteriota > Patescibacteriia > 2-12-FULL-60-25 > 2-12-FULL-60-25 > JAHFIO01. The sequence goes on along the minus strand of CAZKEE010000001.1, from coordinate 108,833 downwards.
TTGTGATGCTGCGGCCGCGCCTTGTTGATGGTGTCGAGGAAGATGATGTACGGCTCGCCCGTCTCGGCGCGCATGGTGAGGAGCCTGCGCCAGATCTCGAGCGCGTTCAGCTTTTTGGTGACGGTCTTGTAATGCGGGTCAACGAGGTCATAGTCCCTCCCCTCCTCCACCGCCTTCATGAACTCGTCCGTGACCGCGACGCCATTGTTGATGTTGAGGCATTTGCGGTCCGGGTCGCCGCCCGTGGGTTTGCGCATCTCGAGGAAGTCCTCGATGTCCGGATGATCGATGCGCAGGTATGCCGCCGCCGCGCCGCGCCGCGTGGAATTGCGGCTGATGGCGATGGTCTCCGAGTCCATGACCTTGAGGAAAGGGATGACGCCCGAGGAACGCAGTCCGCTCGTCTTGAGCGGGGCGTTTTGCCCGCGCAATTGCGACCAATCCGTGCCGATGCCGCCGCCGTATTTGGCGAGGAAGGCGTTCTCGCGATAGATGTCGAAGATGCCTTCGAGCGTGTCCGGCACCGTGTTGAGGAAACACGAGATGGGCAGGCCTTTGGACGTGCCGATGTTCATGAGCACGGGCGTGGCCGGCGTGAACCAGTGCTTGCTCATGTACTCGTAGAGCTTTTGCGCCATCTCGGCATCGCCGCGGCACATGCCCGTGGCCACGCGGGCATAGAAGGTCTGCGGGTTCTCGCAGATGACGCCATCCGCGTCTTTCAGGAAATAGCGATCGCGCAAGTTCTCCAAGCCGAAATAGCCAAAGCCGTAGTTCTTGGATTCATCGAGCGTGATGGATTCCTGTATTTTTCGATCGGTCGTGTAATGGGGACAGTCCCAGGAGTTCTTGCCGGAAGTTTTGACGAGGATTTCATTTAGCAATAAATCTCTTGCCGCAGCCAAGTCATTCTGTGAGAGCGCATCTATGACCGTTGAGAATTTTTGCATAAGAGGGCGATAAGGTTCGTTAGTTTTATTTTTTAGATTTGAATGTTTGAAATATCTGAACTCTCAATTTCTTTCCCCTCCGGTTTAGGATTGAATTTCGTGTCCTTGTAGTTTAAGCATTGAAATTTTAGATATTCAGAAAGATATTCAAAGTCTAATCCACCTCGCTCTAGATCAGCGGGATAAACCGAAATAATTAATTTTTCACAGACAGCTCTGTGCTTGGATTCCTCAATAAACGAGTCGATGATTTGTTTTATTACAGCCTCCCGCGTCAAATCGGAGTTGCGCCCGTTTTGGGTATTAATCAGTGGGATAGTGACGACCTCGCCTTTCGTGGCGTTTTTAGCAAGAAAATCCCAAATGCCGTTTAGAGCTGCAAGAAAGTCATTAATAGTCGAACTTGACCGGTTGTTCGGATTTTTTACAGAGTTGGCGAGTAGGTAAAATCTTTTCCCCTTTTGTTCAACCTCAACCACTGTCCCCATCGGGAACGGCGCACTCTGTAAATCAATTTTTCCCTCTATATCTTTCTTGAGGTGGTCCTCCTTAGAGAGATAATAGCTTTCTATAAGTCGGTTCTGTATGCTCTGAGCCTTCTTTACATTTCCATCGAGCGAGACATCGAATTCATCATTTATCGGAACCACGAGCGCCCCTAAATTTTCGAAGCCGTCACCGATTCGCAGCTCAATGAAAGAATCGTGTCCACGAATTTTTTGCGAACATGAAGATTTCGGGAAGTTTTTTATTATACCTACTATTAAACTAACTACTACAAAAAGTAGAAAATCATTTTCCGTGTCGTGTTGCTGTGTGAACGAATGGAAAAAGAAATCACTAATTTTTATAAATAACCAGAGAGAACCAGCCGTAGACAAGAAGTCTCGGATAATGAACCGCCAATTCTTGAGCCAGCGTTTCATTAAAGTCATAAGCCAAGGTTCTTGTACGTCGAGTCTTTGTAGTAGTAAGCACCCGATTCGCCTTCCTTCCTGTGAGCCTGATCACGATCGAACCAATTGTTCATCGCGTGCTCAATAATTTTTTGGTTGAAGCTAATGTGGACGGCCAGCTCACCATCCAAAATCGTTGGGCAGAGGTTAGAATCTTTGCTCCTCTTTCCATTCAAATTCACAACTATTATTGGAATCTTCCTCTCGAGAGCCTGCTCTATCTCCCAGCGTACGAATTTATATAAAAATTTCGTGTTCTCACCTACCAACAAGATAAAAACCTTTGTGCTACTCAGCCTTTCGCGTAATTTCGCTTTTATTGTCTCTTCGTTAGCCCAAGACATCAGATTATTCAGGTCATGGGCATCATAAAAATTGAACGAGGTCGCGTCATTGTGTTTCCAGGCTTGCATCAGACGATAATAACGAATGTCGTTATCAGCATCGAAGGCAACGTAAGTTTTATTTGTGTAAGCCATAGTTTTTGTTTCGGTTCAGCTGAGATCTGTCCTACCAATCCCCGACTATCGCTCCCTTGGAATATTCCGTCGCCCTGTTTTCGAAGAAGTTCGTGTGCTCCTTGGCGTTCATCATGGTGTCGAGCCATCCGAGCGGGTTGGTGACGTTGTAGAGCTTGTCGAGGCCGAGGTCGAAGAGGCGTCTGTCCGCGATATATCTGATGTATTGTTTGACCTGCTCCGCTTTGAGCCCCGGCACGTCCCCCATCGAGAAGCAGGTGTCTATGAAGGCGTCCTCGAGCCGGACCATGTCGCGGCAGGCTTGGAAAAGCGTGTCTCGCAGTTCCTGGGTCCAGATGTGCCGATTCTCGTTCACGAGGTCGCGGAACAATCGACACACGCCTTGGCTATGAAGCGTTTCATCGCGAATGGACCAGGTGACGATCTGTCCCACGCCCTTCAATTTCCCGAGGCGCGGGAAGTTCATCAATATGGCGAAGCTCGAAAAAAGCGACACGCCTTCCATGAAACCGCCGAACACCGCGAGATTGATGGCCAACTCCTCCACATTGCGCACCTCGAATCCGCGCACGTAGTCGTACTTGTTGCGCATGGACTCGAATTCGAGAAAGGCCGAGTATTCGCGCTCCGGGAGACCGAGTGAATCGTTCAAAAAGGAATATGCCCATACGTGGATGCCTTCCATCGCGGCAAATGCAGAAAGCATCATTTTGATCTCCGGTTTCGGAAATGCCGGGATGAGCTTGGTATTGTAATTGTTGTTGACCTCGATATCGCCTTGGGTGAAGAAACGCAGGATCTGGATGATGAGACTGATCTCGCCTTGCGACATGTTGAAGCGATAGTCCGAGATGTCGTTCTCCATCGGCACTTCGAGCGGCATCCAATGCGCCTGGTTCTGCTTTTGGAAGAACTCGAAATAATGCGGATACTCGAAAGGCCGGTAGAAAGGCCGGTGGGTGAGGAGCGGACTGGCGCCGATGATGCTCATACAAGAAAGGACGGTGTCGCGAGATATCAGACGATGCTCGCTTGCCTGTCGTTCTTGGGATCCATGCCCAATCCCTCCGGCATGCCGGGTTCGCCGTGGACGCCCAAGGCATGGCGGTCCTCCGGGGAGAGGAATTTGAGGGACATCCAGCGGAAGATATAGTCGATGATGCTGTCCGCCTGCGGGATGTTCGGGTTCTTGGTGGGGCCGGCCGGGTCAAAGCGCATGTGGGCGAACTTGGAGACCAAGGTCTTCAAAGGCACGCCATATTGCAGGCCGAGGGACACGGACATGGCAAAGGCGTCCACGATGGCGCTAATGGCCCCGCTTTCGCGGCCCATGCGGAGGAAGATCTCGCCCGGAGTGCCGTCCTCATACAGGCCCACGGTGATATAGCCCTGATGGTCCCCTATCTCGAACTTGTGCGTGATGGACTTGCGCTCATCGCCAAGACGCCGGCGACGGGCGGCATAGGCCTCAAAGACCTGTTTGGGGACGTCTGACAGGGGTTTGGGCGCCACCGGGGGCATGGGCGGCTGAGGAGGCGCGACGGGAGGCTGGGGCGTGGACATAGGCGTGGGGAGGGAGGGTCGGGATTTGCGTCGGAAATTGAGATATTGGTCGGCGACCAGGGTAAGCGAGGCTTCGGTCAAGGTGAGATGCACCAGTTCGCGCACATCTGCGGTGGAGGGCGGGCGGGCCGCATCGAAGAGATTGCCTAGCCGCTCTATCACCTTGGTGGCGATGCGGCGAATGCGCTTGCTTTCTTCGGTAGGCATGAGCCCGGCCGAGGCGAAGGCGCTTTGGATGGAGCTTTCGATCTTGGACGGGTTGAAATCGTCCATATGACCGTTGGCGCGTCGAATACTGCGAATGCGCGCAGCGACATCCGCTTCAACATTAACCTTCGCGCCCTTTTCGCGGGCGTGCGTGGCTTTCATATTGTCGAACCCTTTCGCGGGACCGCCCCCCGATCGCGGTTGGCGCGTTCAGAGGCTTGCGTGCGGCCCGTGTTTGGGTGGAGACCACTATATCTTGTGGTCTAACTTCGAGTATACCACAAGATATAGTTTTTCCATCCCTGTCAAGAGGTCGCTGTGGATAATGGACGTCCACAGACGCGCTCCCAATCCGTCCTCCTGGGTCAGAAGGACGGAAACGGGGTCGCGTCCTTCATCTTAGAGGCCCAGGGAGAGGTTGAGGGCCGGCTTTCCCTCCCCGCCCGGAGGCACGATGGGCATGGGTACGTTCTGTTTTTGGCCCGTGCGGTCGAAATAGCAGACGAACTGCTTGTCGAGCGCATGTTCATACACGTCACGGGTGACCCGGACGTCTTGCAGGCAATAGTCGCGCAGCTTGTCTATCTCGCCTTTGCGCCAGAATTCCACGGCTTGCAGGCCATGGCCGCTCTTCCCCACTCCGAGGGTGGCATGGGCCACGTCATCGAGCTTCACGCGGAAGCCGATGCGCTTCTCGATCTCGAGCAAGAGGTCCACCGTGGGGAATTTATTGATATCGCCCGCGTAATAGCGCTGCATGCAGGGATAATCGAAGCCAAAGAGGTTGTAGCCGATGACGCGATCGGCCTTTTCGAGGCGCGGCCACAGCTTGGGGAGATCGCCTTCGAGGAAGGATTCGAAGGTGTCGGTCTCGTAGAAATAGCAGCCGACCAGGGAGATGGAGAGCAGGGACGGATTATACGCCCCCACGTCCTGGAAGGTGTTCTGGGTCTCGATATCGAGGACGACCTCGCGGCGCGTGCTCATGTAACGAGCGATTGTATAGCATGCTCGCAGGCAAATAAAAAATCCCTCCGATTTCGGGGGGTTTAGCGGCTCATATACGAGTCCGCATAGGCGATGCAGTCCTCGCGCACGGCGCGGCGTTCCATGAGGCGCTCCATGGTGCGGCAGCTGGTATCGGCCCCGGCGAAGGCGTCGAGCGGGAAGGTGCGGAAGCCGCGACGGATGCGCTCCTGTTCGCAGACACGCCACTCATAGAGCTGGTCGCTGATGGGCTCATGCACACCATAGGCACGCAGGGCCAGGGACTGGGCCACATCGCCGGCCGCGGCGAAATAGCGCTGGGCCAGCTCGAGGTCGTCGAGGTCCTTGGGGAGATCGGCATCGTCCACGGGCGGTTCGCCCATGGACGGGTCCCAGGACGCGTCCGGATCACGCAGGCCCAGGAGGGCGCGCAGCCTAGGCAGGATATAGCGGGTAAAGAGCTTGGCGAGGTATCGCATCGGCCCCTCCTGGCGGCAGGGTAGCCCGTGGCAAGGACGGACCGCAAGCTTTGACGCCGACCGTCCTGCTTGGTACATACGGCCGGTACCTTGAACCTCTTCATCGCCTCCAAGGAGGTGTTCCATGTGCTGGTCCGGAGAAGCATCCCTTGCCCTGGCCACGGTCGGTTTCACGGGCGCCTATGTCGCCCGCCGTCGCGGTCATGAGACCTTTCGCTGGCTCCCCCTCGCGTATTTCAGTTGCATGGAGCTCCTGCAAGCGGCGACCTATATCGTCATCGGCGATTGCGGCACGCGCGCGAACACGGTGCTGACCGACGCGTCCTACGTGCACATCGCCTTCCAGCCTTTCTTCATCCACATGTTCGGCCTGTCCTGGCGGCCGAAAGAGGTGCGCAAGAAAGCCGCGTGGTGGGTGTGGCCGCTCTGCGGCATCGCCGCCCTCGTCATGCTGCTCAAATTGGTCTTGCCCGCGTGGCCGGGACCCTGTGACGCGTCCGTCAGTCCCCTCTGCGGGATGGACACCTGCGCGTATCACGGCGAGTGGCATATCGCGTGGCGCCTCACCTTGAGCGATCTGGACCCACGCTACCTCACCTATATGGTGGTGGCCTTCGGCGCGCCGCTCATCTATGGCGCCTGGCGCTGGGTGCTGTATCACGCCCTGCTCGGCCCCATCCTGATGCTGTTCCTGACGCACAACAAGGACGAGAGGCCGGCCGTGTGGTGCCTCATGTCCATCGCCTTCCTCGCGGCCACCCATGTCCCCTTCTTGAACCGCCTTTTGGGCGGCAAGGCCGCTCCCGCGCATCCATAACGGATGCGTTTTTCATATGAAAAGACCCCATGCGGGGTCTTTTGTTTATCCGTTGGCTCGCTTGCGTTCGAAGTCCTTCAGATATTGCTTGCGGATGCGCACGTTCTTGGGCGTCACTTCGACGAGCTCGTCGTCGCCGATATATTCGAGCGCCTCTTCGAGGCCCATGTGGCGGGGGGTATCAAGACCTTCGGCCACGCCATCGCCTTTGGAGCGCATGTTGGAGAGCTTTTTCTCCTTGCACACGTTCACGATGAGGTCCTCGGGTTTGGCGTTCTGTCCGATGACCATGCCTTCATAGACGTGGACGCCCGGGCCGATGAAGAGCTGGCCGCGTTCCTGGGCGGCGGTCAGGCCATAGCTGTTGGATTCGCCGGTCTCATGCACGATGAGGGAGCCATGCGGGGTGCCGGCGATCTCGCCGATATGCTCGCGATAGCCGAGGAAGATGGAGTTGAGGATGCCCTGGCCACGCGTGTCCATCATGAACTCATTGCGATAGCCGATGAGACCGCGGGTCGGGATGACGAACTCGAGGATGGCCGAGCCATTGTCCTCGACGCGCATGTCCTTGAGCTCGCCTTTGCGGCGGCCCATCTTTTCGATGACCGTGCCGCTCATGTTCTCGGGCACTTCGGCCGTCACTTCCTCGAACGGTTCCATCTTTTTGCCGTTCTCTTCCTTGAAGATGACCTGGGGGCGGCTCACTTGGAGCTCGAAGCCCTCGCGGCGCATGTTCTCGATCAAAATGGAGAGATGCAGTTCGCCGCGACCAGAGACGACATAGGCCTCGGAGGTAGTGCCGGCCTCGACGCGAAGCGCGACATCGTTCTGCAGTTCGCGGTCCAAACGTTCCTTGATATTGCGGGTGGTGGTGTATTGGCCTTCTTGCCCGGCAAAGGGCGAGGTGTTCACGCCAAAGGTCATCTTGACCGTCGGCTCCTCGATCTTCATGACGGGAAGGGCTTCCGGATTGGCGGGATCGGCGATGGTCTCGCCGATGTTCACGCCTTCGATGCCGGCAAAGGCGACGATCTCGCCGGCCGGGGCCTCGCTGACGTCCACCTTCTTCATGCCATCGAACACCATGATGCTCGTGATCTTGGCCGGGGCCTGCTTGCCCTCGCGGTTGATCCACATGACCGGACCGGGCTTGAAGGTGCCGCGGACCACGCGGCCGACGGCCATCTTGCCTTTGTAATTGTCATAGCTCACGTTCGCGACCGAGACCTGCAAGGCCCCGTTCGGATCGAGCTTGGGCGCGGGGACATTGTTGATGACGGTCTCGAAAAGCGGCTTGATGTCCGTCATCTTGGAGAGATCGGCGTCGAGGCCGGCCTTGCCTTGCTTGGCCGAGGCATACACGACCGGGAAATCGGTCTGCGCGTCGGAAGCGCCCAAGGCCACGAAAAGGTCGAAGGTCTGGTCGAGCACCCATTCCGGACGCGCATCCGGCTTGTCTATCTTATTGATGACCACGATGATGCGATGCCCGGCCTCGATGGCCTTTTTGAGCACGAAACGGGTCTGGGGCATGGGGCCTTCCTTGGCATCCACGAGGAGAAGCGCGCCGTCCACCAAGTTCATGATGCGCTCCACTTCCCCGCCAAAGTCGGCATGGCCCGGCGTGTCCACGATATTGATCTTGACCCCGCCATAGTTCACGGCCGCGTTCTTGGCCAAGATGGTGATGCCGCGCTCGCGTTCAAGCGGGTTGGAGTCCATGATGGTCTCCCCTTCCATGCCCTTTACGCTGGAACTTTCGCTTTGTTTCAGCAAAGAATCGACCAAGGTGGTCTTGCCATGGTCGACGTGGGCGATGATCGCGATATTGCGCATGTCCATATAGTGGGCGAAGTATAGGCAAAAAATGGCCCTCTGTCAAGCCGCTCCCCTGCCCCGGGATATGAAAAAGCCCTGATATTTCAGGGCAAGGGGGTGGAGCGATAGGGGCCGTCGTCGGCAAGAACGGGTTCCCGGCGCTGTCTATGCCAGTCATCGGCCAATCGGGTGGCCACGTCTTCGACGATCCTCGCCCCGAGCTTGCCTATCCCGTCATTGATGCGGTTGATGCGGGACTGTATCTCGCCGCAGCTGTGCTCCATCTCGGTGCGATGGTCCGGGAACAGGCGCGAGCTGTCCTCGTCGGCCAAAGCCTCTTGGGCGGTCTGTAGCCTGGTCTGCTCCTTGGCGAGATCGGCCGTGAGCTTATTACGCTTGTCATCGATGGCCTTTTGCAGCGCCAGATGACAGGGCAAGAGCTCCTTGTCCGAATGCTGCGTCATGCCTTTTTTACAGCCTCGGCACAGCAGGACCCGGAACAGGAGCGTCATCCCGCAGAGGGCATTGACCCGGTACAGGCGCCGTTCGCAGATGGGGCAATCGACCGTGTCGATCTGCATCTCCGCCTTGAGCTCGGTGAGCAGTCGGTCGATGAGCGGCCTGTTCGGCTCGGGTCTGGGCGCGTATGCAGGCAGGGTCGGCACGACCGTCGTCCGAGAGGCCGCGAGACGTTTCCTGTTGTTCCGCACGACCAAGAACACGAGCAAGGCGATGAGAGGCAAGGCAATGAAGATCTCCACGGCAGAGGGTCCCTTTCTTGGAAAAGTGCCGCTTTCATGTAACCGAAATTGGCCGAAAAGTCAAGGCTATTTCCCCTCCCCGCGATATGAAAAAGTCCGCTTTAGGCGGACGAGGTGGAGCGATAGGGGCCGTCCCCGGGAACGGGCTTGTCTTGATGGCGTTTGCGCCAGTCTTCCGCGAGACGAGCGGCCACGGTCTCGACGATGTCGGGCGCGAGGCCGTCGACCCAGCGTTGGGTGCGGGTCACGGCGACCTGGATGTCGCAGCAGTTCATCTCGAGCTTGGCGCGATGGTCAGGGAAGAGACGCGAGGAGTCGGTATCGGTCAAGGTCGCCTTGGCTTCGGCCAAGCGCGCTTTTTCCGCGGCGAGCTCGGCCTCGTACTTTTTGCGCGTGGCGTCGATGGCGTCCTGCAGGGCGCGATGACAAGAGCGGAAGGTCTCGTCATGGCAGGTCTTGCCTTTGAGGCAGGTCTTGCAGACATACGCGGTGCTCTCGAGTTGCATGCCGCAGAGCCGCTTGATGTAGACGAGCTGTTTTCCGCAGACCGGACAACCGATCAAGTTGGTGTCCGTCTCGGCCTTGAGCTCTTTCAAGAGCTGGTCGATGAGCGGGTCTTCCGGCGGCGCGGGGTCAGGCTTGAGGTTCACGACGGGCGGGTGTTTGCCCGCATTGCCGCAGGCCAGAAGGAAAGCGCCGACGAGCACGACGACGATGACGATGTCCATGTCATGCCTCCTTTGAGACGAAGTTCTCCCGTGCGGGAATGGTCACGAAGGGCCGTCCTTTGGCATCGAGCGCCAGGACATGGGCGCCTTGCAGCCCGAGCTCGAAGAGCAGGAGCAGGCGTTCGGCTTCATCGTCGAGACCGGCCAGGCGCAGGCCCATGTAGGTGTGCAGGATATGCCCGCGCGAGGCGTTCGAGGCCTCGGGCAGGGTCTTGCCGCCATACACGATACGGTCGCAGAGCTGGGTCACCGGATAGAGTGCCAGGGCATAGTCCCGCTTGAGGTCTTCGACACGGTCGCGGGTGAGCTGCAGGGCGCCCCTCACGCAGGCCCAGGCCATGATGAGGAAGAACACGATGCCGGGGAGCAGCGAGCCGTTGAGATGCGCGAGCATGGCGCTGCTCACGAGCACGACGGCGGCCAGGCCCGCGAGGACCGGCCAACCGGGTCGGCAGAGCGAGACCAGGCCTTGGTCGATCTTGGCGGCAAAGTCGAGCGTCAAGACCTCGCCGATGGTGGCTTCGCCGGGCCGCAGCCGAAGCTGCGGGACCGGGACCCAGACGATGTCCGTGACCTCGTGGCCGGGCAATGCCGCCGCGATGGCGGCCTTCACCTTGGCGGTGGGGATGGACTCGCGCTTTTCGACGCGTTCCATGCACCGATAGAGCGGGACGAAAAGGCCTTGCACGGTCTTTTCGAGGGCGTTCGTGTCGCGGATGCGTCCATCCATCGTTCATCTCCAGGGTACGGGTTGTGGGTCGAAGGGGCGATGACCGAACATATATGAAAAAACCCATGCTGTCAATGGGTCAGTTGAGGTCTTTCGCCTTGCGCTCGGGCTTTTTTTCGTGGCTGAGCTTGAGGCGTTTCGCGAGGCGTTTGAGCTCCTCGTTCGTGGGCGGCGGAGGCCGCGGGATATAGGGCCGGGGCCGTATCTCCATGAGGGGCCCTACGGGCACGCGGAAGGTCGCAGGCTCGGCGGGCGTCACCCAGGGTTTGGTCTTTCGCCTGGTGCGGAGGACGAACAGGACGCCGCAGATGGCGAGAGATGCCGTCACGACCATGGCGGGCAGGAGAGCGATGGACCAGAGCAGGGCTTCAGGGTCCACGGGGACCTCCCTTGCGCCGATCGAGCAGGGTGATGATGAGCAGGACGCCCAGGACGACGAAGGTCGCGATGAGAATGGGATGCATGAGGCCTCCTCTTAGGACAGATCGGGAAGCGGGACCTGGAAGCGCACGGCCAGCTCTTGGAGGGTCTCGCCGGGGGTGAGGTCCGGCGTGCGGCCGCAAGAGGCGCAACGCGTGAGGATGCCCCTGAAGGGCAGCTTCTGCTTTCGCATGAGGTCGCATTCGAGGGCCATCAGGTATCCCATAGGCGAACCGCGCCGGGTACGCGCGCAGGGGCAACGCTGTGAGCTGATGACGGGCTCGACGAGGATGCCTCGTCGCTCGAAGTTCTGACGCAGTTCCCAGATGCGGCGGTCCTGCTCCCACAGGGCCAGGATGGCGCCGCGCACCAGGATGGCGCGGAAGATGGCCGGGAAGACGGGCAGGCCGATCACCGGCAAAAAGCAGAAGCCTACGCAAGCCAAGAAGGCCTCCGGCGTCGGCTGGCTCATCCAGATGATGACGGACGACAGGTCGATGCGCATGCGGGTTCTCCGGGGTGAAAGGGCAAGTATCGTGTATACCCCTTTTCCCCGCCCCGGTCAATGCGCGTCTTTCGCGGCCTCGGCCCAAAAACGCTTGGCCTCGTCCATGAACTCGGGATGCCCGGCCTTGTCGCGCATCCACAACCACCACTCGATGCCCCAAAAATCCACGGGCGTGATGCCCATGCGCGTCGCGAACTCGAAATTGCGGTGCATCTGGTCCACGTTCATGCTCGTGAGCTGGTCCGCCACCGAGGTCTCGGGGAGGGACTTGTTGCTCCACGGCTCCATCTGGAACTCGCTCACGTAGATGCCTGCGAGCCCGAGCGGTCGGGCCAGCATGGCCTTGCGGGCATAGAAATACGGCGGGAGGAACCAATAATGCCAATTGAGGTCTCCCAAGAGCGGATTGCGCACCGTGCGGTACACGCTCACGCCGAGCCTGTCCACGAAAGGTCCCAGGGTCAGCCAGCTCGAGAGCTCGCCCGAATCCGTGGTCGTGATGGGCCGCGTCGGGTCCAAGCCGCGCACGAAGGCCGTTTCTTTTTGGATGAAGAGATAGTCCGGCTTGGGACAATCGCCATAATAGAAATGCGGTTCGTTCTCCACCTGCCAGCCCGCGATGGTCGGGTTGTTCCGATACCGCGTCACGACCGTCTCAAGATAATGAAGGGTCTCCTGCTCTTGCTCGACGCGCGGGAGCTTCTTCCACCATTGCGGGCTCCAGCATTCGGGCCAGCGCGGGAGCTTTTCCCCCGCCGCGAGGATGACCTTGCCATGGCGTTTGCCGATCTCGTCGATGATGTGATCGAGCTCTTCCCAATGCCATTCGCCGCGGTTGGGCTCCAAACGGTTCCGATAGGCCGCGATGCGGAAGCGGCGTATGTTCACCTCATCGAGCGCGGTCTTGAGCACGTAGTCGGGATCGAGGCCGAGCTCTTGGCTATAGGGCACGCTATAGGTCATCCCGAATTCCGCGTGCGGCGTCTTGCTCGGCCAACCGACGAAGAGGAAGGCCAAGGACCCGACGATCCAGAGCAGGACCAGGCCGGCCAAGAACCGTATCAAGGGATGCTTGGACATCGTCATACGATGAGATACATGCCGATGGCGGTGATGGTCAGCGCCACGGCCTTGATGGCGAGCGTGTCTCGCGTCAGTTCTTCGCCCAGCAAGGTCTTGGCGCGCTTGCGCAAGGCGAGCGCGAGCAGGACCAAAAAGGCGTATTGCACGGCTTGGAGCGCGTTCACCACGGACGGGCTGCCTTGCGAGGTGGCCCATTGCACGAGCACGAAGCCGATGGCGCCAAGGCTTTGGCCCACGAGCGCGACGAGGGCCGCCGACGTGCTCGGATGCTTGCCTCCCGCCTTCCCTTTCTTGGCCGGTCGCAGCATGCCCCAGACCTCGGCGCCTGCCACGCGATCGAAGACGATGAGGATAAGCAGGGCCGCGACGGCCGCCGCGGCGCGCGTGGTCACGAAGCCGCCGAGGAAACCCGTCGCGTCATACACGGCCTTGGCCGTCACGGATGAGACGGCGAACAGCAGGGCCGAGATCATGCCGAGATACACGGCGCTCATCGGCGGTCGTCCCGAAGACCCGCCCACGGTGAGCAAGATGGTCGCGAGGACAAGCAGGCCGATGCCGACGAACACGCCCGTGCCCAGGCGTTCGTGCAAGAACACATACGCTTGCGCCAAGGTGAGCAGCGGGATGAGGGAGCCCACGATGGGCACGATGCGGCTGGCCTCGCCGCGCGAGAGCGCGCCGAAAAAGGCCCAGAGCGCGAACACGAAGGTGGCGCCGCTCACGAGGCCGTTCACGAGGGCGGAGCCCGTCGGCCACATCGTGACCCAGGGGGCGGCGAGGAGCACCAGGCAGGAGAGGCCGCCCACGATGCCGGCATAGGTGGCGCTGCGCGAGAAGGCGGAGCGCAGCAGGCTTTTATCTATCGCGAAGGCGATGCCGTTCGCGATATGGCCGATGATGGCGACGAGGAGCCAGTTCATATACTAGGAGAGGGTGATGGTCTGTTCGAAGCGCGGCACGTCGGCCTTGATGTCCAGGTCCTCGGAGATACGCGAGGCGAGCGCGGCCGAAGCATCTTCTTCGCCATGCGTGCAATAGACCTGTTTTGGGGGTCGCGCGGCCCCGGCGATCCAGCGCACGAGCTGATGCTGGTCCGCATGCGCGCTGTAGGCGCCGATGGAGGTGACGCGCGCCTTCACCTGTATGCGTTCGCCCAAGACGTCCACCTTGCGTTCGCCCGTATAGAGCTTGCGTCCGAGCGTGCCCGAGGCCTGATACCCGATGATGAGCACCGTCGTGCTCTTGGTGCCCAGATACCGCACGAGATGGTGCAGGATGCGGCCGGCGTTCATCATGCCCGAGCCCGCGATGATGACCTTGGGCTTTGGCGCCTCATTGATGCCTTTGCTCTCGTCGCGCGAGAGCGTCATGTGCAAACCCGGGAAGGTGAAGAGATCATCCCCCGTCGAGACCAATTTGAGCGCGTTCGCATTGTAGTATTGCGGATATTCCTGCATCACCGCCGAGGCCTTGATGGCCAAAGGGCTGTCCAGATAGACCTCGACCGAGGGAACGAGGCGGTTCTCGACCAATTGGTTGATCTCATAGAGCAGGAGCTGGGTGCGTTCGATGGCGAAGGCCGGGATGAGCAGGACGCCCTTCTGTTTTATGGCGTCCGCGATGACGTCGCGCAGCTCATGCGCGCGGCGCGACATGTTCTCGTGCAAGCGATTGCCATAGGTGGACTCGACCACGAGCACGTCCTGTTCGGCCAATTGCGCCGTGGGTTTGAGGATGGGGTCGTCCACATTGCCCAGATCGCCGGAGAACGCCACGCGCGGCCCGCCGACCTCTTCGATCTCGATGAAGGCCGAGCCGAGGATGTGCCCGGCATCGCGGAAACGGAACGAGACGCCGTCCAATTTGACGCGACGCGAATAATCCACCGTGGTGAAGGCCTTGATGGCGCGTTCGACATCGGAACGTTCGAACAATTTGGGACGGAACTCGCGTTTATAATCGTCCTCCATGATGTTCTCGGCATCTTCCAAGACGAGGGCGGCCAATTTGGCCGTGGGCCCCGTGGCATAGACCTTGCCCGTGAAGCCATCCTTGAGGAGCTTGGGGATGCGGCCCACATGATCGAGATGCGCATGGGTCACGATGACCGCGTCTATGGTCTTGGGATCGAAGCCGAAGTCGCGGAAGTTCTTGGCGTCGGCGAACGCGCTTCCTTGGAACATCCCGCAGTCTATGAGGATGCGGCTTTTGCCCGCCTCGAGGAGATAACAGGAGCCCGTGACCTCGCGCGTCGCGCCATGGAAGGATATGCGCATGATAGTTGCGAGTGTAGCATGCTATACTGGCCACCATCCACCGGAACATGCAGTTGAAACGGAGCATTCTCATCCCGCTCGCCGCCTTGGCCTTGTTTGGCGCGGGCTGCGCGCGGGCGACGCCGCCGCCTCCTCCGCCGCGACCGGCGCCGACCCCCAAGACCGCGCCGGTCATCCCGGCCGAAGCCAAGAACATTCCCCTTCCCAAGACAGCAAAGTAAACTGACATCATCATTCCATGCCTATGTCCAAACCCTTTTCTTCCTCTCCCCTGCTGCGCGCCGCCGTCCTCGGCCTGGCCGTGGCCACCCTCGGCGCCGGTTGCGCCAAGCAAGAACCCAAAGCGCCGCCCGAGCCGCCCAAGCAACCTGCCGCTCCCGCCGCGCCCCCGGCCGCGGGTCTTTTGCCGAAAGACCAGGTCACGGACGTGGACCCGGATTTCACGGCCGGCTCCGAGTACATGCGCGAGACGCCCGAGCGCTATGCCGACCTGAACGGGAAAAAGCCGTATCTGTTGAACTTCTACGCCGACTGGAACAAGGATGAGCGCACCGAGCATGAGGCCTTGGTCAAATTGTTCGATGGCAAGAAGTTCGGCACGCCCCTGTTGCGCGTGAACTTCAAGGACAATCAAGTGACGGACGAGGGCGTGGCCTGGGCCAAGGCCTTGAACGTGACGTCCGAGCGCACCACCATCGCCTTCACGGCCTCCGGCAAAGAGGCTGCCCGTTTCACCGGTCCCCTTGACGAGGCCAAACTGAGCGAGTTGATGGCCAAGGCGAACGGCAAGTAATATAGACGGGTAACTTATCCACATCACGTCATTTTATGATGGACTGCTGTAAGAACGATCATTGCGGGAAATGCGCGGATGGCACGTGCAACTCCTCCGGGTGCGACTGCCATGGCGCGGGCCACATGCACAAGCATTGGAAGGGCGCAAAAGCCAAGCTCATCCTGCGCTTGGCCGCCGGTATCATCCTGGTCCTGCATGGGTATGGGAAATTGTTCGGCGGCATGGACATGTTCACCGGCATGGTGGCCAATCTCGGCTTCCCCTTGCCCACCTTGTTCGCCTATCTCTCGGCTTTGACCGAGTTCTTGGGCGGCTTGGCCCTCATCCTGGGCCTGTGCACGCGTCAGGCCGCGGCCCTCATCACCATCAATATGCTGGTGGCCTGGGGCATGGCCAAGGGTTTCAGCTTGCCCAAGGGCGATGCCGACCTCATGTTGCTCGCGACCGCCATCGCGCTCTTGCTCGGCGGACCCGGCAAGCTTTCGCTCGATCACAAGTATTGTAAGGGCGGGGCCATGTGCATGGGCGGGAAATGCATGGGCAAGGGTGGTTCCTGCAAGGGCGAAGGGAAATAGTTCGCAAACGAAAAAACCCCCGGAGCCGGGGGTTTTTGATTGACGCGAAGGCCGGTCCATGGTATTTTCGCGCACGTTCAACGCCCTTTCGATGAAAAGAGGAGCACATGAAGAGAATGCGCAAGGCGCCGCTCAAAGCGGAGCCCGGATGTTTTTTCGAGGAACGCGGTCAGCTGTGGCGTCTGGACGCGCTGGACGGCAGGCGCTGGACGGCCCATCTCGTGGTCGGCGTGATGCTCGAAGGTCCCTTCAGCCTCATCCCGGGACCGACCTGCCGCTTATTGTCGCGGGAACAAGGTCAAGCCACGGTCTTTGACCTGCTTCTCGAGAAAGGGTTCGAGACGGAGCAAGGCTCGCGTGATGGCATCCTGGAAGGAAACGACGTGAGCGGCGCGAGCTCCTATACGGCGAGCATCATCGTGACCAAGACGCGCTTCAACAAGACCCTGGTCTTCCCGCCCATCTGGATCACCCAGCTTGTCGGGATGTGGGGAGCGGAATTCGTCGGCGACTTCTTCGTTCAGCTCAAGACCCTCGGCGGATACTACGAAGCGCGCTGGGAGGAGTTCGACGATAGTCCTGGATGGTCCAGCGCCCCGCTCATGTGCCGCGGCTACAATGGCGGCGACGGAGGCCGCATGTGCGAGTCGGACGGCGAGCTGTCGGAGGGAGTCCGAGGCGCCTATGTCAAAGGCTCGGTCCCCGACCCGAAGAAGTATCACGATGCATCGGTCCCCGAGACCATCGTGCCGCATCTGCGCAAGATACGGGCGGACAAGGTCCTGATGCGCATCGCGGTCACGGCTCGGAATTCCGCCGTCCGTCGGGCGGCCGAGATCGTGCTGCGCGGCCGCCCGTCATTCGTACAATTGTCCCTTTTCACCGATCCATGAAGCTTTCCCCTCGTCCGCCTCCTGCGGACCTTTTTTATTCCAAACTGAACGAGACGCGCACCACGGCCGTGACCTTCTTTTGCAGGGCCGTCGTGTCATACACGCCATAGTCCGAGATCTCGGTGGAATTGACCGGGGTCACTTGGAACACGCCTTGCCCCGCGCTCGTCACGCGGCCGATGCGCGCGCCCGTGGCCTTGGCCACATGCTCGGCGCGTTCCTTGGCATTGGCCGTGGCCTCGTCCAAGAGCTCGAGCCGCACGTCCGCGAGCTTGGTGTAATAGTATTCGAGCGATTGGCTCGAGAAGATGAGCCCGGCCGCCGTGAGCGCGCCCGGCGCGTCGAGCGACAACTTGGTCACCGTGTCCACGTTCGGCGATTCCACGATGACGGTCTGGCTCAAGTTATAGCCGGAGACATGGTTGCCGCCGCACACCGTGCCCTTCTCGCCGTAGATGACATTGTTCTGGCTGTCGCACACCCCGCTCGTGCTCGGCGGCTGCACCGTGATCTCGCCGTCCTTGATGCCTTTCGCCTTGAAGGCCGCGAGCACGGCGTTCAGGTCCTTGTTCAATTGGTCGCTCCCCTCTTTGAGATGCGAGGGGTCCACCTGGCGGTTGAAGTTCGCGGTCCACTTGGCCGTGTCCGAGATGATGACGCGTTCGGCCGACCCCGTGACGGCGACGGCATTGGCCGCGGCCTTGAGCTTGTACGCGGCGTTCGCACCGATGAGGGATGCGGCCACGGCCGCGAGCCCCAGGATGAAGGCCGGCATGGTGAGCCGTATCTCTTGGTCTTTGAACATATGATGTCAGTATATCACCCCTCCCCGTCGCGCCGATGCGCGAGATAGGCCGCATGCTTGGCCTTTTCCTTTTTGAAGAGCGCGGCATCGGTGCCAAAGCGGTGCAAGAGCAAGGCGGCATGGTTCCCGCCCAGATAATGCGGCATGACGACATAGCTCGCGCCGCGGCGATAGAGCTCTTCCGCCTCGGCCACGGTCTGCGCCACGGTGATGACGATGGCGCTCCGGTTCTTGCGGCGCACCTTCTCGAGGATGAAGTCGTTCGCCTCCACGTCGGGCAAGGTCGAGACGATGAGCCGCGCGCCCTTGAGGTCCAGCTCGTCGAGGAACTCATTGTCCTCGGCATCGCCATAGCGCACCGGGACGCCGCGATGCTCGAGGGCGCGCACCACGTCCGGATCGAAGTCGACGACCAAGTAGCGTCCGCCTTCGGCGGCGAGCGAGGGCAAGAAGTCCGCGCCCACGCGATGACAGCCGAACAAGATGGCGTCAAAACGTTCGCGCGCCTGGCGTTCGCGCTGCGCGGTCCGGCGTTCGAGCAGGCCGAGCGCCGGGGAAAGCGCGCGATACAGCCGATCGGCATGTTGCAGGAGCACGGTGGAGGCCGCGATGGTCACGAGGGCCACCGTGGCCGTGAGGGTCAGGAGGTCGGGCGGTACGCGCCCGTTCCGCACGGCCAAGAGCACGATGAGCAAGGAGAACTCGCTCACCTGGGCCACGGTGAGGCCGGCCATGAAGCTCGTCTTTTTGCCGTATCCCAGGGCGCCGAGCAAGGCCATGACGATGAGCGGGTCCGCGATGAGCACGAAGGCGCTGTAGGCGCCGGCCAAGGGGAGCAGGCGCGAGGCATGGCCGAAGGAAAGCTGGGACCCGAGCAGGATGAAGAACAGGACCACGAAGACATCGCGCAAGAGCTTCATCTTGGCCGCGATCTCGAACTGATACGGCGATGAGGCTAGGGCCACGCCGGCGGCCAAGGCGCCGATCTCCATGCTCAAGCCGAGGTATTGCGCGAGCGCGGCCACGCCGCAGCCCCAAGAGATGGTGAAGAGGAGGAGGAATTCTTGCGAGGTCGCGAACATGGCCGCGAGGCGCGGCAAGAGCAAGCGGGCCACGGCCCAGAGCCCCGCGGCGAACACGAGGGCCTTGGGGACCAGGACCAGGAACCCTTGCCATCCGCTCCCTTGCAGCCAGGCCGAAAGGGCGATGAGCAAGAGCGTCGCCACCACGTCCTGCACGAGCAGGATGCCGATGGCCAAACGGCCATAGAGCGTGCCCAGGTCCCGCGTGTCCGAGAGCGCCTTGCTCACGATGATGGTGCTCGAGAAGGTGAAGGCGACCGCAAGCGCGAAGGCCGAAACCGGCGGAAGATGCAGGAGCAGGCCGAGGCCGAAGCCCAGGGCCGTGGTGCACAGGATCTGGCCTAGGCCGGCGGTCAAGGCGGCCTTGCCCACGTCGCGCGCGACCTTGGGGCTCAAGCCGATGCCGACGATGAAGAGCAGGGCCGTGATGCCGATGCGTGCCAACACGTCGAACGCCTCTTGCGCGTGCAGGATGTCGAGCGCGGCCGGCCCGACCAAGATGCCGGTCAGGATATGTCCCAGGAGAAGCGGCTGACGCAACCGGTGCATGAGGCAGGCCATGGCGGTCGCTATGGCAAGCATCAGACCGATCTCGATGAAGGCGTTCATGGAAGGGCGTCGGAACTGCGATGAAGTATATCATGTGGTATACTGCGCCCATATTCACTCTTAGAAGGTCAAAAACAAACCGTACCTATGCCAAGAGCTCGTAAATTGGCGCCTCCGAGCGCTCCATCCGCCCCGGCCCCGATGCCGTCATCGGACCAGGACACCTCGCATATCCGCATGGCCGCCTGGTTGGCCGTCGCGGCCGTCGCCGTCTCGAGCGGCGCCATCAGTTATTCCGCCGGTGCCGCCGAACCGACCAAGCCGCAGCAGACGCAACAGAACCCCATGGTCGTCATCTCGCGTCAATTGAACGCCTTGCAATTGCAAGGGAAACGCATCGAGTCCGGCATCGAACGCATCGAAAAGGACCTCGAAAGCATGGGACAAGGCGGTCAAGGCGACATGATGCTGCAGGGCCAAGACCAGGGTATGATGCAAGGCCAAGACCAGGGCCAAGGGAAAGACCAAGGCATGATGAAGGGGAAGCCGCCGATGATGGGTGGCGATGGTGGTCAGGGTGGCCAGAACATGACCGACCAGCAGCGCGAAGAGATGATGCGCAAGTATAAGGAAGAAATGCTTCGCAAGCAGGCCGCGACGGGAACGAACACCAATCAAACACCGCAATAACGCGAAGAACGGAAAAGCTCCCCGATGGGGAGCTTTTTTTAGGCCTCGCGATGCGCGCGCAAGGCGTTCACGATGACGAGGACGTCCACGACCTCTTGCAAGACGGCGCCATAGAGCGGCGTGATGATGCCGATGGCCGCGAGCCCCATGAGACCGAAGCTCAAGCCCATGCCGACGAAGATCCCGGTCTTTGCGACCGAGACCGTGCGCTGCGCGATGGTCAGCGCTTCGCCCACCTTGGTGATGTCGTCCACGGTCAACACGATATCGGCCGCATCCGAGGCCATGCCCGCCGTATCCGAGGCCAAGGCAATGCCCACGTCGGCCACGGCGAGCGCCGGCGAATCATTGATGCCATCCCCTATCATGGCGACGGGCGCATGGTCCCGCCGTATGGCCTCGACCTCATGCACTTTGTCCTCGGGGAGGCATTCGGCCCGTACATGGGTGATGCCGATGGCCTTGGCCACCTCGCGGGCGGCGCCTGCCTTGTCCCCCGTGAGCATGGCGATATGCTCGATGCCTTGTCGCGACAAGGACGCGATGAAGACATCCAATCCCGCGCGCAAGGTATCGGAAAACCGCACGCCGCCGACGAGATCTTTGTCGCGTGCCAAATAGACCGTGCGTATGCCCTTGTCCCGGTCCGCCGCCTGAACTGCGCGCGCGTCCGTGGGAATGCGGACGCCGAGGCCCGCCAAAAAGGACAAGCGGCCGAACGCATAGGCCTGCCCATCCACCGTTCCCGTGACGCCTTTCCCCGGGATCTCGCGCATATCGGCGGGAAAGGCGATGTCCATGCCTTGGGACGCGGCATGCCGCACCAAGGCCCCGGCCAAGACATGGGTCGAGGCTTGATCGAGCGAGGCCGCGAGCCGCAAGACCTCATGCGGGGTCAGGCCCTGTCCGAACGCGTCGCGTATGGTCGGGTTCCCGAAGGTCAGGGTCCCGGTCTTGTCGAAGACCATGGCCTTGACCCGCGCCAAGGTCTCGAGCGCGCCGCCTTGCTTCACGATGATGCCGCGGCCGGCAGCGCGGCTCACACCCGAGATGATGGCGATGGGCGTGGCCAGGATGAGCGGGCAAGGCGTGGCCACGACCAGGACGGCGAGCACGCGCAAGGGATCGCCGGTAAAGGCCCAGGCCAGCCCCGCGAGCGCGAAGGTCACGAGGGTGAAGGTCCCGCTATAGGCATCGGCCAGGCGCACAATAGGGGCCTTGCTCTGCTCGGCGTGGCGGATGAGCTCGAGCATGCGCGCATATTGGCTTTGCGAGGCGTCGGACAAGGTGCGTAGTTCTATCAATCCGGCCTGATTGATGCTGCCGGCATAGAGGCGGGTATGCGGTCCCACGTCCACGGGCAGGCTTTCGCCGGTGAGCCGCGACACGTCCGCGGTCGAGATGCCCGAAAGCACCACGCCATCCGCAGGGACGGTCTCGCCGGGTTTGACCACCACGACATCGCCCACGGCGAGGCGCGCCGGGTCCACATCCTCGATGATCTCGCCGCGCTTCAGATGCGCCACGGTCGGCAAGCTCGAAAGCAAGGCGGCCAACTGGCGCCGGGCGCGGCGCATGGCATAGGCCTCCAAGGCCTCGCCGCCGGTCAGCATGAGCAAGATGACCGCGCCGGCCCACCACTGGGCCAAGAGGGCCGAGGCCAAGATGGCGGTGAGCGCGATGAGGTCCACGCCGAAATGTCCTCGGAACAGCTCGGCGAGCATGTTCCAGGCATAGACGCCGATACCGGCCGCGAGCAAAAGGGCGAGGACGCTTTGCTCCGCCGCGACGAGCCCCAGGGCCCGGAGCGCGAACGCGGCGAGCATGGCGGCGAGGACGAGAAGCGGCGCTATCGGTTTGTGCATCGGCCTAGTATAGTATGCGGCATGGAACCGCGCACCCGTCATTTCTTGCGCAGCCTGGCCCTCATCTCCCTGAGCATCGCCTTCGCGGTCTTCGTGGCGCGCTATGACCTCGTGGACTACGTGAACGGCAGGATAGGCGATCTGTTCGTGATGTCGGCCTTCGTGGCCGGCCTGTTCTTCACCTCGCTCTTCACCACGGCCCCGGCCGTGGTCGTGCTCGGCGCCTTGTCCCAGGACCATTCGCCTTTCCTCGTGGCCTTCATCGGCGCCGCAGGGGCTTTGTGCGGCGATGCTATCATCTTCCGTTTCTTCAAGGACCGTTTGTCCAGCGATTTCGAGTTCTTGCTCAACCAGGTCTCGTCACAGCGTCTGCGTCATCTGACCCAGATGCGCGCTTTCCGCTGGCTGCTGCCTTTGCTCGGCGCCCTGGTCATCGCCTCTCCCCTGCCGGACGAGCTCGGCCTGTTCATCCTGGGCATCTCGCGCATGCCGAACCGGCTCTTCGTCCCTTTGTCCTATACCTTCAATTTCCTGGGCATCTTGCTCATCGGGCTTTTCGCCCGTGCCATGTTGATGAGATGAAAAAAAGACCCGCAGGGGCGGGTCTAACGATAGGCGAGCAGGACATGATGTCCCGCGGGCCAGTGCGTGCAGGCATCGAGGCCATCGCGGGCCATGTCGCCGCAAAGCGTCGCGTCGATGGTGTCGATGAGACGTACCCCCTCCTCGGCGGGTGCGCTCATGAGCGTCGTGACCCGGATGACCTTTGGGGCGCGTGGCGCCGTCCGTTTGCGGAAAATACCGCTGATCGAGGGTTCCGGACTTTCGCGCTCGACCACGGCTCCGGCCAAGGCCAGGACGCGTTTGTCTCCGAAGACCTCGGGGAGGGTCAAGGAGCCAAGGAGCTCATAGGCATCACCCAAGCTGACGCGCGGGCCTGGCTTCCGGGCCTCGGCCGCGGCCGTGGTGCCCGCTAGGGGCAAAGGCACGGTCTCGACGAAGTACCAGGTCTTGCCGACCTGTCGGCACGGCACGGTCGCGAGCAGGCTGACCGCCCGATGGGTGATGGCGATGCCGCGACCGAGAAGCGGAAGCAATGCGGTCCGCAGGTCCGTATCGAAGTCGAAGGAGACGAGCGGCAACCGGGCCATATGGGCCGGAAAGCTCGTTATCGGCGGGCAGGCGCGGCCCACCGTCGGCTCGAGCGACAGCTCATGCATGACAAAAGGGGCGTTCTCCATGACATCCTCCAGGTGCGCCGGAACCTATCAGAGAAAGGGGCACTTGTCAACCCATTGCGGCCTTGGTTTGCTGTCGAGGTCCCTTTCACAACGGAGGCCCCCATGAGGCGTTCCCATGTCGTGTTGGCAGTCGCCTGTGGCGCGATCTCTTTGGCCTGTTTTTCCGCCGTCGTCATGCGCGAACATGGCCGTTCGCAACCCACGAGCAAGGTCGACGACCCGCCGCCTCCGCCTCCTTCCGAGGCTGATGCCGCTTCGCCCGAAGACGCCGCTCCCGCCCCGCCTCCAGAGCCCGAAAAGGTCTCGGAATGCAAGGCGACGGTCCTGGTGTATCACCACATCCAGGCCCATTTCGCGAGCGAAGGCCCGGTGGCGCGTTCCTTGAACGTCCCCCCGAACGCCCTCGACAAGCAGCTCGACTATCTCGAGGCGCATGGCTACAACGTCATTTCATACGGACGCCTGGTCGACTGCATGCGGACCGGCAACAATGTGCCCGAAAAGGCCGTCGTGCTGACCTTCGACGATGGCTGGAAGACCCAGCACGTCAATGCCTTCCCGCTCCTCAAGCGGCACAAGATGACGGCGACCTTCTTCGTCACCACGGCGACCCAAGGCCCGGCCCTCATGACCTGGAAGGACATGAAGGAGCTCGACGCCGCGGGCATGACCATCGCCTCGCATACGCGCACCCACCCCATGCTCTCGCGGAGCATGCAGGAGAAGCGCCTGGTCTACGAGCTCACGGACAGCCGCAAGGCCATCAAGGACAATATCGGCAAGGAGCCGGATTTCCTGGCCTATCCCTATGGCGGTTTCGACAAGACCGTCCAGGACAAGACCAAGGAGGCCGGCTATGTCGCCGCTCGCACCGTGATGCGGGGCAACGTGCACAAGAAGGACGACCTCTATGCCATGAAGGCCGAGGCCGTCCCCGAGAACATCCAGGCCTTCGCCAAGCTCCTCGAACGCTGAAAGACGACATCCCCCGCCCTGCTCGCGGGGGTTTTCATTTGACGGTGGCCGTCACTTGGACCTGCATGCCCTGCGGGAACATGTCGGACGAGGCGCGTATCTCGTCCGTCTGCCCGTTCGAGACCGACACGGGACGCTGATCGTCGGCGCAGCCGGCGCCGAGCAGGGCGAGCGCGGCGGCGGCCAGGAGGAGACGTGAGGCGCATCGCATAGGCGACAAGCATAGCAGGCCATCGCGGGCATGAAAAAACCGACCGGAGAGGTCGGGAGGGTCAGCGTCCGTTCGCGGCGCGACGCATGGCTTGGGACAGCTCGCCAAGCTGCTTCATGCGCTCGTCGATGGTGTCGGCGAGGGCATTGAGCTCGTTCTTGCCGCGGCTCGCGAGCATCTCCTTGAGCTTCTTGTTCGACATGTCGAGGACGTATTCGGCGTCCTCGTCGATGCGGTGGATGAAGCGTTGGAGGGTGCGGAACTGGTCCGACGGCTTCTTGGGGTTGCCGAGCTGGACGCCATGCTGTTTGGCGAGCTGGCGTGCCGCGGCTCGCGCCTGGTTGAGCTTGAGGCCTTTGGACGCCACGCGGCTCGCGATGACGAGCTGGATGTCCTTGTCCTTGAGGCTGGCCAGGAAGTCGGCCATGGCGAGGCCGAGGCGTTGCTCCTCGGGCACGTCGGGTTCGAGCATGGCGAGGACCTTGGGGTGCAGCTCGTCGAGGAGCCGCACCGTCATGGCCACCCAGGAGTACGACCGCGCGAACATGCGGGCGATCATGAGGTATTGCTTGTGCTGGCTCAAGCCGCGCCCGGGGAACTCCGGGTCGTCGAGGATGCGCTTGATGGCGCGCGCCGATTCGAGCGGGGTATGCGGCTCGCGTCCGAAGTTCGACACGACCGAGTCGACGAACTGCTCGTAGCCCGGCTTGATGTCGGTGCAGATGAGGGCGCGCATGGTCTCGATGCCCGCTTTTTCGCAGGCCTTGAGACGACGCTCGCCGTCGTCGAGCACGTAGTCGTGTTCCGGGTCCCCGTCGATGGGGATGACCTTGATGGGTTCGCGTTGGCCGATCTCCTTGATGCTGGTCGCGAGCTCCTCGAGCTTGACCGGGTCGAAGAACTTCCGGGGTTGGCCGTCGAAGAGACGGATGCGCCTCCGTGGGATACGCAATACCTGCGAGTCCACTTCTGCCGTCGTCATGGTCCGCCTCCTTTGCTGGCGAATGTGCAGCGCCAGGTTAGCCCTTCCGTCAGAGGCCCGCAAGCGGGGCGTTCAAGGCCTTGCGCAGCTCTTTCACGGGCGCATGGGACACCTGGAGATAGATGATGCCGCTCAAGATGGCCGCGAAGAAGCACCACACCGAGGCGCCCGCATAGAAGTTCATCGTATAGGCGGCGAGGAAGGAAAAGACCAGGCCCACGCCGAAGAGGCGCATCAATTGATGGCTCGAGGCGATGCAGCTGCCGCACACGATGAGCACGTACACGCCATAGTAGATCTCGCCAGGCACGAGCGGCTGATAGACCAAGCAGCTCTGCCACACTTGCGCCGTGACATGGATGAGGAAAGACTGTCCCATGGTCCATGCGCCCAAGCCGAGGCCGAGCACGCCCAAAAGGCGCAAAAAGGTCCGACGCATGAAGGACGGTTCGATGAAGGAGAGCGCGGCGGGGAGCAGGATGGGCCACAAGCCGCCCGCGATGGCGACATAGGCCATGGCGAGATAATGGTTGATGACCGGGTCGCCAAGATGGGTCCAGATCAGGCCTTCGATGGCCTGATGCGCCGCGAAGATGAGCGGGATGGCGGCGAGCGGCCGCTCTTCCTGCCTTTTCACCTTGTGCAAGATGATGAGCCCGCCCGCGCCGAGCGCGGCGCTCGCGGTGAAACTCGCCGTCGCGGAAAAGCACATGGGACGAGTATATAGGAAAAGAGGCCGGTCGGCCTCTTTTCGTGATGCTATTTCGTCGTGCTCGTGGCCTGCGGCCCCGGTCCGCGGTCTTGTCCGGGAGGCATGGACGGTCGTATTTGGATGGATTCCGCGGTCACGCTCCCATCGGGATTGGCCGAGCCTTGGACCATGATGGTCGCGCCCACGGCCACGTCGTCGAGCGTTCCCGTCACGGACCTCATGGTCTGGGTCTTGTCCGTGAAGAAGACGATCTTGGAGCCATTGTTGCGCTGCTCCACGGTGAGGCTCTTGTCATCCTTCGAGATGACGGTCCCGCCGACGAAACCGCCGTTCGCGCCCCGCGCGAAGCCGCCTTGCCGCCCACCGGGACCGCCCGCGAACTGTCCGCGACCGCCGCGGTCCCCTCCTTGAGGGCTGCCTGCCTTGCCATAGAGCATGCCGCCGTAGAAGGACGCCCCGCCGACCGCGACGCAGGCCAGGGCCGTGATGAGGAGATGGTTCTTGCTGAGAGGATGTGACATATATTTTTATATACGTTGGAACGGAAGGTCTTGGTGCACTGGCCTATTCATAGCGCAAAGCCTCGATGGGGTTGAGCCGTGCCGCGCGTTGGGCGGGATAATACCCGAACAGCACGCCGATGCCGGCCGAGACGCCGAAGGCCAGGGCGATGGACCCGAGGGAGACCTGGCTCGCGATGCCTGCGAACTTCGTCACGCCCCAAGAGACGCCCAGGCCGAGCATCACCCCGATGAGCCCGCCTAAAAAGGTCAGGGCCACGGCCTCGGTCAGGAACTGCAAAGTGATGTCCTCGCGTTGCGCGCCGATGGCCTTGCGCAGACCGATCTCGCGTGTGCGCTCGGTGACCGAGGTCAGCATCATGTTCATGATGCCGATGCCGCCGACGAGCAAGGAGATGCCGGCGATGGAGGCGAGCAGGACGGTGAAGGTGTTCGCGACGCTCGAGGCCGTGGCCACGATGTCCGCCTGGTTGAGCACGTTGAAATCTGCCATGGCCGGGTCCGAGATGTTATGGCGCGCGAGCAAGAGCGCCGTCACCTGGGCCTGCACCGCGGACATCGCGTCCTGGCTCGAGGCGGCCACGCTGATGGTCGAGACGAAGGAGGACCCGGCCAAGAGCTTTTGCGCGCTGGCGAGCGGGATATAGATGGCATCATCCGGATTGTTGAAGCCGGAGCCGCCCTTGGCCACCGTGATGCCGACCACGCGGAGCTCGATATTGTTCACCTTGATGATCTGGCCGATGGCCTGGGCGTCCGCGCCAAAAAGGTCATCGCGCGCCGTGGGCCCGATCACGGCCACGCGGCCGAGCGAGCGCAGGTCCTGGTCCGTGATGAAACGCCCTTGGTCGATCTGCACATTGCGCACCGCCGGATAGTCCGGCGTCGTGCCGATGACCGAGGTATTGGTATTGGTCCCCTTGGCCGTCACTTGATAGCGGCGCGTGAGCTCGGGTGCGACGCCGGCGAGCGACTGGACCGAGGACGCGATGGCGTCCGCGTCGCCCTGGGTCAGGGTCTGTGCCGACCCGCGTCCCGCGCTGACCTGCACGCCCACGCCGCGTTGCGCGCCCGGCAGGACCAGGACCAAGTTGGACCCGACGGATTGTATGCTCGCCTGTATGCCGGCCTGCGCGCCCTGGCCGATGGCCACCATGGCGATGACGGACGCGATGCCGATGACGATGCCGAGCATGGTCAAGGCCGAGCGCACCTTGTTCGAGGACAGCGCCAAATAGGTCTCTTCCGCGAGATCAGTGACGTTCATATTTCCCTTGTACCTCCTGCTGCACCACGCCGTCGCGCAGCACGAAGATGCGTTTGGCATGTTCGGCCACGTCGCGTTCATGCGTGATGAGCACGATGGTATGGCCTTCGTCATTGAGGCGTTGGAACGTGCCCATGATGAACTCGCCGGTCTTGGTGTCGAGATTGCCGGTCGGTTCGTCCGCCAGGATGATGGCCGGATCGTTCACGAGCGCGCGGGCAATGGCCACGCGCTGCATCTGCCCGCCGGAGAGCTGGTTCGAGAGGTTGAAGAACTTCGCCTCTTCCATGCCCGCGGCGTGCAAGGCCTTGATGGCACGCTCCATGCGTTCATGTCGCGGCACGCCCTTGTACATGAGCGGCAAAGAGACATTGCGCAGTACCGTGGTGCGCGGCAAGAGGTTGAAGGACTGGAACACGTACCCGATCCGCTCCCTGCGGACCACGGCGAGCTCGTCCTCGCGCATCCGGGAGACATCCTTGCCGTCGAGGAAATAGCGGCCCGTGGTGGGCGTGTCGAGCGCGCCGAGGATATGCATGAGGGTGGATTTGCCGGAACCCGAAGGCCCCATGATGGCCACGAAATCTCCTTTGGCCACTTTCAACGAGATCCCCTTCAGGGCCTGGAACTCCGTGCCGTCGCCCGTCGTGTACGACTTGGTGACATTGTCCACCTCTATCATCACCATAGGCGATCAGCGTCCGCCCGCCGCGCCTCCCCCGCCGAAACGGAAGTTCCCTCCTCCACCCCCTCCCCCGCCGCCCGTGAGGGCGCGTAAGGCATTGGTGTTCTGGGTCGTCGCGGTCGTGCCGGTCTTGGGTTGTATGGTCTGCACGACCACGTTCTCGGTGCCCGTGAGGCCGTTCGTGATCTCCGTTTGGCTGTCGTTCGCGAGGCCGGTCTGCACCGTGACGCGGCGCGGGGTCCCTTCGACGGGTCCGGTCGCATCGGCGGGCACCGTGTCGAGCACGTCGACATACGATCCCGCGCCCGCGGCCTTGACCGCGCTCGAAGGCACGGTCAGCGCATCCGCTTTGGAATCCGTGATGATGGATGCGCTCACGCTCATGCCGGGCCGCACGCGTTCGTCCTGGGTGTCGAAGCTGATCTTGACGGCATAGCTCACGACGCCCTGCGAGACCGTGCCCAAGGTATCGATGGATTGCACCACGCCGCTGATGGTCAGGTCAGGGATGGCATCGAAGGCCACGGTCGCCTTTTGACCGACCTTGACCTTGGCCGCGTCCACCTCGTTCAAGGTGATCTGCGCGAGCTGCTGCTTGCCCACGATGGTCGCGACGACGGTGCTCGGGCCCATCGGGTCTCCCGGCAAGGGAGCGGCCACGGCGATGGTGCCGTCGAACGGCGCATACACCGTGTAATCCGCGAGCGCGGCCAAGGCGTCCGAAAGCGTGGCCGCGCGGCTGTCTATGGTGTTCTGTGAGAGCGAGACGTCTATGCTCATGGGTCCCGCTTGCAGGTCTTTCAATTGTTGCGTGGCCTCGTTCAAACGCTCCTGCGCGTCTTTGACGTCCTTGTCCGCGCCGCCCTGCTGCAAGCGCTGCAAGGTCGATTGTGCCTGCGCCAACTGGGCGCCGGAATCCGCATAGGCGTTCTTGGCCTGGATGATGGTCTGCTGCTGCGACAGGATGGACGCCTGCTTGGACGCGACATTGGTGCGATCGCTCTGTATCGCGCTCTTCAACTGGTCCAGGGCGCTCTGCGAAAGCCCGGTCGAGGCGATGGTCGTCTGCAAGGCATCGGCCGCCGCGCCCAAAAGCACCATGGTCTTTTCCATGGCGAAGGAGACCTTGTCCTTGGCGGCATCGAGGTTCTCGATCTTCTCGTTCTGTATGGCCAAGGCCGTGGTCAGTTTGATCGCCTCGTCGCGCGCGGCGATGGCCGCTTGGTATGCGCTCACGAAGGTGGCGCGGCGCGTGGGGTCCAAGGTCGAGTACAGGTCCGGATTATAGTCCATGCCGTCCGTGTCATGCACCGCGTTCGCCGTGGTCTGCATGGCGGCGATATAGACCGACGCGCTGTTGTCATAGACGTTCCGCACCACTTGCGGCGTCACGCCGTCGGAAGAGAGCTGGGTATTGCGCACGGCCGCGTCCACTTGGTCCTGGGCCTGCTGCAGGTTCGCGGCCGCCGTGGCCTGCGCGTTCTGGAGATTTCGTTCGGCCGCGCTCACGGCGTTCTTTGCCGCGATGAGGCTGGACGTGGTGGGAGGCTGCTTGAGCTTGGACAAGGAGAGCTTGGCCGAGGCGAGGGAGATCTCGGCATCGCGCACGGTCTTGAGCGCGGCCGTCTTGTCTATCTCAGCGATGACATCGCCTTTCTTGACGAGCTGCCCCGGCGCGACCTTCATGGCGAGCAGGTCGCCCGAGACCTTGGGCTTGATGTCGACGCGGCTCTCCGACGCCACTTGGCCCGCGCCGTTCAAGGACACGATGAGCAGGCCGCGCGAGGGCTGCGCGGTCACATAGGTCGGCTTGGTCGTGACGGCGGTCGAGTTCCTGTAGACGAGGACGCCCGCCACGGCGCCGCCCAAGAGGAGGACGGCGATCAGGCGCTTGGTCGTGAACATGCGTGGAAGGTGCATAGGTCAATGTGTCGATGGGGTGATGCGTATGAAGCGGGCCTCGATGTTCCCGACATCGTCCGGCGCGCCCAGGATGACCACGTGGCTGCCCGTGCTCATGTCGCTGTCCGAGGGTTTGACCGCCGTGCCCGTCGCCATGACGACGGTGCGCTCATCGCCGTCGAGGTCCGTGACGATGAGGGAATCTCCGTCGATCTTGGTGACGGTGCCTTCGAGGCCATGCCCGCCCATGTAGGCGTCGCGCCCCGGACCGTCGCCGGGAGGACCGGGAGGCGGACCCATGAACCCCATGCGCGGCTCGAAGAACGGGCGACGATGTTCGCCCCAATGGCAGGAATACGCCGCCTTGCGATAGCCGACGAAGACGCCGGTCTGGAACACGGCAAGCACGGCGATGACGCCGGCCAAGGTGAGCATCACGGTCTTGAGGCGATCTATGCGTTGGGGGTCCATAGGCGTTCATGACGGGTCAGGAGCGAGCGCGAGGCATACATGCCCGCGAGACCGAGACCCAAGGTCAGGATGAGCTCGGTGACCGGCAAGGACTCGAGCAAGGAATAAGAGAACTCCCGCCAATTGGCGAGCACGTCACCGCCGTTCGTGAAGAGCAAAGAGGCAAAGGCCAAAAAGCCGGAATGCCGCAGGTCGGCGGCCAAGGCCATGGACATCGAGATGACCGCCCAAAGCGATGCGCCGCACAGGAACAGGAACCCCCAAAAACGCCTTCGGGCGGCGCGGGTCTGTTCTTGACGTTCCACCGCGGCCAAGATCTCTTGGAGCAGGCCTTCGCGGGGCGCAGTATCGGGCAAACTCACCATACCCTCATTACGAGGGTCGGGTCCGTTTCGGTGCGTGTTTTTCAGGACCACGGGGCCGCATTGAGCAGTTCTTTGCGGAGCTTCAGCAAGAGGCGGCGATGGCGGCTTTTGACGGTATCCAGGACCTCACCAAGCTCTTCCGCGATCTCTTTGAAGGAAAATCCCTTCATATAGCGGAAAAAAAGCAATTTTCTGTCAGACGCCGGCAGCCCGTCCAGGGTCTCGCGCAGGCCGCCGATCTCTTCGGCGCGTCTTGCCAATGCGTCCGGCAAAGGGGAGGTGTCCGGGATGAGGTCGAGCAGGTCCACGTCCTCTTGTTCGATGGACGAGAACGTCATCGGACGTTTCTTTTTGAGATGGTCCAAGGCCTGGTTCTTGGTGATCTGCAAGACCCACGGCTTGAAGTTCTTGTCCGTGTCAAAGCGCTGCAGATGGCGCCATACCTTGAGAAAGGTCTCTTGCGCGATGTCCTCGGCATCCGCGCGGTTCTTGGCATAGTGGAATGCCACGGCATGCACGGCACGCAGATACCGCGCGACGAGGATGTCGAACGCGCCCTTTTCCCCCGCGAGATGCGCCTTGATGAGATGGGAATCCGTGATCTCCATGGATGTTCACCGTAGCATGCAAGACCTTCCGGGACAATCTATTCTTGCTTTTTCAGCGCAAGACACACGGAATTGATGCAATAGCGCTTGCCGCCCTTGTCGCTCGGGCCGTCATCGAAGACATGTCCCAGATGCGCGCCGCATTTTTTGCAGGTCACCTCGGTGCGCCGCATGCCCAGGCTGTCGTCGTCATGGAGCTCGACATTGGCGAGATTGGCGGGCTCGGTGAAGCTCGGCCATCCCGTGCCGGAATCGAACTTGGTGTCGGACGAGAACAGCTCGGCCCCGCAGACCGCGCAGTGATACATCCCCTTCGCATGTTCGTTCACATAAGCGCCGGTGAAGGCCGGTTCCGTGCCCTTTGCGCGGGCCACGCGATAGAGCTCGGGAGAGAGCTCTTCATCTTTCTTCATGGGTGTGTCGGTCATAATATGATGTGTCGCGATGGTATCACGTGTTCTTCCAGCTCGCGAACGCGCACGGTCAGGTCGGGGCGGTCCAGGACGAGCAAGGTCGGTCGGGCGGCCGGCATCTCGGTCGTCGCGTCACGGCGCAAGGCGTCCACATAGGCATGCACCGGATAGTCGCAGGCGAGCTTTCGCAGGGCCTGCGCCTGCGGCGCATCAAAGACCTCGGACCAGGCCAGTTCATAGCGGGCGAGGTCGATGAGGAAGTCGCGCCAATCGGGTGATGTCCCCTCTTTCGGCGGACGCGTCTCCCGCAGATGGTCGGGAAAACGCGCGCCGAGATCGGCCAGGGTATGGCTTGACGGCGGATGGGCGGCAATATAGTCGCGCGCGAAGGCCGCGAAGACCTCATCGCCGAGCGTCATGTGCAGGAAGCGGAATTGTTTTTCCAGGCACTCGACGAGACGCGAGACATATCCATCTTGATAGATGGCCAGGCCGCGTGCTGGCGGAAGGGTCGGCGACCCGCGAAGACGCTCCCCTATCTCATCGGGCAGGATGGTGCGCGGACGGGTGATCGCGTCGAACATCCAGGTTTGCACGGCATGCAGATCAGGCATAGGCAGGATGTCGGTGATACTGACGCGCCTTGTCGGCCTCGGCGACAAGCTCGGGGAAGGTGGGAAGCTTCGCATCCCATTCGAGAAGGGTCGATACTGGACCGGTGAGCGCGAGCGCTTTTCCATAGAGGTCCCACACCGCATCACAGACCGGCGCATCGTGGGTATCGATGAGGTGGGTGCCGGCATCGGTATGGCCCGCCACGTGGTATTGCACGACGCGGTCATGCGGCAAGGCGTCGAGATACGCGAGCGGGTCGAGCCCAAGATTGCGGCTCGTCACATACACGTTGTTCACGTCGAGGAGCAGACCGCAGCCCGTGGCCTCGGTGAGGCGCGAGAGGAACTTGGCCTCGCCCATGCTCGAAGACGCGAAGGCGACATAGCTGCTGGGGTTTTCGAGGACGAGGGGCCGCTCGAGGACCTCTTGCACCATCCGCACGCGCGCGATGACATGTCGCAAAGACGCCTCAGTGAACGGGAGCGGCAAGAGATCATGCGTATTGAGACCGTTCACGCCCGTCCAGCAGAGATGATCGGAGACCCACGGCGTTCGCATGCGCGTGGCGAGCGACTTGAGCGCCGCGAGATAGCCGCGGTCCACGGCATCCGTGCTCCCGATGGAGAGGGAGACGCCATGCAAGACGATGGGATAGCGCTCCGCGACCTCGTCGAGCTGGCTCATGGGCCGTCCATGCGAGCCCATGAAGTTCTCCGAGATGATCTCGAACCACTCGACCTTCGGCCGATGTTCGAGCACATACGGGACATGCGGCATGCGCAAACCGACCCCGATGCCGAGGTTCGGCAAGCCGAGCCGTGGCGCGATCATGTTATGCCTTTGGCGCTGGGGCCACGTCCTTGCCCTGCTTCGCCATGCGGGCCTCGAACAACTTGCGCGCCAGGTCCCACACCGGTTTGTCCTTGTTCGTGCCATCGGTGCTCAGATTGGTCGTGATGGGCACGGCGCACCCACCCTGGCCTTTGCACGCATTCTCGCCCGGATGTTCCTGCACCTCGGCAGAGCCATATCCGCAACCGCCCTGGCCTTTGCATTCATTGTTGCCGGCACAATGATGGGTGGACGCGGTGGCGCAAGAACCGCCGCCGGCCATCGCACCGGAACCGTCTTTGCCCTTGCCGGCACAAGAGTTCATGCCGCGGCACACGTGGAGCTCGACGGCCTGTGGGTTTTCGTCCATAGAAAAAGGATGAGGAATGATGGGACCATGATGCCAGAGCGGAGAAAGACCGGGAACCGCCTGTCAAAACCCCGTGGATATGGTACAAACCGTGTCATGAAGATCGCCATCGTGGGCGGCGGCGCGGCTGGGCTCATGAGCGCCGCGACCGTGCTCGAACACGTTCCGGGGACGGAGGTCTTTGTGCTCGAACGGAACGACGCCCTGGGCAAAAAGGTCATCATCTCCGGCGGCGGGCGCTGCAATGTCACGACCGGCATCACGGATATCCGCACCGTGCTCACCAAATATCCGCGCGGCGGCAAGTTCCTGGCCAAGGCCATGCATCATTTCCCTCCGCAGGCCGTGTATGACTGGTTCGAGGCGCATGGCGTGCCGCTCAAGGTCGAAGAAGACCTGCGCGTCTTCCCCGTCTCGGACGATGGGCGTGACGTGGTCGGGGCTTTCGAAAAATTGTTTTCACGTTCGAATGTCCATATCTGGACCAAGGCACAGGTGCAGGGCATCGAAAAACGCGGCGACGGCTTTGCCGTGTCGGTCAAAGGGAAGGACGAACCGCTCCTGTTGGACCGCGTGGTGCTCACGACCGGCGGCCAAGCCTATCGCCATACCGGTTCCACCGGCGACGGCTATGCCTTTGCCATCGCGCTTGGTCATTCGCTCACCACGCTCGCGCCGAGCTTGAACGCCTTTTTCACGCGCGAGACCTGGCCCGCGGCGCTCTCCGGTCTCTCTTTCGAGAAAGCGACCTTCACGGCACGACGTGACA
Source organism: uncultured Gammaproteobacteria bacterium (assembly GCA_964551765.1). GTDB lineage: Bacteria > Patescibacteriota > Patescibacteriia > 2-12-FULL-60-25 > 2-12-FULL-60-25 > JAHFIO01. The sequence continues at coordinate 73,872 of CAZKEE010000001.1, read as the reverse complement.
AGACCTATGCCTTTACGGGGCCTTTCCTCTTCACGCATAAGGGCGTGAGCGGGCCGGCCGTGTTCGCCTTGTCTTCCCTGGTCGCGTTCGAGACCTATGATGCCAAGACCCCGCTCGACTTCACCATCGATCTCTTCCCCGATGTGACGCAGGACGAGCTCATGTCGCGTCTCGCGGCCGCATGCGCATCGCACGCGAAGAAAAGCGCGATGAACGCGCTTGGGACCCTCATGCCCAAGTCCTTGGCCGAGATCGTGTGCCAATTGCATGACGTGCCTGCGGAGAGGCATGCGGCCGAGCTCTCGAAAAAGGACCAGGCCCGCATCGCCGCATGGCTCAAGGGCGTGCCGCTGCAAGCCGTGGCGCGCGGGGCCGGGGACGAGTTCGTGACCGCGGGCGGCATAGACCTCGCCGAGGTGGACCCGTCGAGCATGGCATCGAAAAAATGCCCCGGCCTGTTCTTCGCGGGAGAGATCCTCGACATCGACGGCTTCACGGGCGGCTTCAATCTGCAAGCTTCCTGGGCCACGGGCCGCCTTGCCGGCGAGCATGCCGTTCTGTAGACCGTATGCGTGTTCCCAAACGACGACATGAGCTGCTGCGCGTGCATGACGCATCGCAAGACAGCCATTATGTGACCGCGGAGAAGCTGGAACGGATGAAGCGCACCCTGTATGAGCTGGAGGTGTTGGAAAGGCCCAAGATCGTCGAGGACGTGGCACGTTCGCGCGCTTTGGGCGATCTGTCGGAGAACGCGGAGTATCAGGACGCAAAGGCGCGCATGGGGCGCATAGACGGCCGAATCTTCTCGCTCAAGGAGCGCATCAAGAACGCCATCCCCATCGAACCGGGCACGGACCAAGGCGCCGCGCGCGTGGGCTCGCGCGTCACCGTCCGCGTGAACGACGCGGAAAGGACCTATCACCTCCTCGGCTCGCAGGAATCGGACCCGACGCGCGGACGCATCTCGCATCTCTCCCCGCTCGGCAAGGCGCTCCTGGGCGCCATCGCGGGCGACGTCGTGCACATAGACGCGCCGGCGGGCCGCATCGCGGTCGAGATCATCGCCGTCTCCTGATTGACCGCGCCTGGTGCGGACGGTACACACGAGGAAGACCTTTCACCTGTCCACCAACGGAGGGGAACATGTTCCTTGCCTCGACCCGCTGCTTCACTGTCGATCTCTTTCGCCACGCGCGCTCCACGGTCAATGACGAAGGCAAGACCTTCGGCACCCCCGACGCGCGCCTCCATCCCATCGGCATGCAGCAGTCCCTGGAGCTTGCCGCGTATCTCAAACGGCATGGCTACAAGCCCGACATCATCTATTCCTCGACCCTGACGCGCGCCGCGCATACGGCCGACATCGTGGCCGACGGCATCGGCTATCCGCTCGAGAACATCGTCCGGGACGAGAACCTGGTCGAGATACGCCGCGGCGAATGGACGGGCAAGGACCGCGATCCGATCATGACGTCCGATGAGCTGCGTCTCATGGCCTTGCAAGGCATGGACCATCGCGCGCCCGGCGGCGAAAGCCTCCACGAGGTGGCGGGCCGCATGCATGATTGGGTCGTCAGGACCTTGCTCCAAGGGCCCGAACCGGGTCCGCGCCGCATCGCGGTGTTCTCGCATGGGCTGGCCATCAAATGCCTGCTTTCGCGCATCCTGGGCAACCGTCCCGATCTCACGTGGCGCATCGACATCTCGAACACGTCCATCACCACATTGTCGCATGACCTCTTGGGATGGCAGGTGCGCCGCATCAATGCCCTCCCCCATCTCGACAAGTTCATCTGACCCTCGCCCCCGCTGTACGCGGGGGTTTTAAGAAAAATGACCCCGCCCTTCGCGAAGGGCTGGGTCACGGTTGTCGGACGAGGTCCCACAAGAAGTAGAGGTTGTCCACGGTAGGCTCACGGCCGGGCATGAGCTCTTTGGCAAGCGCCTCCAGTTCGGGGCGATGTTGCGAGACCATGGACTCTTTGTGCGCCGTGAGCGAGACGTCCCGGAACATGCGCTGCAGGGTGCCGAGCGGATCGGGCGTGACCTGCACGTATCTGCCCATGCGATCGCGCGCATGGCCGCGCACGGGGGCGACATACGGGGCCGTGTCGCGTTCCGCCATGACGAGGTCGAGCTCGCGGCGCAGTTCCGCGTCGTCATAGTCGCGCATCTGCGGCGAAAGGATGCTCATGCACCTCTCGGCCATGCCGAGCTCGGCGGCCACGGCGTCGAAGGCCTGGCAATGCTTGGCCGCGTCGTCGATGTTGATGACGCACATGTCCGCGTCCTTCTTGAACGAGGAGAGGACGATGCGATAGCTCTCGGTCTTGGGCTGATGGCCCACGAAGAGCTGCCAGCGCATCGGCAGGCCGCGCGTGATGAGGAAGAACGTGACGCGCAAGGCGAGATAGCTCGAGCGCGCGGTCACGATGTCCTGCGAGACATGCAGCTCGCCGCAACGCGCGGCGAACGCGGCCCACGGGCCCGCTTCGAGGGGCTCGGTGAGCAGGCGTTCCTCGTACGTGAAGTACTTCTTGACGTCGAAGCCGAGCAGGGCGAAGGCATCGTCGCTGCGGCCGGAGACGAGGACATGGTCCACGTCCCAGATGATGTGGACGCGTTTGCCCTGGGACGCGAGCATGACGATGGTCTGCTCCAGGGTCTTGATGAGCCGACGGCAGGCGCGTCGTTCGAGCCGCGTGCTGCGTGAAATGGGCATGTCGACCTCCCGCGTGTACGACGGTCCAACCCTATCGCCGCATGGGGCGATTGGCAAGGCGGCATGCGCGGCCCTATGCCCGTTTGCGCGTTTTTCTCTGTATGACGGTCGCGCCGATCAGGACGACCATGGAGGCAAGCCATCCCGCGCCGACCTGGTTCCCGTCGCGACGTTCCCTGTTCTCGACCTCACGCAGATTGCGCCCTGCCAGGACGAAACGCGTCACGAGGCCGCCGTCCTTCGGTCTCACCGGGATGACCACGGCGGCGATGCGTACGCCGCGCTGGGGTTGCCAGGTCACGCGGTCCTGACCCTCGGCATTCGCGTAGGCGAGCACGCCCTCGGGCACGCTCGGCACGGCGCCGTCCAAGGTGCCATTGCCGACCACGGGCTTGCCGGAGGCGTCATACACGTTGACGAAAAAGGCCAGGCTCTCGGCCATGTCCACGGTATAGGGCGGCATCAGGGCGGACGGGTCCTTGCCGCCCGCGATCAAGGTTGCGGCGTCTTCCGCCAGCTGTATCTGCGGATCGTTCGCCCCCATGCGCAAGGATTGCCGCACGGCGACATGGATGGTCAGGAAGACCACGGTCAGGAGCACGGCGGCGACAAGCGGGGTTTTCATATCCGTACAGGGTATACTAGGGTGGACATCTATGAAATACCGCTCCGCGCCCTGGATCATCCTCGCGCTCACCGTCGCCGTGAGCATCTGGGCCTATCCGCAGTTGCCCGCCCACATCGTTTCCCACTGGGACGCGGGTGGCCAGGCCGATGGCCGCATGTCCCGCGTGTGGGGCGTGACCGTGGTGCCGCTCCTCATGTTGGGTTCCCTCGGCCTGTTCCGTTGGCTTCCGCGTTTCGATCCCTTGAAGCAGCATCAGGCCGCGAACCGCGTGCCGGCGGAACGGTTCCTGGCCCTGTTCCAGGTGTTCCTCGCCTTCATGCAAGGCCTCATCCTCGCCTGGAACCTCGGGTATCGCATCGATCTCGTGTCTTGGCTCATCGTGGCGCTCTCCGTCCTGTTCTTCGGCCTCGGTCGGCTTTTGCGGCGTCTCAAGCGCAATTGGTTCTTTGGCATACGCACGCCCTGGACCGTGTCCGATGATGTCGTGTGGGACGAGACGCATCGTCTGGGGTCCATGGCCTTCCAAGCCGCGGCCTTCATCATGCTGTGCGGCCTCGCCGTGCCCGATCTCGCCCCCTGGTTCCTGTTCCTGCCCATCGTCGGCGCGAGCGCGTATTGCATCATCGTGTCTTTCCAACTCTATCGCGAACATCATCCCTGACGGTCCGTTCCCGCCCGCATGGCGTATACTATGCCCATGGAGATGAAGACCCCCATCCCCGGGACGAAACTGCGCCTGCATCAGCGCCTGGGGGCCCATATCGCCGATCGTCCGGTCGGTCTTTTGCTCGTCATGGCCTATAAAGGCGTCTGGGGCCTGGTCGAGGTGGCATCCGGACTGTTCTTTTTCCTGTCGAAAGGCTATCTCGCCGCCGAGCTGGGCGATGATCCGCAGGACCAATTGGCGAACTGGATCATCTCGAACATCGAGCAATATCACATAGACACCCACATGCTGGGCGCCATCTTCATCGGCATCGGCCTCACCAAGCTCTTGCTCGCGGCCTGCCTGTGGTTCCGTTTCGCCGCCATCCGCGAGATCGGTCTCGCCTTCTTTTCCCTGGTCGGTTTTTACGGCCTCTATCGCATCACCGTGCATTTCTCTTACGTCACTTTGTTCGCGCTCTTCCTCGACCTCTGTTCGCTGTATTATTTTTGGGAGTATTTGCCGAAGCACCTCACCCGGAAGCAGTTGTATGAGTAAGGGCGCGAACCGTATCAGGTCCCCAGGGGACGAAAGCGCCTTCCGTCCAACGATATAATCCGCCTTCGAGCGGGCCTTCGGCCTCGCCACGAAGCCAGATGACGGGCTTGCCGCGCATGGTCGGTTCCGTGCAGGCGATGTCCTTGAACCCCGCCACCCAGGTGCCGCTATTGCCGATGAAACAGCCGTCCGCCGTCCACTCGCCGAGCGGGATATGGGTATGCCCGAACACGATGGCCTTGCGACCGTAGATCCCGAGCACCTTTTTTTCGCAGGCGTCCACGTGCTTGTACATGTCGTCGAGGGTCGGCTTGGGGACGAGGATCTCATACACCAGGATGACCGTCGCCGCGGCGGCCGCGGCCTTGAGCGAGGCCCATTCCCCTTTCGCGGCCAAGAACGCCGCCGCGACGCCCAACGCGATCAGGAGCATGAGGGCGCGGTCGAGCCACAGCTCGCGAAAGACCTGGAAGCGCGCTTCCTGCGAGGGCGGGACGAAGAGCGCGACCTGGCGCTGCAAGAGATCGGGCGCGAGGGCCGTCTCCGACGCCACTTCCCGCAGCAAGCGCTCGGTCTGCGCGGCATCCGCCGGCGTGCGGCTTTTCCAGTTCGCGATGAAGGTCCGTATGGACCCTTTGACCCATGCGAGCACGAGCTCGCGACGCGTGAACAGATAATACGTGGCCCAATGGCGCACGTAGTCCGGGACGGTCAGCATGAAGGTGCTGTCTATGTGCGGATTGAAATAGCCCAGACGGCTCGCCAAGTTGCGGAAGGTCAAGGAGCCCATGGTCGGCTGAATGCTTTTGCCGTCCGCGGCAAAAGGCCGTGTCGGAAAGCGATACGAGCAGTACGGGTCATATTGGTTGCCATGCTCGAGATGGATGCCGGTCGTCGAGAGATGGAACCAGGGTCGGAACAGGATGCGCTCGCCGATGCGGCGGCGTATGGCCGCCTGCACCCCGGGGAACACGACCTGGGTGTCATGGTTGCCGACCATGATGATGAGATGCTCGCCGCGCGCGACGGCGTGCGCCAACGCGGCCGCGAGCTCGGCATGGTCGTCGAGGATGCGTTCGATGGTCTGCACGGCCGCGTCCTCGCCGCGACCCTGGTCGAGGAAGGTCACTTCCCCGTCAATGACGGGCGGCGCGTCGAAATCGAACACGTCGCCGTTCAGGACGATCTCGAGGTCATCGCCCTCCCCCATCCCGGCACGCACGCCGTCGAGCATGGCCGCGATCTCGGCATCCGGGGAAAAACGCGCATTGCGATAGCGCATCCACAGCCCGTCGCTCGGGACGACCTGGCACAGATGGACGTCGGAGATGACGACGGTGTGGGTCTTGCGCGCGGACATATCCCTGATACGACCGACGATACCCGTCGGGTCCATTGCCCGCAACGCAAACAAGGCCCGAAGGCCTTGTCGCGTGGGTCCAAGCCTTTATTTGGCGAGGGCCGCGTCTATCATGGTCTTGAGCCGGGCATAGGGCACGGCGCCAACCACGATGTCTCCATTGACGAAGGTGGTCGGGGTGCCGCTCACGCCGGCGTTCTGGCCGTCCGTCAGGTCTTCCTGGACCTTGGCCGCGTATTTGTGGCCGTTCAAGCAATCCGCGAACTTGGCACGGTTCAAGCCCAAGTTTGCCGCGTAATTGATGAGATTGTCCTTGGAATAGTAGGCCGTATCGCTCTCGTCCGCCTGATGTTCATAGAGCCAGTCATGGAACTTCCAGAACTGCCCTTGCTCATTGGCGCATTCCGAGGCTTCGGACGCGTCGGTCGAGGCGGGGCCAAGGAAGGCGAAGCCGCGGAAGTAGAACTTGACCTTGCCCGTGTTCACGTAGTCCTTGAGCAGGTTCTTGCCGACATCATTGTAATACCGTTCGCAGAACGGACAGCGGAAGTCCGCGAACTCGATGACCGTGACCTTGGCGTCGGCCTTGCCGAGGGCCGGGAAATGGCCGGGGCTCACGTCGGCATGGGTCGGCGTCGGGGGCTGCTGTTGCTGTTGTTGGTCAGGCTGCTGTGCCGTGGGGCTCGGCTGCTGCTGCGCCGCGCCAAAGCTCGGCAGACCGCCTTTGAAGTACAACGCGGCGAACGCGATGAAACCGACGGTGCACATCGTCAGGATGGCGGCGACAAAGCCCAGGATGAGGGCCTGCTTGGCATCCAAGAGGTCGAACAAACCTTTCTTCTCGTCCATAGGAGAGGGAGGGGTGAGTGGATAATCGTGTAGCGAGGATAGTCTGCGGTCAGGGACGCTGCAAGGAGGGGCTGTGGGTGGAGGTCGCGGCCTGGTCCGGGATGAAGCGCAAGGCAAGCCCGTTCATGCAATAGCGTTTGCCCGTGGGCGGCGGTCCATCATCGAAGACATGGCCGAGGTGGCCCGCGCACGCCGTATCCACCACCTCGACGCGTTTTTCGAAAGGCAGGCTGTCATCTTCGACCAAGGTCACGACCTTGGGATCGATGGGGGCCCAAAAGCTCGGCCATCCCGTGCCGGAATCGTATTTTTGTTCGGAACGGAAGAGCGGGATGCCGCAATCCGCGCTGACATAGGTGCCGGGGCGGGTCTCGTGGTCGAGCGCGCTCGAAAAAGGAAGTTCCGTCCCCTGCTCGCGGATGATGTGGTATTGCTCGGGCGTCAGGACCTTCCTCCATTCCGCATCGGTCTTGGGCGGATGGGCCGGATCTGCTTGGACAGGCGGCGCCTGCGGCGCGTCAGAACGCTGTGCCGAGGGCCTGATAGGCCGTGACCACAGCAGGACGACAAGCGCGGGGACAAGCAAAAGCCCGGTCAGGCCTATGAGCAGGCGTTGCAGCCTGGGGAATGGGGCATTCGACATCGGTGTTTCTTCGATAAGAGAGCGTCGTTACGTGACAGTATAGCTCCCATACGAAGGGGCGCCCAGGTCGGGTGCAAAAAAAGTCCGCCTGAGGCGGACTAGGTGTTGGGTTTGGGCTCTTGTTTTTTGAGCCCGTCACGGATGAGGTTGGCGAGAAGGACATCCACCAAGGTGCCGCCTTTCCCATCGCTCCCGCCTGCCATGACCTCGGGCACGAGCGGGATCTTCACGTTCGCGAGGGCCTTGGAGACCTCGATGACCGCGAAGTTGGACTGCCCGACCGCCTCGGTCTTCTTTTGGATGACCGCGGCCTCGGCCGTTCCCACGGCGGTGATCTGCTTGCCTTGGGCGTCGCCGACGGTGATGAGCACCTTGGCATCGGCCTCGGCATTGATGGTCTTGGACTTGGCGTCGCCTTCGGCCTTCTTGACCGATGACTGCGCGTCGAACTCCGCGATCTGCACCTTCCGTTCGGCATCGACGACGCGCGCTTGCGTGGCCGCGATGGCGCGGGCCTGCTCGAGCTCCTTGCGGGTCTCTTCGGCGAGCTTCTGCGTCTGGAAGGTGATCTTCTCCTGCTCGGCGAGCTTGCGGTCGGTGAGGGTCTTCATGAGCGCTTCCGGCGGCACGATGTCGCCGATGAGGGTGTCGACCGCGCCTACGTTGTACTCCTTGAGCGCGTTCTCGATCGCCATCCGCGCCTCCTCCTGGCGCTGGCTGCGCTGCTTGAGGAAGTCGATGGCATCGGACCCTTGCGCGGTGTTGCGGAAGTAGTTGCCGATGGTCGGCTCGAGCACCTGGGTGACCAGGTTCTCGACGCTGCCGAAGCGCGCGATGACCTTGGGCGCGTCGTTCCGCGGGATGTGGATGATCTGGCTCACGTCCAAGTTGAACTTGAAGCCGTCGGACGAACGCACGGTGATGGTCGAGAGGTTCTCGTCCAGCTTATGCGCCTCGCTCTTGCTGTCGGCCCAGTTGAGCACGACGTTCGCCGTGGGGACGAACACCACCTTGTGGGTGTACGGGTTGATGGGGTATTTGCCCGGATCGAGCGGTTCGCTCCAGACGCCCTTCTGCCCCTTGGTCACGAGGTTGCCGTGCGGGAACTCCTTTCCCGTGATGTCCACGCCGGGATCGCCGACGAAAGCGATGACCGCTCCCGCATGGGCGATGGGCACCTCGGTCATCGGGACGTACTCCACGCTCGCGAAGAGCGGATTGATGAAGTAGCGCCCCGCGAGGATGACCTGCTCCTGGCGGCCCTTGTAGCCGCCGTTCGAGAGGAAGGCTTCGCCGTCCTGGAACAGGTTATGCCCCGGGACCTCTTTGCCGGCGATCTCGCCCGTGGGGAGCGCCTTGCCTTCCTTGGTCGTGACGATGCCGAGCATGTTGTCGGCGACGTCGGTCGCCTTTTCCTCCGTCACCGCGAACAGGGCCGTGTTGATGCGGTAGGTGCCCGGCGGGATGATGGTGATCTGCGGGCCGCGCTCGCCGCCCTTGGTGAGGAAGGCGCGCGCGTCCTGGAAGGAATCACAGGCGACATCCCTGCAGAGCACGCGTCCGCCGCCGAGCGGCTTGCCGTCGCGGGACGTGACCACGCCGATCTTGCCGTCCGGGATGGTCTTGAACTTCTCCATCCTGACCTGGTATTGCCAGGGCCAGAGGAAGAAATGCACGCCGGGAGGCAGGGGGTCGGCCTGCTCGCCGGCCTCACCGTTCAGCGCCACGATGGCGCCGTCGGGCAGGGCCTTGTGCGCGCCGAAGAGGACGAACTTCTTGTTGACGATGCCGATATGGTCTTGCGGGACCATGATGACGCCGAACAGGCGCATCACGAGCCGATGCAGGACCACGAGCAGGATGAGGGGCAACACCCACCAGTAGCTGCCGATGATCGATAGGACCTCGTTCATGAGGGCTCCTCCTTGTCTGTAATGAGCCGCTCCGGTCATATCAAAAACAGGCCCGCGCGTCAATCGTCGCGGAGAAGAAAAATCGTCCGCGGATGCGGACGATGTCAGGCCCCTTTCGGGGGATCGGGGTGGAACTCGAGATCCGTCAGGTCGAGCGTGAGCTCTTCCAAGATCTCAAGATGCTTCTTCGCCGGAAGGACGAAGTTGGGCCAGATGCCGTTCGGGACGGGCGGAGGCCCATAGTCCGCGCGCGAGGCGTCCCGGTCCGCGGCTTCGATGAAGTTGCGGTTGTAATCGGGGGCCCCCGTCTTGAGATGGCGCGTCTCATGCAAGAGGGTGAGATAGATCTCCTCCTCGTCCTCGTCGAGGGTGGTCCTCGACGTGGTCATGAGGCTGCATTTCCCATCCTGGGCGCCGCCGATGTCGGCGAGGCCCGCGTACTTCCGCAGGTTCTCGTCGAGCGGATAGCGGAACTCGATCGGGTAGAAGGCCCGGTCAGGGTGTCGCGCGGCCAGTTTGCGGAAGGCGCCGAGAAAGCGCCGCCGGTCCGGCTCTTCGAAGTCGTCGAAGCCGATGACCTCGTATTTCATCGTCTCCTTGGAGGGGACGATGTCCTTTGCCAGCGGGATGCCCAGCCGGGAAAAGAAATGCTGGAGCGACTCGCTCGCCGCGCCGATGGGCGTCTTGCCGAAGATCTGCTCGCAGTCCTTGTCCTTGTCGACATTGCCCGAGGCGACGGCAAGCTCTTTGCCGTGCATCTCGTGCAAGACGGAGAGCCAGACCTTGGCCGAGGGCGGCGTGACGACCTCGACGCGGCCGAGGGCGCTTTCCTCGAAATGCGCCGTGTTCCGCGCGATGGCCTCGAGGATGTTCTTGGCCATGTCCCGGTCCGTGAGCTGTCCCAGGAGACGTCCGACATGCGTTTCATAGTCGGTCGAGCTCTTGATGATGCGCTCTTCGGACACCAGGGTCTTCTCGCGGAGCGAGTAATCATACAAGGTGTCCCGCCAAAAGTTGTCATCGCAGTCGACGAGCACGCCTTGGACGAAGAGGCGCGTTTTCCCGTCCTCGGACTTGGGATAGATGTCCCCGAGCCCGTCGACGGAGAAGAGCGGCGCGGGCACGCCTTTGAAGAACTTGAAATAGCGCGCGATCTCGGCGAACACCTGACGGATCTCCGTGATGTACGTGATGTACACCGCGGTCTCTCCCTCGGGGACGGCCGGCGCCTGTTCGACCAAGGCAAGCGTGAACGAACGGTCTTCGTCGAGGGCATTGCAGATGAACTCGCGCAGCACCTTGAACGATCGCTTGTCGTCCTTGCCGATGGTCTTGTCCCAGTCCTGGAAGGCCTCGATGACCATGTTGGTCGGATTGCGCACCGACCCGCGCTGGGTCGAGGTCGCCTGGTAGTGGAAATAGACCTGCTCGGCCTTCATGCCGTCGACGTCGATCTCTTGCGTCTCGTAGCGCAGCAGGTATTGGCCCAGGCTGTCGGTGGACGCGACCACGGCGTTCAGGCCGAGGCGCAAAGAGGCGACGGCCGCGAGCTTGGTCCCCGAGCCTTTGTGGCCGATGGTCTCGGGGCCCGCGTCTCGTTTGCTGGTAAACCCGATGAGCTCGAGCTTTTTGCGATGGAGCGACCCCCTATTGCTGATTTTAAGGTACGTCACGGAGCACCTCCGCTCCCAGCCTATACCGAGGCGCCGGATTATGCTAGGCTGGGCCACGTTCCTTCACCGGAGGTTTGCCAGATGCCTCGAGCCATCCTCATCGCCGGGAACGCCCAACGTTTCCAAGACGATATCCGTGACCTGAACGACTATCTCGTGCGCGTGGCCAAAATAGGCCCCAAGAACATCAAATGGCTGCGCACCGCCTATCTCGACGACACCAGGATGGAACATGTGATCGAGCAGGCCGTGCTCCAGCGCACCAAGGAAGCCCTGCTCATCGCCTATTGCGGCCATGGCAACGAGGTCGGCTGGGGTCTGGACGATGTCCGGACCTATGGATACGGCCAGCTTGCCTGGATGTTCGAGAAGGCGAGACGACCCATCCTCCTGCTCAATGACACCTGCCATGCCATGGGCGCGGTCCCGCGTTTCGCCGACAAGGTCTCGCAGAAGCGTTTCTCCCTCATCGGCGCCTGTCGCGAGGACAAGACGACCACCGGAGGCCTGATGCGCGTTGCCCGCGACCATTGGCGTCAAGCCGCCCCACATCCCTACGGCGAGGAGCATCGCTGGGGCGCGCGCCTCGACCATCATTTCTACCCGCCTTCCGCGTCGGCCGTCGCCGCGTGAACGCGGGTTTTTCATTGACACGAACGCGGTCGCATGCGAAAAGACCTTGTCCCTTCCCACCTCCCAGGAGGACCCATGAAAGCCGTATACGTTGGTTCCGGGATATTGATCATGTCCACGCTCCTGTTCGCCGTGGAGGCTCCGGCATCCGCCGACCCCACGCCCGTCCCGCAGGATGCACCGACCCCTCCGCCGCCCAAGGCCCAGCCAGGCCCGATGACACCGCCCTTGGCCGTGTTGCGCGGCGACATCGTCCCGCATGAACGGTATTGGGACTGGGACCTCAATATCGAAGGCGCCGCGGGCAGGCTCTTTCCGGACGGGTCGAAGAACCGATGGACGGGTTTCGGGCGCATCCGCGCCGGCGTGCTGCATCAGCACGATTCGTTCTTCATCGGCCTCGGTCCCACGTATGAGATCTCCGACCTGCAGCTCGCCACCTTCGGCCTGCAGGCAGACCTCGTCCATCTCGAGTCAGGATTTTGGGGCCAGGTCGGCGGGCTCTTGGACACGCATCCGCATCCCGGCTTCATGGCCGCCGCAGGCTATAGCCTGCTCGGCGTCGAGGTCCAGGGGCGTGAGTACAACAAGGACGGCATCGGGTTCGCACCGGCCGTCTATCTCAAGCTCCGCGCGCCCATCGGCATCCTGCACATGGGCCTCAAGCACAAGAACTAGTCTTCCGATCTCCGTCAGGAGGTCTTTTTTTATCCGTATCCGGCGGGAAGGCTCGCGCCGTAGAGGACCTTGGCGAGCCGCGTGGTCGCCTCGCGGAACGAGGCATGGGTCAGGGTGCCTGCCGCGTGGGCGGCGTTCACCTCGTCGGCGATGGCATTGATGGCCGCGACGGCCTTGCGGTTCTTGTCCGTGGTGGCTCCCGGATATTCGTCGGTCGGAAAGCGTTCTTCGTACCGTGGCAGGAGTTTTCCACGCGCCTTCGCCTTGTCCTTCGCATCTTCGGCGAAATATTCCTCGTCGCTCATGAAAGCCCAATTGAACTCGTTCGAATAGTCCGCGCTCACGCCCGTCTCTTCCACGATCTGCGGCACCTCTTGCGGGCCTTGTTCGACGGCGCGCATGCGCGGGAGCTTGGGCGTTTCCATAGGGCTCCAGTGTGACAAGCCGTGCCTTTGCTTACAACTGCCCCAGGTCGAGATACTCGTCGATGGCGATCTGGGACACGAAATCCGGCGCATGGCTCACCAGGATGAGCCCTCCCTTATACGCATCGAGGGCTTTGGCGATGACGGGCAGATGACGGAAGTTTATGTGATTGGTCGGTTCGTCCATGATGAGCAGGCCGGGCTTTTGCAGGACGAAACGCGCGAAACACAGGAGGCCTTTTTGGCCTTCCGAAAGCGATCCGACCTTGTTCTTCAGGAGCGGCGAGGTGAGCAAAAACTCCGAGGCCACGGCGCGCAGGCGTTCATTGTCCGGCATCTCCATCATCTCTTCGAGCGCCTGATAGGCCGTTTTGTCGAAGTCGAGGCCCGAGAAATCCTGGCGATAATAGCCGATCTTGACGCCTTCGCCGATGGTCACGCCTTGGTCCGACGCCTCCGCAATGGTCTTGAGAAGGGTGGTCTTGCCGATGCCGTTCGGTCCCGAGATGAGGAGCTTGCGGCCCTTGCGTATGCTGATGTCCACCTCTTTGCGCGTCGCCTCGCCGTCGCGGACGATATTGATGCTCGTGAGCTTGATGAGGGCGTCCGTGTACTCCTGCGCGGGAATGACGAAGTCTCGTATGGTCTTGTCCTCGCGCCGCACGTCGACCATGTCCTCTTCCGCCTCTTCGATCTGGTCGCGCAGCTTGGACGCCAATTTGCGCATCTTGCCTCCCTTGTTCGAGAAGAAATTGACCTTGTCCTTGCGGTCCTGGATGTCCTTGAGCAGGCGCGCGTTCTGCATACGTTCGCGCTCGAGGCGCGCGGAGATCTGTTCGAGCACGTCGGAATAGTTGCCCACGTATTGCTCCATCTTATGCGTGAACACGTCGAGATAGAGCACGCCCTCGGTGAAGGCGTTCAAGAAATCCGCGTCATGCGAGATGACGAGCACGGTCTTGGGATACATCACGAGGAAGGCCGTAAGATGGTCTATCCCCTCTTGGTCGAGATTGTTCGTCGGCTCGTCAAGGAGGAGGATGTCCGGCTCTTGGATGAGGGCGAAGGCGAGGAGCAGGCGCGCCTGTTGGCCTCCGGAATGGTCCTTGACCGTGCGTTCGAGCGTGGTCTTCAAATTGACCGTCTCGAGCACGTTCGTGATGCGCAGGTCGAGATTGCGAGGCGTCTCGGCAAAGGCATGGGAAAAATACGCGCGCACCGTCTCGTCCAGATGCTCGCGCGCCATGACCTGCTTGGCGAGGTCGGTCTTGCCTTGCGTGATGCTGATGGTCCCCTCCTTAGGCTTAAGCGCCCCGAGCATCAGTTTGAAGATGGAGCTCTTGCCCGCGCCGTTCTGCCCCATGAGGGTGATCTTGGCGTCCTCGCGGACCGAAAAAGAGGCCTCTTCGAGCAAGGGCCTCTCTTCGTCATACCCGAAGGTGACGTCGCTGAAACGGATGATGACGTTGCCGTGATCAGCCATGGCAGGGTCGGTCTTTAGACGTCCAAGGCCTCCATGATGGCGGCCAATTTGGCGTTGATCTCGCGCAATTGCGACTCGAGGTCCACGCCCGGGCGTCCATAGGACGGGCGGGGGCGGTCAAAGTCCTGGCGCGGACGGTCGTCGAAGCGCTTCGGACCGGCATCGCCTTTGCCGAAACAGTCGCGGCAGAGCACCGGCTTCTTGCCATTAGGCTTGAAGGGCACCATGGTCGAGACGCCGCAGTCGGCGCAGGTGGCCGCATGCAGCTCGGGCTTGCCGAACGGTTTACCGAAGGAAGGCTTCCCGAAAGAAGGCTTCCCAAAGGGCTTGGCGCCCTTGCGCTCGAAGGAGCGCTTCCCACGGGGTGATGTATACATAGGACGCGAAGCATACGCGAATTTTTGCGCTTTGTCAAGCCAAGGACCCCGACGGGTCATTTCTTGGCCGTCGGGTCCGTAGGTTCGAGGGGGGCCACCGTGATGTCCCAGTGCGGCGCGCCGATCTTTTCGTCCACGTAGATCACGGTCCGTCCATTGATCGTATAGGTGTATGTCGGTGAAATATTGCCGTTCTTCTCTACGCGTTCCCCTTCGTCGCAATGGTTCTTCTCCGAGCAGCGATCGACGATGAACCTGTTGAGGCCCGTGTTCTTCTTCGCATCGTATTTATACCCGTTCGCGTGCGAGAGATCGCTCCCATTTTCCGTATGTCCGTATTCGGTCCCGCCCGTGATGACGAGGGTACAGTTACATGCGCCTTTCAGGCGCCCCATCTGCTCCAGGGTGCTCGGTTGCATGCCTCCGAAAGAGGTGCAAAGCGTCTTGATCTTGTCCGAACAGGCGTTCTTCTTGTAGTCGACCCCTTTCTTGTCCAAAAACCTCTTCGCTTCCGCATCTGAACATTTGATGTTGCCGTCCGTATTGCAGACCTTGGCCGCCGGCGAAAGTTCCAGGTCCTTGGTGGCGTTCTTCGGTCCGGTCTTTCCCTGGTCGACATGCAGAAGCGGATCGTCAGGCGTGACGCGTTGGTTCTTTTTGACCATGAGCATGTCGCGTAGCATGGCCTCTTTGATGTCGTCGAGCACGGGATGCTGTTCCTGCGTCGGGAACTGCAATTGGTCCTGGGCGACGTCATCTTTCAGCACGCCATCGCCTCCCATGTCCGAATAATGCGGGATGTCCGTGAGCGGTTGCAGGTCCCCCCAGGCATCGGTCGGACCCGTGTATTGGATGAAATTATCCGTGCCCTGGCTCGGCCCGATATACGAGGGCGTGTCATTTCCCCCATTGGACGGCGCGACATCTTGCACATCCTGCGGCTGTCCCACGTCCGGTATCCGTTCGAGCTGGGTCGGCACGTCATAGCCGCCCTCCTCGTATTGGGCGTGAACGGACGCGTTCGCGAGCCCGAGCACCGCCGCGAGAAGGCCTCCGAAGATGAGGACGGGTCGGAGCTTGTCCATGGGCATCGCCTAGCGGCAATAGATGCCGCTTATCCGCATGAGGGTCGTCTTGCCCGCGGAAATGACGGTCCGACGCGACCAGCAGATGTGGCCGTCGCTCGGCGCGCGGGCATAGACGGTGTAGGTGCCCGCATACAAGTTGATGACGCGCTTGTTCTGTCCCAGATAGCCGTTCTTGGGACCGGCGATGTAGAGATAGCCTTCGGACAGGACGTTCAAGGTGCCCACGGAAGATCCCGTTTGCTGGGTCGGCGGGGTGTTGGTCTGCGCCGGCGGCGTATTGCTCGTCGTGACCGAGACCGACGCCCTGGCATCATTGCCCCCCTCCCCCGCGATGACGGTGAAGGTATGGCTGCCATTGCCCAGGTCCGCGGTATTGATGGATTTGCTCGTGCACCACCAGGACACGTCATTGTAATTGTTGGTGTTCGCGCCGTTCTCGGAACAGGGATACATGGAGCCCGAGCGATTGGCGCCTATGCCCGTGCCATCGATGGAGAATGACGCATAATCGAAAGGCGTGGCCCATTTCTTGCCTGAGCGCATCTGATATCCGGCATACCCGCGCACCAAGACGCTGACCGTGCCGCTCAATGAGGCCCCGTTCGCGGGGGAGATGATGACCACGACCGGTTCCGGCGTCGAAGAGACCATGGTCGGGCCGCTTTCGCCCACGTTCGGTTTGACCTCGGTCGGCGTCGTATCCGCCCTGCCCGGCACGGTGTTCGACAGGGTCGGCGGCGAGACCTGCGCGGCGGGTGTCGGCGTCGGTGCGGCCGTCGTTGCGTCCGAACCGCTTGAGACCGGGCTCGGTGCGCCGATATACATGGCCTGCGCGCGCTCTTCGCCCGGCGAGGCGAGGTAGACGCCGACCAAGAGGGCGAAGACCCCGGTGGCGGCTCCCGCGAAGAAGGTCAGGGAGAGATGATGCGTCTCTTGTCTTTTCATAGATCACTTTTTCCAAATGCGCTTGACCGCGCGCCACCCGTATTTGGCGGCGAAGGTCAGGAGGACGATATAAAGCAGGAATTGGGCGACCACGAGAACGAAGGTCAGTAATTGTACCGTGAGACCCTGCAGCACCTGGTTCGCGCTGTCCACGGCATCGCGTATCGCGCTGCGCCAGGAATCCTGCAGCTCTTTGAGGTCGAGATACCGCACGTCGCTCACGGTCACGTTGAAAAACGTGTAGTTGAGGCGGTCCATCTGGTCCGCCTTGGCCTTGGCCAATTGATCGAGTTCGGCATTGATGTCGACGCGGCTCTGGCTCAAACGCTCGATGAGACGCACCTTGCTGTCGATGATGGTGGCCAAGCTCTCGGCATCACGCGCCTTGGTGGCTAAGGCCGTGATCTGGTCATAGGATTTCAAGGCATCGGACAGGGTCTCTTCGATGCTCGCTTTCTTCTTTTGGAGTATCTCGACCTGGTTCGCATAGTCGTCCAATTGGCCTTTGATGGTCTGGGTGTTCTCCGACAGGGTGCGCGGGTCCATCGCCTTGATGGCGGCCAAGATCTCTGCCTCATGTTCATGCGTCACCTTGAACGAATACGAACAGCCGTGCTCATAGCGGTTGGACGCGTCGAAGATGACATAGTCCTTGGCCTTGAGGGCGAGGAGATCGCCACAGGTCTTGTCCAGCTCGCGCGTCTCGATGGTGGCGCTGTAATCCGTCACCTCATACGCCTCGGCATCCTTGCCCGCCGGCGGCAGCTGCGGAGGCCGGGGCATGATGCCCTCCTCCATGATGGGTGCGCCCGAGGGCGCGACGGCCATGCCGCGAGAGGCCGCCCCTCCGAGGACATTCGTCCCATAGCTTCCGCCATCATCTCGTCCATGCGGGAGATACGGCCCCGCGAGATCCGCGGCGATGCCCAGGGCGACCAGGGCCGCGAGCCCGATGGCCGTATATTTGAGGACCTTGTGCTTTTTGAACCAGGAGACGATGTGCATACGTCTGAAGTATATCACGGGGCCTGCGTGGCGAGGTTTTTTGATATACTCGTTCCATATGCGCCATCTCAAAACCGCGGCCGCGCTCACGCTCGTCGCTGTGATTGCCCAGTTCCTTCCCCTCCCCGCCCTCGCGCTGACCAAGCATGGCTCGGACGCGAAGGGCAATTATGCCGTGAGAGACAAGCGGAGCTATCCCATCATCTTCATCCATGGCGCGGCAGGCGCCGAGCTCGACGGCGCGGGAGGCAATTATTGGCCGGGCACCTTATGGCCCAATGACGATGCCTTCGGCGAGCTCGCCCTGACCCCCGATCAAAAACCGACGCATGGCGCGGGCGTGTGGCCCACCAAGGTGATGCGGTATGGCGCGGGCTGGGAGATGAGCTATTTCCCCGATCTCACCTTCGCCTCGGTCTACAACGGGTTCTATACCTACATGGAAGGCCAGGGGTTCGCGTACAACAAGGCGCATGAGGACGGCAAGGTGTTCTATGATTTCGTCTATGACTGGCGCATGGACAATCACCGATGGACCGCGGACCTCGACAAGAAGGTGGACGCGGTGCGGGCCGAGACGGGCGCGGACAAGGTCATCTTGATGGGGCATTCCATGGGCGGCATCCAAGTGCGCCTCTACATGAAGGACCCCGCACGCGCGGCCAAGGTCGGCGGCGTCGTCTTCCTCGGTTCGCCGCAGCATGGCGCGCCGCAGGTCTTTTGGGCCTACACGCAAGGGTATAATTTCGGCAACAAAAAGGTCTCCGATGCCAAGATGTGGGAGATCATGCAGAACTGGCCCGCGGGCTATCAGCTCTTGCCGGATTGGACGGCCGTGCGCGACAAAAAGACCGGCCGCGTCTGGAGCCTGGACGAGATGTACGGCGACGGCTTCATCTCGGAGCAGGCGTATTCGCATTGGATCGCCGGGGGCAAGCAAGGCCAGCCCCTCACGGGATTGCCGAACGCGGCCTTGCGGCGTTCCGTGGTCCCCTTCCATCAAGAGCTGGGCGACACGGCGACGAAATATGACGGCAAATACTGGCTCATACGCGGCGACAAGACGAACACCCTGCAATTGCTGGATGCGACCTTGGTGGACGTGGGCCTCTCGAAGCCCCTGCTCAAGCTCGAGCGCGTGGAGACCAAGGCCGGCGATGGCACCGTGCCGGCCAAGGGATCGGACCTGAAAGGCGTGGACGAGGACATCTACGTGCCGGGCGCGGAGCATGGCGACATCCCGTCGGACAGCATCGTGCAAGGCAACCTCACCCGCATCCGCAAAGAGATAAACGAGGAAGACTTCCGCGACGGTCTGGTGAAGCAGGCCAAACAGTTCGCCGACCATCATCTGGCCGATCTCGCCTCGCGCCGCAAGATGCTGGACGAGGAGGACAAGAACGGCGACGGCGCACCCGGCCTCGCGACCATCTTTTGGCATTTCATCTTCGGGGTGAAGGATGAAAAGAAGGTCGCCGCGCGTGATGAGCTCATCGACTATGCCAGCCGCTCCTTCCAGAACTCGCGCGTCAACCTCCACATCCCCGCGAACGACAAGCACAAGGAGGACACCCTGTATGCCACCATCACGGGTTTCCAGGCGACCGACGTGGGCCTGGGCGCCATCGAGTCCCCCTATGTGACCATCAATGTGAAGAGCTATGACGTCTTCGACAACCTCATGAAAGGCGCCGACATCCGCGCGGCCCTCAAGAACGGCGACGTGGACCTGGTGGGCGGCGGCTTCATCACCAAGTTCAAGTTCAAGGCCCTGCAATGGATCAACAAATACGTGAAGTTCTAGTTACACCCGCCCCACGATGGCCTCGGCGAAGGCCGAGCAGGAGAGCTCTTTGACGTCCTGACGTCCTTCGGCGCGCATGAGGCGTGCCAGATCATACGTGACCTCTCCTGCCGCGATGGTCGAGGCGAGCGCGGTCTCGATGCGGTCCGCGGCCTCGTCCCAGTCCATGTAGCGCAGCATCATGACGCCCGAGAGCAGGAGCGAACCCGGGTTCACCTTGTCCATGCCCGCGTATTTGGGCGCCGTGCCATGCGTCGCCTCGAACACGGCATGGCCGGTGAGATAGTTGATATTGCCGCCGGGCGCGATGCCCAAGCCGCCGACCTCGGCCGCGAGCGCGTCCGAGATATAGTCGCCGTTCAAGTTCGTGGTGGCGATGACATCGTATTCCGCGGGCCGCGTCAGGATCTGTTGGAGGAAATTGTCCGCGATGGCGTCCTTGATGAGGAGCTTGCCCTCGGGCACCACGCCGCCGCTCTCTTCCCACGAGATCGTCCTGTCGCCGTACTCGTTCTTCGCCACGGCATAGCCCCATTCACGGAATGCGCCTTCGGTGAACTTCATGATATTGCCTTTATGCACGATGGTGAGGCTCTTGCGGCCATGTGCGAGCGCGTAGTCGATGGCCGAGCGCAACAGGCGCTCCGTCCCCTCTTTGCTGATGGGCTTGATGCCGAAGCCGGACGTCTCGGGAAAGCGCACCTTGGTGACCTTGAGCTCATCGCGGAGAAAGGCCATGAGCTTTTTCGCTTCTTCCGTGCCCGCGGCCCATTCGATGCCCGCATACACGTCCTCGGTGTTCTCGCGGAAGATGACCATGTCCACGAGGTCCGGCCGCTTCACGGGCGAGGGCACGCCCTGATACCAGCGCACGGGCCGCACGCAGGCATAGAGATCGAGCTTTTGGCGCAGGGCGACATTGATGCTGCGCGTGCCTTTGCCAACGGGCGTGGTGAGCGGGCCCTTGATGCCCACACGATAGGTCTCGAAGGCCTTGATGGTGTCATCATGCAGCCACGTGTTGGGGCCATAGACCGTGTTCGCCTTTTCGCCTGCATACACCTCGAACCAGGAGATCTTCTTTCCCCCGTTCGAGGTCTTTTCCACCGCCGCATCGAGCACGCGGCGCGTGGCCTTCCAAATGTCCGGCCCCGTGCCATCGCCTTCCACGAAAGGGATGATGGGATGGTCGGGGACACGGAGCTTTCCATCCGCGAGCGTGATGGCGTCGCCGGCCGGAGGGGTCAATTTCTCGTACATATCAAGGTTTCAAGGCATTAAGCGCCGAGCCGGCTTTGAACCAGGCGATCTGCGGCGCGGTGAGCGAGTGTTTCGTCTTGATGGTGGCCGTCGTGCCGTCGGGCTTATGGACAAGCACTTCGATCGCGCGTCCTGGCGCGAGCTCCGAAAGTCCGATGACGCTGACCTTGTCGGTCTCGCCGAACAGGCCATAGTCGCCCGCGTCCGCGAAGGTCAAAGGCAAGATGCCCTGCTTCTTGAGATTGGTCTCATGGATGCGCGCGAAAGAGCGCGCAAGGACGGCGCGCACGCCCAAGTAGCGCGGGGACATGGCGGCATGTTCGCGGCTCGAGCCTTCGCCATAGTTCTCATCGCCGATGACGAGGGACCCCAGGCCCGCGGCCTTGTATCGCCGCGCGATCTGCGAGATGGGGACCTCGCGCTCGCCCGTGCGTACGTCGAGACCCGTGCCAGGCTTGTCGCTGAAAGCATTGATGGCGCCCGAGAACATGTTGTCGCTGATCTTGTCGAGATGTCCGCGATAGGCCAGCCATTTGCCCGCCGGCGAGATGTGGTCCGTCGTGGTCTTGCCCTTGGTCTTGAGCAAGATGGGCAGGTCCGTCATGTCCTTGCCGTCCCAGGCATCGAAAGGCCTCAAGACCTGGAGACGTTCGCTCGTGGGCGAGATGAGCACCTCGACATCCGTGCCCTCGCCCGGTGCCTGGAACCCCGCATCGCTTGCCACGAAGCCGTTCGTCGGAAGGGTATCACCGACAGGGGGCTTCAAACCGAGCGCCGCGATGGGATCGCTATCAAGACGGCCGGTGAAGGCATAGGCCGTGACCACCTCCGGGCTCGCGAGGAAGGAGCAGGTCAAAGCATTGCCATCATTGCGGCCGGGGAAATTGCGATTGAACGAAGAGATGATGGAGTTTTTCTGTCCATCCGGGATATCGCTGCGTTTCCATTGGCCGATGCAGGGCCCACAGGCATTGGCGAGCACGATGCCGCCCATCTGTTCGAACACGTCGAGCAAACCGTCGCGTTTCACCGTGTCATAGACCTGGGTCGACCCGGGCGTCACGAAGAACGGGACCTTCGCCTTGAGCCCGGCCGCTATCCCCTGCCTGGCGACATCGGCCGCGCGGCTCAGGTCCTCATACGAAGAATTGGTACAGCTGCCGATGAGGGCGCTCGTGAGCGCGGCCGGATGCCCCTGCGCGGTCACGAAATCCGCGAGCTGGGTGACCTGATGCGCCACATCGGGCGAATGCGGGCCCACCACATGCGGCATGAGCGCTGAGAGATCTATCTCGATGACCTCGTCATAATAGCGATCGGGTTGTGCCGCGACCTCCGGGTCCGCGGCGAGATCGGCCGCATGCGCCTCGGCAAGCGCGGCGACATCCGCGCGGCCCATTGCGCGCAGATACTCCGCCATGCGCGCATCAAAGGGAAAGACCGTGCCCGTGGCGCCGAGCTCCGCGCCCATGTTCGCGATGGTCGCCTTGCCCGTGCAGCTGATGGTCGCGGCGCCGGGGCCGAAATATTCGATGATCTTGTTCGTGCCGCCCTTGGTCGTGAGCAAGCCGCACAAGTACAGGATGACGTCCTTGGGCGAGGTCCAGCCGGAAAGTTGCCCGATGAGCTTCACGCCGATGAGCTTGGGGTGCAGGACTTCCCAGGGCAGGCCCGCCATCACTTCGCCGGCATCCGCGCCTCCCACGCCGATGGCAAGCATGCCGAGCCCTCCGCCGTTCGGCGTATGCGAATCCGTGCCGATGAGGAGGCCTCCCGGGAACGCATATCGTTCCAGCACGACCTGATGGATGATGCCCGCGCCCGGTTCCCAAAAGCCGATGCCATATTTTGCCGAGGCCGAACGGAGGAAATCATAGACCTCTTTGTTCTCGGTCTTGGCGCGTTCGATGTCTTGCGCGGCGCCGCTTTGCGCGCGGATGAGATGATCGCAATGCACGGTGGACGGCACGGCGACACGCGCTTGGCCGCTTTGCATGAACTGGAGCAAGGCCATCTGGGCCGTGGCGTCTTGCATGGCCACGCGGTCAGGACGCAGGGCGAGCTGGGACGATCCCGGCGCCCATTCCTGCGCGCTTGGCGCATCCAGATGCGAACAGAGCACCTTTTCGGCATAGGTCAAAGGCCGACCGAGCCTTTTTCGGGCCTCCACGAGCCTGTCTTTCGATGTCGCGTAGCGTGTTTCGATGAGGGAGATGTCGTTCATAAAGGAAAATGTGCCTACAAGACCGAGGATAGCTCTTGGTGCAAAGAATGGCTAACGGTGGCCAACATCCCGGCCCTGCATTGACAAAATCGCGAAATTCCGCTATAGTATCGTCTAAAGTTGCCCTGTTTCAAAAAGCGTCTACTTTGAGAAATCGCATATTACATACAGCAATTTTATCTAAACTGTTGAAACCTATGAACGGTATCATCAAGAAGCTGAACGAACGGGGCTACGGCTTCGTCGGCGCGGAGGGCCAGGCCAAAGACCTGTTCTTCCACAGCAAGAACCTGATCGGCGTTACTTTCGAGGAACTCCGTGAGGGCGATGCGCTCACCTTCGACGTCGAGCAGGGCGAAAAGGGCCCGGCCGCCGTCAACGTCAAGCGCGCCTAATACAGGCCGCAGACCGAAAAGACCTCCCGCAAGGGAGGTCTTTTCTTATGTCAGATAGGTCGGCAATCGCACGTAATGACAGGTATACCCGCCCGGATTTTTTTGCAGATAGTCCTGATGATAGCTCTCGGCCGGATGGAAGGTCTTGAGCGGCTCGAGCGTGGTCACGACCGGGCTGGACCAACGTCCGGACTTGTTCACGAGGTCGATGAACGCCTGCGCCTCCTTCTTTTGCGTCTCGTCCGCGTAGAAGATGGCGGAGCGATACGCGGTACCGATGTCATTCCCCTGCCGGTTCAAGGTCGTGGGGTCATGGATGCGGAAAAAGAAATCCAAGATGTCGCGATACGTCGTTTTGGTCGGATCGAACCTGATCTGGAGCGCCTCGGCATGGCCCGGATGGTTCTGATAGGTCGGGTCATCGTTCTCGCCTCCCGTATATCCCGCCTCGGTGTCGATGATGCCTGGCAATTTGCGGATGAGCTCTTCCATCCCCCAAAAGCATCCTCCCGCGAGCACGGCCGTCTGTGTCGTGTTTTCCATATGCATGATGTCTTTTATCTGCACTGCAGGATGGCGTGCAGGGTGATGCCGTTATTGCACGTGCACGATGCCGACTTGAACTGCTTCGCGAAGGAGCGGCAGTCGATGGCCGCCTCGCCATCCGCCATCACCGTGGACGACGCGCCTCCCGAGGGGAAGGGGTCCGTGTCATAGCTGCAGGACGCGTTCTTCACGAACACGACCTTTTTGCCGACGGGACAGGGATTGATCTTCCACAAGAAGGTCGCGCAGGTCGAGGCCCACTTGTCATATCCCCCGCATTTGCCTTCGGGGTTGTAGCAATTGTTCGGCGCGCCATATTGCGGGCAGGCTTGCGGCTGCCGCCAGGTGACCTCGACGGTCTTGTCCGCGTCCGTGACGCCCGGGACCTCTCCTTGCGCCGCCGACGGTGGGGGCGTGGCGGGTTTGGCGCATCCCGCGCCGAGCAGGGCGAGGACGCTGACGGAGGCGAACAGTGTTTTTCGTATCATATGCGGGACATGGTACCGGAACGGAGGGACAGGGTCGAATGTCCGGCATATGGTATCCTGTTCCTATGGACATGAGACCGTTCTGCGCCGCGTGGCGTCGCATCTCCCCTCGGGAGAGGTCTCTTCGTGGGATCCGTTGACGCATGCGCGCCGGATGCCGCCGACAGCCCTCTCCGGAGGGCTGTTTCTTTTGCCGCACATCATCCGCTATCACTATGAACACACCAGACCATGTCATCACGAAGACCGGCGCAAGACCCGGTCCCTCCGTCGCGATCTTTTGCGGCGTACACGGGAATGAGACGGCCGGCATCACGGTCGTCGAAAGGCTCGAGAAAGAACTGACCGTCGAGGCCGGTACCGTCCATCTCGTCCATGCGAACCCGCCGGCGATCGAACGCGGCGCGCGCCTCATCAATGCGAACCTGAACAGGCTGTTCGTGAGACGCGATGTCGCAGAACCCTCGTATGAGCATCAACGCGCGTCCGAGCTCATGGACCTGCTGGACGAGTGCGACGCCTTGCTCGATCTGCACTCCTATCCCGCCCCGCAGGCGCCGGAACGGGCTATCCCCTTTGCCATCTGCGAAGCCCCGAGCTTCCCGATCGCCGCGCTCTTCGACGTGCCCATCGTCGTGAGCGGGTTCACCGAGGCGGAAGAGGGCGGCAGCGACGGGTACATGTTCTTGCACGGAAAGACCGGTATCTGCGTCGAGCTCGGCGCGAACGAGAGGCCGGACCTCTTCGTCGATCTTGGGTTCGAGACGGCCATGCGCTTTCTCGCGATGTTCGGATGCGTGGCCTCGAGACCGTACTCCAAAGTTCCCGCGCAAAAGCAGCTGCGGCTCTCGACGTTCCATAAGAAGACCAAGGAAGACCTTGCGTTCGTGAAGGATTTCCGCACGTTCGATCTGATACGCGACGGCGAACCTATCGCGATCGAAGGCGGCAAACCCATCCTGGCCGAACAAGATTCCTATATCATCTTCCCGAACGTAACGAGACCGGTCGGCGTCGAGGCCTTCATCCTGGCACGGGACATCGCGTGATACAAAAAAACGCCCGTCCCAGGTCGGGAGAGGCGTCGCGTCGTCTTCTATGCGCCTCGCGCGGCCTTGCACATCTTGGTGTAGAGGTCGCGGAAGATATTGTCGGGGTCGGTGATGCGCTTCACCGCGTCGTAGTTGGGCTTGTTCCAGACCTTCCAGAAGTCTTCCTCGGTGTAGAAGTTCGGCGTGATGAGGGTCTTGAGCCCGCCGATGCGCATCAGCTCCTGCTCGAACATCGCGTAGAAGTTCTTACCCGGCTGCTGGCGCATGCCGTAGATGGCGATGTCGAGATAGAGGTCGTCCGGCGCCTTCTTCGCGAACTCCGTGTCGATCCACTCATAGGTGCGGACCTTTTTGTAGGGCACGCACCACAGGGGGAAGAAATCCACCTCGCGGCGATACCAGGCGAAGAACTCGGTCATCTTCGAGAACGGGATGAAGGTGTCGAGCGTCACCGGGATGGCCGAGGCCGGGATCACGTGGCGCATGAGCTTGATGAGCCGCAGCAGGCGCGTGGAATCCAAGAACTTGCCGAAAAGCAGGCGACCGAGGAAGGAACTCGGCGTGACCTGGGTGACGCCCCGGTCGTATCGGAAGAAGTAATCCGGCGTGCGCAGGTAGTCCTCCGTCCGCGTCCTGGTGCTCGTGGGGTACACCCGCATCCAATCGTAGCTGTGCTTATACGGCGCCTCCTCGACGAAGTCGCCGACGCTCAAGACCAGCTCGGTCGGCGAATGGATGATGCCGTCCATGAAGGCGACATCGCGCGCGTCATAATGCCGCTTGATCGCGGCCTTGTACGCCTCGAGGTCGCCGTATTTTTCGTAGGTCACGTGGACGAAAGGCTTTGACGGCACCAGGCGGAAGGTCAGCTTGGTGATGATGCCGAGCGTGCCGAACGTGCCATGCGCCATCTGGAACACGGCCTGATGCTCATTGTCGGGCGTGCAGGTCAGCACGTCGCCCTTGGCGGTGACGATCTCGTACTCGAGGCAGGTGTCGTGGAAGCCGCCCTCGCGGAAGGACATGGACTCGATGGAGCAGCCGGCGACGGCGCCGCCGATGGTGATGGTCTTGAGCTCCGGGACGACGATGGGCACGAGGCCATAGCGCATCGTCTCCTTGACGAGGTCCACGAAGGTGACGCCGGGCTCGGCGACGCAGAGGCGTTTGTCCGCATCGATGGACAGGACCTCGCAGAGGTCGCTGATATCGATCTTGGTGTCGTCATGGCGCTTATCGCCGGGTTTCGGCACCTCATGCGAGACGGCCTTTTTCTTGAGGGACACCGGCTTGGTGCCGGTATATCCCTTGAGCTGGGCCGCGATCCGCGCCACCTTGTGTTCATGTGATTGCATAGGCATCGTTGTTCTCCAGAGTACTGTGTGGAACGTCGAAGGAGCAATGCCCGAACATAGACGAAAAAGCCCTTTTCGTCAATGGGGCGTCACCATCCGGGCCGAGTTGCAAACAGCCTGCTCGTTCGGCATTCTTCTCCGTACACTTTTCTTCCTATGTACAAGACCAAACCGACGTTCGAATGCGGGATGCCGAACTGTGAGAAAGAGGACACCGGATTGAACGTCCTGGTCCTCAACGCATCCCTGAAGCACGACAATGACGGGATATCGAACACCGAAGAGGTCGCCAGGCTCGTGCTCGACGCCATGAAGGGCATGGAGGGCGCCTCTCTTTCGACAGACATCGTGCGACTGGCGGATAAGGAGCTCCCAGTAGGCCTGAAGTTCAAGGAATCAGACACCGACGAGTGGCCGGAAATCGCGCAAAAGCTTCGGAAAGCGGACATCGTCCTGTTCGCGACACCCATCTGGTGGGGTGGCAGGTCGAGCCTGATGCAACGCATCATAGAGAGGCTGGACGCGTTCGACGAGGAATATGTCGCAGAAGGACGGAGCGCGTTCTACAACAAGGTCGCCGGCATCGTGATCACGGGGAGCGAGGACGGCGCCTTATCGACCATGGGGTCCATCATGACGGTGCTCACCTGGATGGGCTTCACCCTTCCGCCGGAATGCGCCGCGTACTGGGTGGGCGAGGTCGGACAGCCTCCGTCTACCGACCGCGAACGACGTCTCAAGAACAAGGCGACGCCGCATATGGCCATGAACCTTGCGCGCAACCTGCTCTACTACGCGCATCTGCTGAAGCAGCACCCGCTCCGTGCCAAGGAATAGCCGGAGGGCTATATAGCCCTTTTGACTTTTGCATTGAAACGCTGTTAGCTCATGCCAGCCCGCCCTTTTCCATAGGAGTTCACCATGCGGTCTCGCACGTTTTTCGCGGTCACCGCCACGCTTGTCATTTCCCTGGTCATCGCCAGCTGCCTCGTCGGCCACGGCGATCCGGCCGGGGGCGCATCGGACGTGTTCCATCGACTGATCGGGGTCATCGGCGCGCTGCATCCCGCGGGCAGGCCGGGGACCGGCGGCCATGAGCCCATCTCGCGCATCGACGTGTTCTTGCGCTTGGTCGTCGCCCTGCTCCTTTCGGGGATCATCGGCGTCGAGCGGGAATACCACAACAAGCCGGCCGGCTTGCGCACCAATGCCATGGTCGGCTTGAGCGCCTGCCTCATGACCATCGCCGGCGTGCTCGCCCTCGACGCGTTCCCGGACAAGGGCATCGATCCGACCCGGGTCCCGGGACAGATCATCACCGGCATCGGTTTCCTCGGCGCCGGCGTCATCCTCCGTCCCCTGGACGGCGGCAACCATGTTGTGGGACTGACCACGGCCGCGGCGCTCTGGCTGGTCTGCGGCCTGGGCATCTCGGTCGGTCTCGGCTTCTATGCCGAGGCCATCGTGACCACCATCCTCGTCATCGTCACGCTCTTCGTCCTCAATATCGTGGTGCGGAAGATCCACGAATACGCCAAGCTCCATCCGCCGAGCAAAACGCATGGCGTGGACGATGCCCCGGGCCACGGCGATGGCCGCGAACAATGACCTCAAAGCACCCGCACGGGTGCCTTTTTCTTATCTATGCGTGCACCCGGCCCAGCAACACGGTCTCCGCATCCCGCCTTTCATCTTCGAGAGCGCTTTCGTGATACGGATGCCCCTCGTCTCCGCTTTTTTGCCGTCCGTGACCCAGCAGATCCACTCATTACGCGCGAGCGGCGTAATGTCTTCCCATAAGGCCAGTACCGCGGGCGTGGACTTGATGGCCTGCCGAAAGTCATCCGGCAGTTTGTGCACCGTCCCGCCGGCGAGGGATTTTTTAGGCATATGGTCATTTTATCATGGGAACATATATAAATCCCTCCACGTCGGGAGGGATCTATACATGGCTCCGAGGGTGGGGATCGAACCCACGACCAAAGGATTACACATTGTCCATGCGTTTCCGCACGGGGTGGACTATATCTTCATCCGCCTTAGGCGGAGCGAGGCGCTTCCACCGACTTTCGTCGATGTACTCCCGTACGGGATAGTCTCTGAACCTTCCCTGGCCATGCCAGGGCTTGGCTGCTGATCACCGTAGTCATCCGATCGATGACTGTAGGCTTCCAGCAATTCACCTCGATTTTCAATCCGACGTTACCGTCGGAAGCTGCGTCATGCCGGCATGTATCTCGCGATGGCAGTTCGCGCAAATGAGGACGCATTTCTCGATCTCCTTCTTGACCCGGTCCCATGACCGCGTCAGTCCGTCCATCGAGATGCTGAAATCCTTTTGCGAAGGGTCGGGATGATGGAACTCAAGGGCCCCCATGCATCGGTCGTATCCGCATATGCTGCAGACACCTCCTTTGTATGCGATGGCCATCTCTCGTACCTTCTTCCGCCTTTTGACGACCGCCTTCTTGAGATAATCGGCACGCTCGGCATAGGTCCGTTTATCTTTCTTCATAGAGTTTTCTACGAATCCCTGATAAACGCGTTCACAGTCCTCTGCTCTACCGCTGAGCTACCTCGGAATATTCGCCTCCTGTGAGGCGAGCGGTAAGTTACCAAGTCATCGATGACTTGGCAAGGGTGTTTCTTGGCTAAAAAAAGCCCCTTATGGGGCTAGGGCGGCGGCGGGTCCTGCAGGGTCAGGATGCGCCACTCGGCATTGCCGAGCTGGACGCGTTCTCCCAGGAGATGCCGGAGATAGGCCTCGATGGCCCAGGAGTGGCTGACGACCAGGACGGTCGCGATCGTCCCGGACGGGTCGGAAAGCCTCGCGACATCGTGCATGCCGGAGACCATGCGTTCGACGACCTCCTCATGCGTTTCCCCGCCGAAGGGCGTGAAATCGAAAGGCGGTCGCAGGATGCCCTGACCATGGGTACTCGCGATCTCGGCCGCCGTCTTCCCTTGCAGGCGTCCGAGGTTCGCTTCCCTGAATCGCGCGTCCTTGCGGATGCGCGCACGCGACAGGCCCAGGGCCTGCGCCACGGTGCACGATGTTTCAGCTGCTCTCGACAGGTCGGATGTCACGATATGTTCGATCCGCACCTCTGGGGAGCCCTGAAGCGTCCGTCCCAAGGCGGCGGACTGTATGCGTCCTTCCGCGATGAGGGGGATGTCTTCTTGACCGATGATCTTGCAAGCGGCGTTCCATGCCGTCTTGCTATGCCTCGCAATGGCGACTTTGCGCATGACCAACCTCCATTGGTTCCGGTTCCAGGCAAGACCAAGAAAGAGCTATCCCTAGGGATAGCTCTTTCGTCGGCATGCGTCAAGGCAAAACGCGTCTAGTAGTCCACCAATTTCTTGATGAGCGGGTGTTGCTGTATGCGTTCGATGGATTTGGCCTCGATCTGTCGGATGCGCTCGCGCGTGACGTCGAACTCCTTGCCCACCTCTTCGAGCGTGTGGCTCACGCCGTCGGTGAGGCCGAAGCGCATCTCGAGGATCTTTTGCTCGCGGGGCGAGAGGTCCTTGATGATGTCGCCGACATAGTCCTTGAGGAGCTGGAGCGCGGCGGCGCGGTCCGGCGTGACGTTCTTGACGTCCTCGATGAAGTCCTCGAGCGTCGAGTCCTCGTCATCCTCGCCCACGCTGGTCTCGAGCGACACGGTGTCTTGCGAGATCTTGATGATGTGGCGGACCTTCTCCACCTCTTCGCCCATCTCGGCGGCGATCTCCTCGGGCAACGGTTCGCGGCCAAGGTCTTGGATGAGCTGGCGTTCGATCTGTTGGAACTTGTTGATGGTCTCGACCATGTGCACCGGGATGCGGATGGTGCGGCTTTGGTCGGCGAGCGCGCGCGTGATGGCCTGGCGTATCCACCAGGTGGCATAGGTCGAGAACTTATAGCCCTTGCGGTACTCGAACTTCTTCACGGCGCGGAACAGGCCGATATTCCCCTCTTGGATGAGGTCCAAGAGCGAGAGCGACTTGCCCATGAACTTCTTGGCGATGGACACGACGAGGCGCAAGTTCGCCTCGATGAGCTTTTTGTCCGCCTCCTTGTCCCCTTTCTCCTTGCGTTTGGCGAGCGCGATCTCCTCTTCCGCCGTCAAGAGCGGGATCTTGCCGATCTCGCGCAAGTACATCTGTATGGAATCAGCCGTGAGGTCGAAGGGGTCCACCTTGCCGCGCTTGTCATCGGCGCTGTGCAAGGCCTCCATGGCCTCGGCGCGTTCCTTTTGGCGGCCCAAGAGACCTTCCTTCATCTCTACGATGCCGATGCCGGCGGCGTCCAAGCGGTCCACGAAGGCCTCATAGGTCGGGATATAGTCCTCCACCTCGCCAAACGCGTACAAGACCTCGTTCTCGGTCATGAAGCCGCGCGTGCGGGCCTTCTCGAACAGCTTATCCAACATCTCGGCCGAGGGGGCCGGGGTTTTGACGTATGGACCTTGTTTGACGGGTTTTACCGGACCTTTGCCTTGCGCTTTCCCTTGCTTTTTCTGCGGTTGCGGCTTTTTGCCCTTGTTCGCCTGGAACTTCTTGGGGGCCTGCTTGGGTTTTGGCATGGTGCGGGAGGTGGTCTTTTTGACGATCTTGGCCTTTTTAGGGGTAGGCATAAAAATGTCGCGCTCCCGTCCGGCAGGGGTCCCGATCGAAGCGGGGCCACCGTATGGGAGGCATTAACCGGACCGCGAACGGTCCGAGAGTTCTGCGAAGCGTGCGGCGAGCTCTTGTATGCGCGGCTCATCGCCGACGCGCTCGGCATCACGCATGTCTTGTTCCAGTTGGGCCATTTCCTTGGCGTCCAGATGGGCGCGCAGGAGATGCAGGGCCTGCTCGAGCTCCCGCCGTAAGGCATCGAGCGATTGGTCCTGGAACTCGCGGTCGGCAAGGACCGCGATATAGTTCAAAAGGTCGTCCGGCGGGGACTGTACGGGAGCATACGCCGAAAAAAGGCCTTCGGCAAGGGGTGCGAGCTCGGGCTTGAGGTAGAGGATGGCCCAGACGCGTTCGAGCATCTCCTGCGTGCGGTCCTTGGTCGGCGCCGCGGGCATGACGGGACGCGGGTCGGGTCGTCTCAAGGTGTCGCGGAACGAGGAGGACGTGGGTCTCAAGGCCTCGCGCAAGGCGTCTATGGAGACGCCCAGGTCTTTTGCGAGGCGGTTCAGCCAGGCATCGCGTTCTACGGCATCGGAGATGCGGGCAAGCTCGGGCAAGAGCTTTTTCGCCACGGCCTTCTTGCCTTCGGGTTTTGACACGTCCTCGCCGCGAAAGGCATTGCGATACAGCCATTCGACCACGGGAAGCGCGTCTTTGATGGCCTGCTTCCAGATCTCGGGATCCTTACGTACGGCATCGTCCGGATCTTTCCCCGCGTCAGGCGGCAAGGTGATGATCTTGATGTCGAAGTCCATCTTGCGGGCGAGGTCGAGGCCACGCACGGTCGCCGCATTGCCTGCCGCGTCCGCGTCGAAGGCGATGGCGAGCGTGATCGTGAAGCGTTTGAGCAAATGCAATTGCTCTTCCGTCAGCGCGGTGCCGGAAGAACAGACCACGTTCTCGATGCCGAACTGATGCGACGAGATGACGTCCATGTTGCCCTCGACGATGACCGCAAGGTCTTGTCGCTTGATCTCGCCCTTGGCCTTGTCGAGGCCGAACAGGACATGGCTCTTTTTATAGGCCATGGTCTCGGGCGTGTTCACGTATTTCGCTTGCTCCTTGTCATCCTTCAAGATGCGCCCCGTGAAGCCGACCACGTTCCCATGCGCATCACAGATGGGGAACATGACGCGTCCGCGGAAGCGGTCATAGGCGCCCCTGTCCCCTTTTATCGCGAGGCCTGCTTGGATGAGCTCGTCCTCCGTCACCATCTTTTGTTTGAGCGCGTCCGTGAGATGGTTCCAGCCTTCGGGCGCATAGCCGATGCGCCACACGTCGGCCGTCAGATCGTCCAAGCCGCGGCGCTTCACGTAGGCGCGCGCGTCTTCCGCCTCGGGCGCCGTATGCAAGGTCGCTTGGAAATATTTCGCGGCAAGGCCATTGATCTCGTGCAAGCGTTTTTTGAGCGACGAGGTCTTGGCATCGAAGGCGGGCAAGATGACGCCGGCCTTTTGCGCGAGCAAGGCGAGAGCCTCGGGAAAATCCATGCCTTCCATCTGCTGCACGAAGGAAATGATGTCCCCGCCGGTATTGCAGCCGAAGCAATGCCAGCTTTGCCGGGGCCGGTTCACGTAGAAAGACGGGGTCTTTTCCTGATGGAAGGGGCAATTCGCCTTGAAAGAGCCGCTTCCTGCGGGTTTGAGCTGCAGGTATTCGCCGACGATGTCCGCGACATCGAGCTTGGATTTGACCTCCTGTGCGGCGTCCATGGACCTATTGTTACGTTGGGAGGCCTGCATTGACAAGCGACGGGACTTAGGCTCGTAAAGCGGGTTACGGTATGCGCGGAGGCGCACATGGACGCTCATTTCGCACATCCGCTCCTTCGCCAATTTTGGCAGATGAACAATCGCGTCTTCCTCCTGGGCTCCGCCCCGGGCGAAGACATCCTGGCAAGCCTGCTTTCCGAGGGCACGCGACGCCTGCTCAAGGCCGATCTCGTGCAGACCGTGTTGCGTCAAGGCTTCCGCGACGACACGCGCGGGCCAGGCATCATCACCGTGCACGTGTTGCGCTTCGACGCCATCCCGCTCACGTTCGACGTGCCGGCGCGCCAGGTCCCGGACATCTTCGGCCCCCTGCGCGATAGGCCCGGCACCGCGTATCAACGCCTGTACTTCGACGCGGAGATGCTCGAAAGCACGTACGCGGACCTCTGGGCCGGGCTCAAGCGCCGCTATCGCGACGATCAGGTCGATGGCATCCGCATGGGCATCTTCTCGCATTTCCATTTCGATGTCGCGACCGGCCAGGTCCCCACCGTGCTCTGCCTCGAACATGGCGCGGTTGTGCGGTCGATTATCAGGCGGCCGCCCGCATCGTAATCCCCCCCAGGGGATTTTTTACTTTATTTTTTTGTATCCCTTTGTTTTCGCCTGCTTATCGTCCGAGAAACAAATTCGGTTCTTAGCTACAATTTTCGGCACACGTTTGTCGTTTTTTGCGTAGTACCTTTTCGTCTTCGTGTCCCCCACGAGGGGGCAGTTGCTTTCCTTCTTTGGCTGAGCAGGGGGCATCGCGAGGGCGACTGGAGTTTGTATGGGCGTAGCCGGCTGGTTCGTCGGAGAATTGCAGGTAAGCGTAAAGGCGTCTTTCTCATAACCGACCAAACAGACACAGGTACCATTTAAAGGGATTGAATTTGGCGGACAATCGATTGCTTGCGGGACTACACGAGGAAGTAAGTCCATTGCTACACGTTTAGGCGTTGCGCCTAAGGCGGCGCGCATATCGATGACGCGGATGCCTTTGATAATCCTGGCAGTATTTTTTAGATGATAGACAATCTCCTTGGGGTTCAAGTCGGAATAGATGGCCTTCAACTCAGCAGCGACACCAGTTACGATTGGAGCTGAGAACGATGTTCCACTATCAATTGCGTACTCGGACCCATCAAAGGCTGAGACGGCAGTTGAGAGAATGGATTCTCCAGGGGCATAAAGATCAACACATGGGCCAAAGTTCGACCAAGGAGCTTTTTGCGCAAAAATATTTATCGCCCCAACGCCCAGAACCATGTTTTCGGCGTTGTCATTGCAAACAGGTGATGTTTTATAGACACCCGTGTCCTCTCCGCTGCCGTTCAATATGTCACCGTTTCCGGCCGAAGCAACAACCAGGACCCCGCGTTCAAAGGCATACCCGATCGCATCATCGTAGTCTGTCGAATAAGACTGGGTACCACGTAGGCCAAGTGACAGATTGATAATATCTGCACCATTATTTACCGCGTATTTTATCGCCGAAACCACGTTAGCCATAGGAATCGTCTTATCGTCACCAACGATAAGGGGCATGATAAGGGCATTTCGAGCTATACCTTCTATTCCTTTACCGTTATTTTGTGAAGCTGCTATAAGACCGGCTACATGTGTGCCATGACTACCATATGGCGTGAGCTCACCGCTGCCCTTCACGAAATTATATCCGTGGACGTCATCGATAAAGCCGTTTCCATCATCGTCGATGCCGTTCCCGTCCACCTCATTCGAGTTGGTCCATATATGTCCGACCAGGTCTTCTTGGTAGATGTTCACGCCTTCGTCAATGACGGCTACGATAACTTTATGATCCGAGGGTATGGTATCTACTTTATCGATAGGTCTGAGATAAAATTGCGATGCTGCAAGTGGGTCGTTCGTATTTCCGTGCCATTTCAGCGCATCGGCTTGAAGTTGATTGATGATATTTTCAGAACTTTTGAGCTGGACACCTACGTTTTGCAGCCTTTGATTCTCAGACACTGCGACTGAGCAGGTCATAACATGTTCATCATAGCTACTAGCGCTGGCGTTTGCATCGAGTGCGACTTTATACCTTTGTAAAGCATCTATGTAATCTTTACTTTGCGCACCCCATTGTTGAAGTGCGGTTTTGTAAGAGAGCACGGGCCCATTTTCCGAGACGACGCCATTATCTATAAGGTTCTCTATACCGTCTAAGGCATTTGCTGCTTTTGTATCAAAATTCGCAAATTCACTGATCTGCGTGTTGATGAATGGGATGTTTTCTAAGCTACAAGCAGCAATGACGGCATAACCTGGAACGTATATTACGAATGCCAAGACCGGCAATACGAAAGCGGCAATGAAAAAGATATGATGTAGGCAGTCTAATAAAAATGCTTTTTTCATGCAGTATAAAAAGTATATCATGTTCTGATACGTATTGGTGCAGGCAAAAAAAGACATTGGATGTCCAATTAAGAAAACTCGTACCGAGGGGTACGAGGTTTAGATCAGTGGCCGAAGAAACCGCGGGCCACGGTGTCGGGCAGGCTATAGACCTCGACGCCATAGGACATGAAGGTCGACAAGACCTTGGCGTCATTGACCGAGCCCGTCGTCGTGAACACGGCCTTGATGCCGGCCTTGCAGAGCACTTCCGCGCCGTCCGGGAACGGGAAGAAGCTGTCCGAGTAGGCGACGGCGCCTTTGACGTCGTGCCCCGCATCCTCCGCGCGCTTGAGCGCAAGCTGGCAACAGGAGACGCGGTCTTGCTGGCCGACGCCATTGCCGATGAGCTTGCCGTTTTTCACCAAGGTGATGGTGTTGCTGTTCGAGGTGGAGCCCACGGCCCAGGCAAGACCGAGGTCGGACCTTATGTCGGCCGGGGCTTCACCCAGACCGGACATGTTGAGCAAGGTGCCCAGCCTGAAGGTGTAGTTGGGCTGGACCAGGAATCCTCCACGCACATAACGGAAGCGCGTCGCGGTATCGATGGAGCTTGCGTTGAGCTTTGCAAGCGCCGGGTTCTTGAGGAAGCGGCATTTGTCGCCCTTGCGCGCGAGTTGCGACACGGCGCCTTGCGTGAAGTCCGGCGCGATGATGCCGTCGAGCAACCGGCGTCCTTTCTTCATGCCATGCGTGAGCAGGATGTCTGCCAGCTCCTCGTCGATGGCGAAGTTCGTCATGACCAGTCCGCCGAAGATGGCACGCTGCTCACCTTCGAGCATCTCCTCGAGGACCTCCTGGCGTCCTCGTTCCCAATCGCCGAGCGCCGCACCGCACGGATTGCCGTGCTTCACGCCGATGGCCATGTCCGGGGTGACGCGGACCGTCCCGTTGACGTCTTCGGCGAACGCCGCCAAACGCGTCATGGTCAGGAGCAGGCGGTCGAGGTCGCACAGGTTGTTGTAGCTGGGCGAGGTGCCGGCCACGAGCGTGAACTTGTCGAGCCCGAGCGGGTCCTCCGTCCACGTGCTGAAGAGCCCGGCGGGCGTCTGCGAGGCGTTCTCGCCGTATTTGCAGGACTGGATGCGCGTGCCGACCATGCCGTTGACGGCACCGGAGCTTTGGTAGCGCGCCGATGCCAGGCGATAGCGGGCCACGACGGCATCGGCCTTCGCGGCGAGGAGGGTGAGGTATTCCTCACGGTCCGGTTGGCCTTCCTTGAGCCATCCGAGGACGCTGTTGCGGTCTGCGGCATCGCTGACCACGATGCGTCGACCTTTGGCGGCGGACGACAACATGGTCGGGCCGCCGATGTCGGTCTTCTCGATGACGCTCTCACGCGTCGCGCCTGCGCGGGCGATCTCCGCTTCGAGCGGATAGAGGTCCACGCAGACCAGGTCGATGATGCGTCCGCCGATGCTTTCGAGCTCGGCGAGGTGCTTCGGGTCTTCCGTCTTGGCGAGGAGACCGCCATGCACCTGCGGGGTCAAGGTGACCACGCGATGGTCGAGTATGGGCTTGAGGCCCGAGATCTCGGCGACGTCGGTGACCGTCACACCATGCTCGCGCAAGGTCTTGGCGGTGCCGCCGGAAGACAGGATGTCATAGCCGAGCATGATGAGCTCGCGTGCGAACTCGACGATGCCGGTCTTGTCATAGACCGAGAGCAATGCGCATTTGGACACGAGATACCGTCCTTGTGGGTTGTAGAGTACGAAACCGCCCCGCAGAGCACGGAGCGGAGGCGTATCTTAGGGGTTTTCAGGCGAAAGTCAAGCCTACATCGGGGCCATCTCGGGCTGTATCATGCCGAAGATATTGCCCTCGGTGTCCTTATAGTAGGCCATGGTACCGACCTTATCGGTATGGAACTTGGGAAGCGCGACCTTGCCGCCTGCCGCCTCCACCTTGGCGATGTAGGTGTCGATATTGTCCACGCCGATGACGTTCACATAGCCCATGACGGGCGCATCCTCGGCCGGCGGCGGGCCCATGCGTTTGACCATGCCGCCATTGATGCCGAGCTCCTCCTTGGTGCCGGTCATGACGATGGTGTATTCGAAGCCTTCGCCTTTCCAGCTTTGATAGGTCCAGCCGAAGGCGTCGGCATAGAACTTCTTGCAGCGTTCCAGATCGGCGGCGTGTATCTCGAAGTGTACGGGGCGGGGGTTGGGCATACTGAGGGTTATGTTAGCTTTTTTTGTCTAATTAATCAAAATCCATCTGATTCAGAATCATCCGATTCAAAAATTGCCTCGTATTTGTCTTTTTCAATATCAAAGTATGTAACGTGAATTCGAAATATATGATTTTGCTCCTGCCTACAGTAAAATTTTTCGGAAGTATCAACTGTATCTTCAAACTTTGCTTGTACCCTCCCTTTGGAGGGGATAACGGAAACCGTTTTTAGCCATACATCGGCTTGTTGTATATCAATTGGAGCAAAGTAGACATCTATAGCAAGGCCGCGGCCTTCATTAAGAATTTCTATGTCAGAAAATTCTATTTTGGATAAATCGGTTAAGCCGGCTGTATTCCTAACTACCGGAACATATTGGCCAAGGTTAGTGATCGCATTTTCCGCACGGTTCCATTGTAAACGCAGAAAAGGTGTCCTCTCATAGGCGGATTGTCTCTGGGCCTCCCTCATCGATCCCGTGGTCGCATAAGCAGCCCATAAAGCTCCTATTGCAGTCAAACAGCCTAATAATTGTTCTAAACTAAGAATGTGGTAAGCACCAACGACAGTTACTGCGAGTAAGGAACCTATTATGACTACTCCTTCAAATGCGCGTTTTCTGTTTGGTCGCATACCTATCTCGCCCGTCCATGCCTCACCTGCCGAGGCTTCTTGGGGGCCACGACCGTCTTGCCATCCTCGCCGATGGTGACGCCTTTCTCGCGCTGTTTGATCTCTTTCGAGAGCACGGAGATCTCGTCGCGCAAGATGGCGGCAAGCTCGAACTGCAGGTTCAACGCGGCTTCCTTCATCTCTTTCTCTTTTTCCTTCACGACCGTCTTCAGATCATGCGTCTCGGCCGTCATCTCGAGCTTGAGCAGGGCTTTCACGTCCTTTTGCGAGCCCACGCCGAGGCCAAGAACCTCGCGGAAGTCCTTGATGGCCTTCAAAATGGTCTTGGGCGTGATGCCATGTTCCTTGTTATACGCGACCTGCTTGCTGCGGCGGCGGTCCGTCTCGGCGATGGCGCGGCGCATGGATTCGGTGATCTTGTCGGCATAGAGCACGACCTGCCCGCGCACATTGCGGGCCGCGCGGCCGATGGTCTGTATCAAGGACGTGTCCGAACGCAGAAAACCTTCCTTGTCCGCATCGAGGATGCACACGAGGGCGACCTCGGGCAGGTCCAAACCTTCACGTAACAGGTTCACGCCCACGATGACCTCATAGGTGCCTTTGCGGAAATCGCTCAAGATCTCCAAGCGTTCGATGGTCTCGATGTCGGAATGCAGGTACCGCGTCTTTATCCCCTTCTCCGCCAAGAACCCGGAGAGGTCCTCGGCCATCTTTTTGGTGAGCGTGGTCACGAGCACGCGATCGCCGCGTTTGGTGACCTCGCCGATGCGCTCGATGCAATCATCCACCTGGGACTTGCCGCCCTTTTTGCCCGGCGTGATGGGCAGGACGAGCACCTCGGGGTCCACGAGGCCGGTGGGGCGTATGATCTGCTCCACGATCTGGCCCGAGTTCTTGTATTCGAAGTCGCTCGGCGTGGCAGACACCATGATGACATGCTGCATCTTTTGCTCGAGCTCATGGAACTTGAGGGGGCGATTGTCCGCGGCGCTCGGCAAACGGAAGCCATAGTCGATGAGGGTCTCTTTGCGCGAGCGGTCGCCTTCGTACATGCCGCCGAGCTGCGGCACGGTCACATGCGATTCATCGATGACGAGCAAGAAGTCCTCGGGGAAATAGGAGAACAAGGTGTCCGGCGGTTCGCCGGCCTTGCGCCCGGAGAGATGCCGCGAATAGTTCTCGATGCCATTGCAGTACCCGAGGTTCTCTATCATCTC
Organism: uncultured Gammaproteobacteria bacterium; assembly: GCA_964551765.1. Classification (GTDB taxonomy): domain Bacteria; phylum Patescibacteriota; class Patescibacteriia; order 2-12-FULL-60-25; family 2-12-FULL-60-25; genus JAHFIO01. The sequence goes on along the minus strand of CAZKEE010000001.1, from coordinate 34,247 downwards.
GAGATCGAACTTGGTGCGGCGGTCTATGCGTTCCGCCTCGAGCAATTTGCCGGAGCGTTCGAAATACGCCAGGCGCTGTTTCAATTCCTCGCGTATCTCCACGAGCGCGCGCTCGCGTTCCGGCCCGAGGGTCACGAAATGCTTGGCCGGGAACAGCCACATGTCCTTCAATTCCTTTTTGATGCGCCGCGTCACGGGGTCAATGAGCAAGATGGCCTCGATGACGCCGCGCGGCGCTTCGATGCGATAGATGTTCTCCTCGTTCGCGGGCATGACCTCGAGCAGGCCGCCCATGGCGCGGAAAGACCCGCGTCCCAGGTCCGTGCCGGAGAGCCGCGTGAACTGCATGCCGACCAATTTGCCGAGAACGTCTTGGCGCTGCACATCGTCCCCTACTTTCAATTGCAAAGCCGACTGCGCATAGGCCTCTGGCGCGCCCAAACCATAGATGCACGAGACGGATGCGCAGATGATGACATCCTTGCGCGTGAGGAGCGCCTGGGTCGCGCTGTGCCGCAGCCGATCTATCTCCTCATTGATCATCGCTTCCTTCTCGATATACGTATCCGACTTCGCGATATACGCCTCCGGCTGATAGTAGTCGTAATAGGACACGAAGTATTCCACGGCATTCTCGGGGAAGAACTCGCGGAACTCATTACAGAGCTGGGCGGCGAGGGTCTTGTTATGCGCGATGACCAGGGTCGGCTTTTGCACCTGCTGTATGACATTCGCGACGGTGAAGGTCTTGCCCGTGCCGGTAGCCCCAAGAAGGGTCTGAAAGCGCAGATCGCGTTCCACACCCTTGACCAAGGCATCTATGGCCTGGGGCTGATCACCGGAGGGTTTGTAGGGGTTCTTGAGCGAAAAACCGGACATGGGCCCATGCTAGCGCAGTTTTCGCATCCTGTCATGGCATGAAAAAGACCCGCGAGGGCGGGTCAGGCGAAGGAAGAGTCGGCCACGCGGCGGCGGGCCGCATAGGCGATCTCTTTCGAGATGCCGGGCTTGATGAGAAGGGACATCCCGCAGCGCTCATGCGTGTCGAGCCAGGCGCGGTCGGTGAAGCCGACCATGTAGGCAAGGTATTGCACGCGCGAGTACGTGTCCCAGTCGAAGGCGGACGTCACGCTCGTGTCGAGCACGAAATGCTGATGGCCCTTGGTCGACGAGGGGTACAGGCTGAAGGGCCGGTCGAAGCGCAGCCACAGCCCGCGGCTTTCGAAGCGGCCGACGCGGTACTGGCGGAAGATGCGGTCGAGCTCCTGCCACTTCTCGCGATAGCGGTCCTGGAAGATGTCCGCGACGTACAGGATCTCGCTGGCCGCGCAGAGCTCGAGGTTGAGGTCCAAGAGCAGGCGATGCCTGTCGTTCGAGAGCTTGGACGAGATGAAATGCGCCTGTTCTTCCGTGGTCTGTACGCGGTCCACCTCCTTGCTGACCGGATCGAAGACCTCTTTCCAATATGTCGGCGTGATGAGCTGTCCCATGTGTCCTCCTGATGGGGGTCCGAAGAAAAGAGCAAGGCGAGCAAGATAGCACGGTTCAGAACTCGCGGCTACCCCCGCCGTAGGGACTGCGGCTGCTGCCATACGGAGAGCCATACGGGCTCTCGATGTAGATGAGGCTGGAGCGCCGCGCCCAGCGTTCATGCTGCTCGCGGCGAGCGGCATACCCGATCTCTTTCGAGATGCCCGGCTTGAGCAAGATGGCCATCTCCTTCGCGCGGCACAGGTCGAGCCATTTTCGGTCGATGACCCCGACGGCCTCGAAACGTTCGAGGATGCTCTGGAGCCTTTTCCACTCGAGCAGATGGTCGTTCGGCGGATCGGCTACGAAGTGGAAATGGTCCGGCAGGCCTGACACGGACGGGTACAGCGCCGCCTTCCCTTTGAACCGGATGGGATATCCGAAATGGAAGGTGTCGCGCGTCCCCGTGCGCATGATCCGGCAGATGCCCGTATGCACGAGCACATAGCCGAGCATCTCCCACTCGGACGCGAGTCGATGCTGATCGGGCCAGTACACGGCGTTCAGGTTGAGGCCGCCCTCCTCCATCTCGACCTTGCGGTCGATGTCGAGCAGGATGCGGTGTTTGCCGTTCGACATGCGAGACGAGATGAAATGCGCGTCCTCCTCGGGGCATTCCACGAGGTCGACGCAGTCGTTCCTCTCGTCGAAGGTCTCTTTCCAATAGGTCGGCGTGACAGGGTCCGTCATGAGGGTCTCCTTGTGGTGAAACGTGCGGCCCGGACCCTAGGGCATTTTTCGCGTCCTGTCAACCGTGTTCATTGAAAAAAGCGGTAAAACATGGCATTCTCCCACGGTATGAACTCCGAGCTTTCCCTGTTCGTGCGCGAGGCCCTGACCAAGGGCAAGTCGCGCAAAGACGTGCATGCCGCCCTCAAAAAGGCGGGCTGGCAAGAAGATGAGATACGCACGGCCGTGGAGGCCTATGCGGACATGGATTTCGCGGTACCCGTGCCCAAGCGCAAGCCGTATCTCTCGGCAGGCGAGGCCTTCCGCTATCTCGTCTTGTTCTTGACCCTGTATTTCAGCGCCTTCTCCTTCGGCACCATCTTGTTCCAGGCCATCAACCGCAATATCCCCGACTTCATCTATGGCGGGTATACGGCCATCGATGACAGCACCATTGCCTCGACCATGCGTTTGGCCACCTCGACCCTGGTCGTGTCCTTTCCCCTCTTCCTGTGGCTCTCGGGCATCATCGCGCGGGCCGTGGGGCGCGATCCGGACAAGCGCTCATCGCGCGTGCGCAAATGGCTGACCTATATCACCCTGTTCATCGCGGCCGCCATCATCATCGGCGATGTCATCACCTTGGTCTATAACTTCTTGGGCGGCGAGCTGACCTTGCGCTTCGCGCTCAAATGCCTGGTCGTCGGCGCCATCACGGGTTCGGTGTTCGGCTATTATCTGCTCGACCTGCGCGGCGATGAGGCGGACAAGGACAAGCCGTCCAAGCCGCTTCGCCATGATACGCCGGGGTTCCGCGCTTTCCTCGGCATCGTGGTCCTCTCCGTGACCGGCGCCTTGATCTATGGCTTTTGGACGGCCGGCTCGCCCTCGACCGAACGCGCCAAGCGTCTCGATACGCAAAGACTGAACGATATCCAGCAGATCTCATATGCCGTGAACGCGTATTGGAGCGCACGCGGTTCATTGCCGAGCGCTATCGCCGACCTGCGCACCGAACCGAATGTCTATCTGCAATCCGCATCAGATCCCGAGACGGGGGTGATGTACGAATACCGGCTCGTGGATGACAAGACCTATGAAGTGTGCGGCATGTTCAGTTTGCCTTCACAACCGACGGAAGGTCTCACTGGTCCGTCCAGGCCATACAAAGGCAGCGATCAACCCTTTTGGGAACATGGGGCCGGTCATTCCTGCTTCACGCTCAAAGCACCGCAGCCGCAACCCGGTCAACCAGGACCCATCCCGGTGCCGATGGTCAAATAGTCGGCCATTTGTTAGCGTAGAGAGGCACATTCACAGGAGGCATGCATGCCCCGCATCGATTTTCTGTTGCCGCATGGACCCGAGTTCTCGAACATCGTCTGCGCCCTGCTCCGCACCATCCCGCCCGATTGGGATTGCCTGACGGGCGAGCTGCATCCCGGTCCTCAGACCGATACGCGGCTGCTCGACCCCGCCGAACCGACCTACACCGTGTCCCATGGTCAAGCCGCCTGGAGCGGCAAAGCAGGCGAGGGTCCGCTCGACCCGTATCGCGCCTTCTCGCCCGACGGCCTGCCGCGCGCCGTGCAATTCGTCTTCGCCGGCGCGTCGGGCCAGGTTTTCGACCTCGTCCGCGCGGCCAAATTGGCCATGCACTATGTGCAGCTCGGCTATGTCGGCCATCTCGAGACCGTGCCACGACAGGTCGAACGGCGCGCCCCGCGTGCCGCGGTGCAGTTCCAGCTCGAGCTGTGGCTCGAACCGAATGCCGCGCGGTACTGCGACGTGTCCGTCGTCCAGAACCCGCCGATGCTCCGCCTCTGCCACGATCATCTGCATGGCGGCAACTTGCCCGTGCTCGAGCCCTTCCTCGAGGCCGCGCGACGCTTCACGCTCCTGCCTATCGGCGAGTGAGCCCTTCCCCTTGACCTTCGAGGGGAATTTTTGTATCTTCAGCGTCCGCACTTTCAGAACTTGCCTTATCAACCTCGATCCGAAGGCAAACAACATGTTCGACGAAACAACGCATATCGTGACCAAGACCGAGGGGAATGGCATCGCCCTCGCCGACTATGACCGCGTGGACCTCAGCCTCGTCCTCGCGGCGCAGGGCGCGACCGCCGCGGATGCCGTGGCCGCGCTCAAACCGGCCGTCGCCGCGTTCAAGAGCCTTGCCGCGGCGTTCACGAAGGAGGACCTCGGCTTCGGCAAGCTCACCGAAAAGCCCGCCTGCACCGCCAGGCATGAGTACGACGCCACGGTGAACCGCTATGTCGAGAACGGCTTCATCGCCACCCACGCGGCGTCTTTCCAGATCTCGGCCGTGGCGCGCGCCCAAGAGGTCTACGATCGTCTCGTTCCCCTCGCCTGCGTCCGCCAGGTCGACATGGCCCCCAAGCTCGAGCATGAGAACCTCGTGCGGCTGCAGACCGAGGCGTTCAAGGACGCCTTCGTCCGCGCCTGCGATCGTGCCAAGACCGAGCTCGACACGGTGTTCGGCTCCTTCGAAGATAAGGTCGGCCTGCAGCCGGTGAAGTGGGAACCGTCCTATGACGACTCGCTTTCCGCCGGCCGTTCGCCGCGCGGCGGAGTGCGCGCCCTGTCCGCGACGCTCGAAAGCGCTGGCGCCGGCCGCGAAGAACCCGGCCCCGTGGACTTCGGCAAGGCCCGTGTGGCCTGCCGCGTCTACGTCTCCTGGACCGGTTGCGAGGCCTCGAACTCGTATTTCAACACCGCCAAGGCGACCTGAACCCGCCCTCTCCGCCTCCCAAGGCGGTTTTTTCTTGACAATGACGCGGATACGCCCTATTTTGTGCGCCTCGACCTTTTACAAGGAGGAGAAAGGATGAAACGGATGACCCGCATCAGCGTGTTCGCCTTGCCGAGGAACCCCTATACGTTCCTGGGCAAGGCGCTTGGCCTCATCACCGACGATTGGACATGGGTGGATGGCACGCTCAAAGCGACCGACGCCATGCTCAAGACCAGGAAGGTCGCGCCCGGCGTCGGGTACTGCCTCAATCACGCGGCCAAACTGGTCACGGAGTCCCCGTCGACCGATCCGACCTATGACGCGTTGCACGAGATGATCCTCTCGCCGCGCATTCCGCAGTTCGTGCGATTCGAGAAGGCCGGTCTCGACGGCCCGCCTTTCGCCCTCGCGAAACGCGTGGTCACGGATTACCTGGCCCAAGGTTTCATCGGCACCGTGTGCTTCCGCGGCGAGGACGTGTACATCGCCCTCTCCCATGGGGACGACCGTCCCTCCCATATCCAACTTCGCACGGAGGGCCGCAATGATCGCTTGGCCCCCTTCTTCCGGCTCTGCCGCTCCCATCGGCTCAAGCCGCTCGACCCCTCCGTCAGCCCCTTCTGACCCGTCCCGACCCTTGTCGGAACGGGTTTTTTCATATATGCTCGGGCCTAATGATCGATTGGCAGAAGTTCCCGCGGCCCCTCGTGGCCCTGGCCCCCATGGCAGACATGACCGACCTGCCTTTTTGCCTTATCTGCAAACAGCATGGCGCCCCCCTCATGTTCCGCGAGATGGTCTCGTCCGAGGCCGTGGTGCGCGGCAATGCCAAGACCATCGAGATGGCGCGCTTCGATGAGGGAGAGCGTCCACTCATCCAGCAGGTCTTTGGCTCGGAACCGGCCGTGATGGCCGAGGCAGCCCGCATCATCGAAGAGAAGTTCCACCCGGACGGCATAGACATCAACATGGGCTGCCCGGTCTATAACATCGTGCACAATTTCAATGGCGCGTCCTTGATACGCGATCCGCAGCGCGCGTCCGCCATCATCAAAGCGATGAAAGCCGCGGTGAAGGTGCCCATCAGCGTGAAGACGCGCTTGGGCTGGAGCAAGGACACCGACGTGCTCGACTTCGTGAAGGTCTTGGAAGATGCCGGCGCCTCCCTCATCTCCATACACGGCCGCACCAAGGAGCAAGGCTATAGCGGCATCTCCAACTGGGACCGCGTGGGCGAGGCGCGTCGGAACACCACATTGCCCGTGCTCGTGAACGGCGACATCGTCTCGGCCGAGACGGCCAAGGAGGCCATGCGCCGCTCGGGCGCGGACGGCGTCCTCGTGGGCCGCGGCGCGCTTGGCAATCCCTGGTTCTTCCCCGAGCTCCTGCATGCCCTCGACCCGATCGCGCATCCGGCCTCGACCCTGCCGACCTTCGCGCAACGCATCGCCACCGCGCGCGAGCATGCGGCCTTGCATGCGTCGCGCTATGGCAGCCATGGCCTGGTCAAATTGCGCAAACACCTGCCGTACTATTTCAAGAAAGAGCTCGGCGCCGCCATGCCGTGGATAGACTTCAAAGACCTGCGGCACAAGCTCGTGAACGTCACGACCCTGCAAGACCTCGATGCCGTGCTCGACGGCCTGACCGAAAAAGCCCCCGCCTGATGCGAGGGCTTTTTAGTTGTCGTCCGTGCTGATGCTGGGCAGGAAGTTCTCCGGGTCCACGGGCACGCCGTCCTGGCGCACCTCGAAATGCAGATGCGGACCGGTCGAGAGGCCGGCGCCCGGTTGCCCCGGCATGCCGCCCGTCAGGCCGAGCACGTCACCGCGCTGCACGTAGGTGTCGGGCGGGGCGATGAACTTGGAGAGATGGGCGTACACGGTCGCGACATTCCCCGGATGCACGACCATCACATAATTGCCGTAGAGACGCCCGCGCTTGTTCCAGGCCACGTACCCGCCCGCCGCGGACGTGATGGGCGTCCCCACGGAGGCGCGCACGTCCACGCCCGGATGTTCGAACAATTTACGGAACGGGTAGGTGGGATCGTGGAACTTTGCCGTGATGCCGCGCGAGGGGTCCACCGGCCAATTGAGGAGGACATCGCCGCGCGAGAGCGCCGCGTCCACCGTGTCGAGCTTGTCCTTGAGCCTGGCCTCGAGGTCGCTGATGTCCTGCGACGTGCTCTGTTGCTGTTGCTGCAGCTCGTACATGACGCGCTCGAACTCGCTCTGTTTCATCTTGGTCTCGGCCACGAGCGAGGTCTTGAAGTTCTTTTCGGCGTCCAGGGCGAGCTGCTCGTTCTTGAGCGCCTTTTGCTGCTTCTCGAGCTCGGCGCGCTTGGCGTCCTTTTGGCGCTTGGCGTCTTCCATGTCGGCCTTTTGCGCTTTGACCTTGTCCATGGCATCCACGAGATCGCGTTCCAGGCGCTTCTTCTCTTCCAAACGATCGAAAAAGGCCGAGAGCGACCTCTGCGAGAGCAGGACCTGGAAGGTCGAGACCGAATCGCCTTGGTTGATGTCGCGGATGAGGTCGGCCGCATAGCCCTGTTGGCGCTTCACCCGGTCCGCATGCTGGCCGATGCGATCGTCCAGGATGCGCAGTTCCAAGGCGAGGGACTCGAGCTGCAACTTGGTGCGTTCGATATCGAGCTTTTTCTTGGTCGCGCGATTATCGAGGATGAGCAGCTCGTTCTCAAGGGAGGTCTGCTGCGCCTCTTGTTGCTTGATGCGGTCCTGGTATTTGTCCACGAGGGAATCCAGCTCCTTCACGCGCGCCTGCTTTTGGTCGATCTGGCTGTTCAGGGCATCCACGGCCGATTTCATGCTCGCATCTTGCTGGGCATCGGTCGTGTCTTCTTGGGCCAAGGCGATGGACGCGTTCAAACAGCCGCAGAGCGACACGGTGCACAATGCGAACAGAAGACGTCTGAAGCCCTTCATTGCCTCCAGTATGCCGCAAGGTCAGGCTTTGAGGAAGGCGATGGCGGCGTCGAGCCGGGCCAGGCTGCGTTCTTTTCCGAGCACCCACAGGAGCTCGAAAGGACTGGGAGACTTTTCTTGTCCGGAAAGCGCCACGCGGAGCGGCCAAAAGGTGTCGCCATTCCCCCATCCATTCGCCGCGACGAGCTCTCGCAAGGAGGATTCGAAATGCGTGATGCCGTCCTTCATGCCTGTCGCGAAAGGGTTCTCATTGAGGTCCGCGATATGCGCGCGAACGGCCTCAAGCCGCTTCACGGCATCGGTCGAGAGCTGCTCCTTCCAGGTCAATGAGACATCCGCATAGGAGACCTTGGGCGCGAGCAAGGGTCCCACGGCCTCCGGGGCGTCCTGTGGCTTGGTCAGACGGTCGCGCACGAGGAGGAGGCATCGCGTGATGAAGGCGTCGTCCCTTTCCTCCGTCGTCAGGTGGTTCCGTGTCATTTCCAGATATCGTTCCTCCGGCATGGACCGCAGATAGTGCTGGTTCATCCAGTCGAGCTTGGTGATGTCGAAGATGGCGCCTGCTTTGTTGATCTTGTGCAGGTCGAACATGGAGATGAGCTCCTCATGCGTATAGATCTCGCGGTCGGCCGTGGGATTCCAGCCAAGAAGCGCGACAAAGTTGAGCAAGGCCTCGGGCAAATAGCCCTTGTCGAGGAAGTCATGCGCGGCAACGTCACCTTGGCGCTTGGACAATTTGGAACGGTCCGGGTTCAACAAAAGCGGCAAATGCGCGAAATGCGGCAATTCCCAGCCGAAGCTCTCGTAGATGAAGATATGTTTGGGCGTAGACGAGAGCCATTCCTCGCCGCGGATGACATGAGTGATGCCCATGTCATGGTCATCGCACATGGCGGCCAAGTGATAGGTCGGAAAGCCATCGGACTTGATGATGACCTGATCGTCGATGAGCTTCCATTCGAACTCGACCACGTCGCGTATGGCATCGCGCACCTGCACCGTGCCTTCGCGCGGCAGTTTCAGACGTATGACATGCTTTTCCCCGGCTGCGACGCGACCTGCCGCTTCGTCGGCGTGGAGCGCGCGGCAATGGCCGTCATACATCGTCGGTTGATGCGTGAGGGTCTGGGTCTTGCGGAGGTCCTCGAGCCGTTCCGGCGTGCAAAAGCAGGGATAGGCCTTGCCCATGGCCACGAGCTTGGCGGCATAGGCCGCATGCACGTCTTTCCGTTTGGACTGGATATACGGGCCAAGGCTCCCGCGTTCCGTCACGGCGCCGTTCCCATCCAGCCACACGCCTTCGTTCGGCACGATGCCGATCTCGGCGAGCGAGCGGCAAATGTCCTCGATACTACCGGGCACGAAGCGGCTTTGGTCCGTGTCCTCTATGCGCAGGATGAGGTCTCCGCCCGCTTGCCGCGCGAGCAATTCGTTATACAAGGCCGAGCGCACGCCGCCGATATGTAAAAAGCCCGTGGGGCTGGGCGCAAAGCGGGTCCGGACGCGGCGTTCTTTCTCCATAGTCCGCAAACTATACGTTGTTTTTCGCGGTATTGTCCACGTCTTTGGCGGGGAAAAACTTGTCTGCAATGGCCATGACGGGGAAGACGAGGACGGCGTTCAGGATACGCCAGACACGCGACGGTTCTTTCACGAGGCGATACAGCCACTCGAGGCCGAGCCTTTGCATCCAGGCAGGCGCGCGCTTTTTGGCGCCGGACCAATAGTCCAAGGTCCCGCCCACGCCAATGGCGATCTTGGCGCTCGGCAGTTCGGGCAGATGCTCGACCATCCAGATCTCTTGCTTGGGGTGGCCGAAGGCGACCAAGACGAGGTCCGGCCCGAACTGGGTAAAGCGCTGCAAGGCCTCTTGCCCCGCCTCGTCCATGCGCCCTTCGGCATCCACCGCGCCGCCTTGTTCGGCTTGTATGGTGAGGTCCGGATATTTCTGCCGCATGGTCCAGGCCGCTTTTTCCGCGATGCCCGGTCCCCCGCCAACGAACGCGACGCGCCATTGCCGTTCGGAGGCTTCCTGCATGAGGCGCTCAGCGAACATCACGCCCGGCACGCGATGCGGGCGATGGCTTGAGAAACGTCCGATCCACTGCAGACCCGTGCTGTCCACGAGACGCAGGTCGGCCTGCCGCAGGACATTCCAATACCGCGGGTCGCGTTTGGCCGCGAGCAGGATCTCGGGATTGGCCGTCACCACCATGGCTTGATGTCCTTGGGCATTGGTCCAATTGAGGCGCTCCATGGCCTCGTCCGCCGAATAGCCGTGGATGATCAGCCCAAAACAATTGAATGTCATATCTTGAAGAAGCTTCGCGCATTCGCGGTCGTGGCTTCCGCGGCCTCGTCGTATGTCATCCCGCGCAGTTCCGCGACCTTTTTCGCGACCTCGGTCACGTACGATGGTTCATTGCGCTCTCCGCGATGGGGCACGGGCGCAAGCCAAGGCGCATCGGTCTCGATGAGCAGACGCTCAAGTGGCATGCGCTCGATGACGCGATGCACGGAAAGTTCCGGGTCCGCGGTCTTCTTGGGCGGGAAGGTGATGATGCCGGTGAAAGAGAGATGCAGACCCGCCGCGAGCAGGGGCTCGGCCTCGGCCCAGGTGCCCGTATAGCAATGCACCACGCCCTCGACGCGGCCTTTGGCCCGCTCTTCGACCATGATCTTGGCAAGCGACGCCAAGGCCTCGCGGCAATGGATGATAACGGGCTTGTCGAGACGCCGCGCGAGGTCGAGATGCGCGCGGAAAGCCGCTTCCTGCGTTTCGATGGCGCGTCTCCGGTCCCGGTCCTCGTCTATGCGATAAAAATCCAAGCCCGTTTCACCGATGGCCACGACCTTGGGCGAAGAACGCGCGAGCGTCTCGAGTTCCGCGATGTCCAAGTCCCCGATCTCGCCCTCGCTCTCGTCCCGGAACGAGCTCGTAAGGTGTTCGGGATGATGGCCCACGCTCGCGAACACGCCGTCATGCGCCTCCGCGAACTCTATGCCGAGCTTGGACGTGCCCGCGGCCGTGCCCACGCAGACGGTCCAGATGCCCGCATCCCGCATACGCGCATATACGGCCTCTTGTTCGGGGCCGTAAGCGGGAAAGTGCAGGTGTGAGTGGGTGTCAAATAATTTAGGGTCCATACACGTGAAGTGTGGAAGGCTTGATTTTGGATGCAGACCGCGAAGAAAGCGAGGCTTGTTGCGAGGCGTAGTGGACCTACGATGAGCAACAAACGCAGCTTTCGACAAAGGTATGCGCCAAAATCATGCCTTCACTTCAACAAGGCACCAAGCAAAGCATGAAACACGCCATTTATCCAGGTCGCGACGGCCGAGCCTTGGACCAGGGTATACAAGGTCAGCACCGGCTTGAATGTCAGGATGAGATAGAACACGCCGCCCATGAAGATGATGGCCTCGCCAAGGCCCAGGATGCCGCCGAGCAGGCGATCGATGGACTTGAGAAAGGGCAAATGGGTCAAGAGCTTGAAGATCTTGTCCACGAGCCGCAAGGCAAAACCGAGGAGACGCGTGATGAGCAGGAAGACGAGGGAAAAGGCCACGACACGAGCCCATCCCGAGGGCATGACGAAGGCGAGTATGCCCGAAAGCCAGGACGACCAGGTATCCGCGAGGACGAAACCCGCGACCGCACCGATGAGACGACCGAGGGTATGGATGAAGCCGTCCTTGAAGCCCAGGCCGATGAACAGCAGGATGATGGCGATGAGGACGAGGTCGACGGTCATGGCGATATCTTAGCGTTTGGGACCGGGCCCGACAACCACGGTGAACTCGCCGCGCGTGTCATCGTCCAACACGGCTTTGCGTACCTCGACCGCCGTCCCGCGATAGACATGCTCATGCATCTTGGTCAGTTCGCGGCAGACGCAGACGAAACGTTCCGGTTGCAAGGCCGCGACGAGCTCATCCAAGCATTTTTCGATGCGATGCGTGGACTCAAGCAGGATGACGGGCTCGCGACGCGCGGCAATGTCCTCGAAAAAGGTCTTGCGCCCTTTTTTATGCGGGACGAAGCCGACATAGGCAAAGTCATCCATGGGAAAGCCACAGACCGAGATGGCGGACGTGAGGGCGGAGGCGCCAGGCATGGGCTCCACGCGCACGCCGGCCTCATGCGCGGCTTGGACCAATTTACCTCCCGGATCGTTCATGCCCGGCGTCCCGGCATCGCACACATACGCGAGACGCTTGCCGCCGCGTATCTCGTCTATGACGCGCTCGATCTTGCCGCCTTGGGTATGCTCATGCAGGCTCAGCAGCGGTTTATGGATGTCATAGGCGGCCAAGAGCTTGGACGTGACGCGCGTATCTTCGCAGGCGATGGCATCCGCGCCACGGAGCGCCTCAAGGGCCCGCAAGGTGATGTCCTGGAGATTGCCGATGGGGGTGGCCACGATGAGGAGGGTGCCGGGCATAGGGCTATGGTATCATGCGACGCATATCCTATGCCGCGACGCCTGTTCTTGGCCATAGCCGCCTTTTCCCTGCTCGGGGCCGGCTGTTTGAAGCAATCCCCGACCCCGCCGCCGTCCAAACCCGCACCCGTCGCCAAGGCGCCTGCCGCGCAGACCCCCACGGACCAAGGCGATGATACGGCGCCGACCTTGTCCCCCGCCGAACAGCTTTCCGCCGCCCTGTTGCGCTTCCGCGACCTCAAATCCTTCCGCGCCAAGCTTTCTTTGCCGGATGCCAAGGTGGCCATCACCGGCACCATCGAGGTCTCCAAGCCCGAACGCCTGCGTGCCAGCCTCAACTTGGGCGACCTGGTCACCATGGACATCGTCATCGCGGGCGCGAGCTCCTATGTGCGCTCCAATACTGGCCCATGGACCGACATCTCCAGGTCATCCGAAGGACGTCGCTTGAGCGGCATGGTGGTCGGCCTGACCACGGGCCGCAACAGCGTCAGCAGTTATGGCATCAAAAAGGACGACAATGTGAGCAAGAGCCGCGACAATGGAAAGAATTGCGATCTCTATGATGCAAAGCTCAAGGCATCTGATGGCACGATCAAAGAGATCTTCGTCTGCGTGTCCGACGACGGCATGGTCAAATACGTGAAATTACAGACGCCTGACCAGGGCCAGGCCACGTTCGACTATTACGATCACAATCAGCTTTTCTTGATCGAAAAGCCTATATAAAGAGCATATTGACGATTAGCAGTCTCGGTATTAGACTGCTAATCGTATGATCCCCCAGAACTTCACGACCAAGTCGCAGGAAGCCCTGCAACAGTCGCATGAACTGGCCCAAATGAACGGCCAGCAAGCCGTCGAACCCGTGCATCTCCTTTCGGCCCTGGTCGAACAGGAAGGCAGCGTGGTGCCCTCGGTCATGAAGAAATTACAGGTCGAACTGCCCACCCTGCGCGGCCGTTTGCAGGATGCGCTCGCCCATCTGCCCAAGATCACCGACCGCCAAGGCGGTTTGGGCCAGATCTATCTGTCGCAAGACCTGGTCAAGGTCTTGGTGGGCGCCGAACGCGCGGCCCGTTATTTCAAGGACGAATATATCTCGACCGAACACTTGCTCCTCGCGCTTGCCGAAGGGAATGATGGGGCCGCCCGCATTTTGAACGAGTTCGGCATCTCCACCGATGCCATCATGAAGGCGCTCAAGGACGTACGCGGCAGCGCCAAGGTGGATTCTGCCGAGCCCGAGACCAAGTACCAGGCGCTCGAAAAATACGCCAAGAACCTCACCGAGCTCGCGAGGCAAGAAAAGCTCGACCCGGTCATCGGCCGCGACGAGGAGATACGCCGCGTTATGCAAGTGCTGACGCGCCGTAAAAAGAACAATCCGGTGCTCATCGGCGAGGCTGGCACGGGCAAGACCGCCATCGTGGAAGGCTTGGCGCAGCGCATCGTGGCGGGCGACGTGCCCGAGACCCTCAAGGACCGCGAGATCGTGGCCCTCGACGTGGGTTCCCTCGTGGCGGGCACCAAGTTCCGGGGCGAGTTCGAGGAAAGACTCAAGGCCGTGGTCAAAGAGGTCGAGACCTCGAACGGCAAGATCATCCTGTTCATCGACGAGCTCCACACCCTCGTGGGCGCCGGCGCCTCGGGCGAAGGCGGCAGCATGGACGCGTCCAATCTGTTGAAACCGGCTTTGGCGCGCGGCGAATTGCGCGCCATCGGCGCAACGACCTTGAAGGAATATCAGAAATACATCGAGAAGGACGCCGCGCTCGAACGCCGCTTCCAGCCCGTGTTCGTGGACGAGCCGTCCATAGACGATACCGTGTCCATCTTGCGCGGCATCAAGGACAAGTATGAGCTGCATTTCGGCATCCGCATCACGGATGCGGCCCTTATCGCGGCCGCCAAGCTCTCGAACCGCTATATCACCGACCGCTTTTTGCCGGACAAGGCCGTGGACCTCATCGACGAGGCCGCCGCCGCGCTCAAGATGCAGGTCGAATCCATGCCGGACGATCTGGACCGCTTGAAACGCGAACAGATACGGCTCGAGATCGAGAAGCGCGCGCTCTCCAAGGAGGATGACGAGGATTCCAAGGCGCGTTTGGGCCTGCTGGAAAAGCATTTGGCCGAGATCTCGGAGAAGGCGCATGAGCAAGAGCTCTCCTGGACCGCGGAAAAGACCATCGTCAACCAGAACGCCGACCTCAAGAAGCAGATCGAGAAGCTCAAGACCGAGGCGGACATCGCGGAACGCCGCGGCGACCTCGAAAAGGCGTCCGAGATACGCTATGGCAAGCTCCCGGCCATTGAGAAGCAGCTCAAGGACGGCGAGAGCAAGTTGAAGAGCCTGCAAGGCGCTCGTGGCGTCTTGCGCGATGCCGTGACGGAAGAGGACATCGCCGCCGTGGTCGCGCGTTGGACCGGCATCCCGGTCTCGCGCATGCTGCAGACCGAGACGGAAAAGCTGGCCTTGCTCGAAGATGAGCTGCATCAGCGCGTCATCGGCCAGGACGAGGCCGTGAAGGCCGTGGCCAATGCCTTGCGCCGTTCGCGCGCGGGTCTCTCTGACGACAAGCGCCCCATCGGCTCCTTCCTCTTCCTCGGCCCCACGGGCGTGGGCAAGACGGAGCTGGCCAAGGCCTTGGCCGAGGCCATGTTCGATGATGAGGACGCCATCGTGCGCCTCGACATGAGCGAATATGGCGAACGTCACACCGTGTCGCGGATGATCGGCTCGCCGCCGGGCTATGTGGGCTATGACGAGGGCGGACAGCTCACGGAAAAGGTCCGCCGCCGCCCCTATGCCGTCGTCCTGCTCGACGAGATCGAAAAGGCGCATCCCGACGTGTTCAATGCCCTGCTGCAAGTGCTGGACGACGGTCGTCTCACGGATGGCAAGGGCCGCACCGTGTCCTTCCGCAATACCGTCATCATCATGACCTCGAACATCGGCTCGGACCGCATCCTCGAATGGGGCACGACCCGCAATGAGATCGGTTTCGACCGCGGCGAAGACAAGGACGAAGGCGAGGAAGCGCTCAAAAAGCAGGTCTTCGCGATGCTCAAGGACAATTTCCGCCCCGAGTTCCTGAACCGCATCGATGAGACCATCATGTTCCATGCGCTCAAGGAAGCGGACCTCGCCAAGATCGTGGACCTGCAATTGCAAGAGGTCGTGACACGCATGGCCGACAAGCGCATCGCGGTGAGCTTCACGGACAAGGCCAAAGCCCTGCTCGCGAAGAAGGGCTATGACCCCGCCTATGGCGCGCGTCCCCTCAAACGCACCATCCAAGACCTCGTGCTCGACGAATTGGCCCTGCGCCTGGTCGAGGGCAAGATCGAGGAAGGCGATGACGTGACGGTGGACGCGTCAAAGGATGCGATCACGATCAAAGTGAAATAAGAAAAAGCCCTCGGGACGCCCCCCGAGGGTTTTGGTTCAGCCGCGTCGCAGCCGCACGACGTCCTTCACCATCACGTACGCGATGAGGGCGAAGAACAGGATGTTGCAGGCGCTGATATAGGCGGCCGACACGCGCTCGCCGAAGGCGACGACGATGACATGGTCCGCCATCCTGCCGCCGTCTAGCGGATACAGGGGCAGGAGATTGAAGCAGGACAAGGCCACGTTGAGGCCGATGAACTGTTCGAGGCGCATGCGGAACCCGGCGGGCTGGAACAGGCCGCGCATGATCCCGATGGGTCCGACGAGGCCGCTCCCGTCCCCGGTCCGTACCGGGACCGAGGGCATGCGTCCGCGTGCAAAGCGCAACAGGGCGCCGAAGCTCTCTCTCCACGCGTCGCGCACCGAGCGGGACAAGAGGAGCAGGAGGAAGGCCGCGAGGAGACCGCCGGTCACGCCCGCGGCCTCGCCGATGGCGCAGTCAAGCAAGGACGCGGACTCGTATGAATGCGGACCATGATCTCGCGGGATGACGTACCCGCCGATCGGCAACAGGCGATAGGCGACGGACGTATGGCCTACATCGGTCGAGGCGATGACGGGACCGAAGCCCAGGGCGGCCTCGTCCACCCGGATGTCCACCGCTTCGAACGCGACCCAATGTCCGCCTTCATGGACGAGGACGACGAGGTTCAAGACGAGGAGGGCCACGACAAAACGCCACAACTTTTTCATTGCCGGCTCCGTTCTGAAAAGGACCGTTCCCTTATAGCAGGAACGGCCTTGCGCGTCGACCTGGCGGCCTTAGGCCGCGCTGGTCATCTCGCGTCGCGCGCCGAGCATGGTATTGCGCACGCGTTTGCGCACGGCCTTGCTGGAATGCTTGCGCAGCTCGACGGCGATGCCGTGCAAGCGCGCCACGGCCGCGATCCAGGCCTGGCCCGCATGGAACCAGGTGTACAGCTCTTCGCAGGTCACGTAGATCTTGGCGCGGCGCACCACGCCGAGCTCGCACAAAAAGACGAGCTTGAGGATGTCGCTCGCCAATTTGCGTTTTTGCCCGGGCTTGGGGGAATCCCCCATGGCCTCGCTTTGGCAGATCTCTATGGCCTCGCCGCGTTCCGGATGCCAGCCGTCTATCTCGACGGTGCCGCCATGGCCGTAGGGCCGCAGATCGAACACGTGTCCTTGGACGAACCCCTCGGGCAGCAGGTCTGCCTCCGAAGCGCGCAAGAAGTCCGTGTTAGACATCTATTTGGCGTTCTTGAGCTGGGTCTCGATATGCTTCCACTTCTTCAGGAGGAATGACCGTATGGCCGGCGCCTCCGTCTTGGTGATCTGTTTGCCCGTCAAATAGTATTTCATCATCTTGTCGACCAGGGCCTCATAACGCTGTTTCGTGAGGACGCCGTCCTTGGACAGTTCCTTCATGAGCTGGGCCTGGAGCTTCTCCGCCTTCTTGTGCCCGTCTTTGAGCAGTTTCTGCCCGTCCTTGCTCTGGAGGAAGAACCCTGCCGCGAGACCGATGATGGAACCCGCGACGAGGCCGAGGCCCAGATGCGATGTCTTTTTTGCCATAGGGGGTACTGCTAATGGGTGATGGAAACACTATACCATATATAAACTGACGTCATAACAAGCCGTATATTGGATGGCCTGTCGAGCACTGGACCGAGGGAATGCGCGAGGCGTAGTTGAACTACGATGAGCGCATGAACGAGGGAAGTGCCGGCAGGACGCCAATATACGGCTTGTGTCAAAAACCCGGACGGCCGAGCAGGTGGTACATGGCCTTTTTGCCGGCCTCGACGCCGGGCTGATCATAGGGGTCTATGCCGTAGAGGCCGCCCGCGACCCCGGTCGCGATCTCGAAGAACAGGAAGAGCGCACCCAGGCTTTCGGGCGAGACCGTGGGGATGGTGAGGGTCGCGTTCGGACGTCCGGCCTCTTTCAGGGCCTTTGCCGTGGCCGCGCGTTCGGCATGGATGATCTTGGAAAGCGGGGTACCGGCAAGATACGCGAGCGGCGCGACATCTTTCGCCCCGGCCGGGATGCGGACATCGGCCGCGAAGTTTTTGACCTCGATGAAGGTGACCGTCTTGTCGCGCGGGCCTTCCATGTAGAGCTGGACCTGGGAATGCTGGTCCGTGGCGCCGAGCGCGGCGACCGGGGTCGGACCCACGCCTTCATCGTCCATGGGCGATCGTTTCTTGCCCAAGCTCTCGGCCCACAATTGTCGGAACCACTTTCCCGTCTCGGCCAATTGGGCGCTATAGGGCATGAGCACCTGCACCGACTGTCCGCGATGGAAATCCGCGAGATACTGGAGCGCGGCATAGGCGCATGCATCGTTCTTCGACGCGTCCTGTTTCACGAACCTATCGCGCACCTGTTTTGCGCCCCGGAGCATGGCCTTGATGTCCACGCCGGCGCAAGCCAAGGGGAAAAGCCCCACGGGACTGAGCACGGAAAAACGCCCGCCGATATTGTTGGGCACGGGCAGCATGGCATAGCCCTCTTCGGTGGTGAGCTTGTTCATGGCGCCCTTCTCGAGGTCCGTCGTGGCCACGATATGCTCGCGATGTCTCTTGGCGCCGAGCTTTTTGCGGAACAGGTCGCGGATGACGAGGAAGCTCGCCATGGGCTCCACGGTATCGCCGGACTTGGACACGATGTTCACCACCGTGGACCTGGGATCGAGGTCGGCGAGGACGCGGCTGAGCTCGACCGGATCGGTATTGCCACCGGCAAAGAGGAGGCGCATCCCGCCTTTGGCGCTGCCGAGCGCAGCGTATGCGGCCCTCGCGCCCAGATCAGACCCGCCTATGCCTATGACGAGGCAGGTCTTCATGCGTTTTTTTAGGAAAAAGTCCGCGGTCGCCTGGACCTCGTCCGCGAGATGGGCCTCATCGGGCACGCCGAGCCATCCTTGTTTGCCGCTTTCCCAGTCCTTCAAGACCGTATCGCGGCTTTTTTCGAGACGCGGGGCGAGCTTGGCGAGCTCGTCCTTGCTCGCGCCATGGTCCCCTACCGCGGTATCAAAGAAGTTCTTCGCATCGAAAGAGATGAGGTCTGCCATATGGACCGAGTATAGCACTCGCACTAAGTATGGGCAGCGAGAAAGACGGCGATGGTCGCGGCCGTCTCGGCCCGCAATATCGCCTTGCCGAGGCTCGCGATGCGCAATTCATGCTTTTCCGCGAGCGAGCGCTCTTCGCCGTCCCATCCGCCCTCGGGTCCGATGAAGATGGCCACGTCCGCGGCAGGCATGGTCATGGCCTGGAACTCCTCATCTCCCGTATCGAAGAACGCGGCAAGGGAGGCATTGGCCGAGGCGAAGGCCAAGGCCTTGGCGAGGTCGGTGATCTCGCCCAAGGACGGCACGATGACGCGCCCGCATTGTTCCGCGGCCTCGCGCATGATGGCCTGCAAACGCTCCGGCTTGAGCTGGGACTTCACCGTGCGATGCGAGGACACGGGCACGATGCGCGACACGCCTGCCTCCACGGCCTTTTGCACCGCCCACTCGAAGGCATCGCGCTTGATGAGGGCGAGATACAAGGTCACATGGCGAAGCGGCTCCCGATCATGTTTTTCGCGCGAGACGACATCGCAGGCGATATGCTTCTTGTCCAGGGCGGTGATATGGCACAGGGCCTCGGCACCTTTGCCGTCGAGGAGCACGATGTCCTCGCCCGGCGCGAGACGCAGGACGCGAAAAGCTTGATGCACGATGTCCGCGTCGCTCACGATCACGTGCGCGGGCGAAAGGTCGGCGCTGACGAAGAAACGATGGAGCTTTTTCATACCTTGCAGGCCTCGAGGAAGAGGAACAACGGGATCTGTTTGCGCGCCTCGTTCTCGGCCGCCGCGCGCGGGCCGCTGTCGCTCACCTTATGCGAGTTCCATTCTTCGAGCCCGCACACGGCAAGCCCGGCTTTTTCGAGCGCCTTCACGTAAGACTGCAAAGGCCGATGGAAGGTCACGGTCATGTCCGAGGGGTCTGAGCCCGGATGCATCTGCATGGCGGCCTTGCGCTCACCGAGATACGCGTCGATGCGGCGATACTGCACTTTGAACTGCTCGTCCCAGCCCCAGCTCGACATCTTGGGCACGCGGAAGCAGGGATGGTTCATGACGATATAAAGACGACCTTTGGGCGCGAGGAGGCGTGCGGCCTCGGCCATGGTGCCGTTCAAACGCTCGATGTTCTGTATGGCCGAGATGATGGTGATCTTATCCGCGCAGCCGTCGGCGAGCATGTTGAGCTTGTCCGAAGGTGCCACGTGATAGGAGATGTCCGGCGACTTCTTTGTCGCGATGGCGATGAGCTCAGGGGCGATGTCCGCGCCGATGACGGTGGCGCCGGCCGTAAAGAAGGCGCGGCAAAAGAACCCTTGGCCGCAGGCGATGTCCACGACCGTGTCCCCTTTGGCGATCTTCATGCGGCGTCCGAGGTTCGGCAGGATGAGGTCCGTTTGGAAACTGCCGCCCGGCCCCTCGACCATGGCGTCATACCATTCGGCGACCCCGCCCCAGGACGTGTCTTTCGGTGCTTTTTTGGCGGCTGGCATGCGTAAACAGTACCTTTCGCCAAGGCAAAAGAAAAGCCCCGCAGTTGCGGGGTTCAGGTGTTGGCGGCGGTCCGTTCGGACGCGCGTTCGCCATCGGTCTGTGGGAGCAGGACATCGTAGAAGCGCTGCTTCGCTTCGTAGAAGAGCCGGGCGACGCGCTGCCAGCCGAGCGGTTCCGCCTCCGAGAAGGCCTCTTCCGCCTCGAGGAGCAGGGCCTCGGCCTCGAGCCCCACCGCGCGCTCCTCGTCGGTGATGTCGGCGTCCCGGACGCGCAGGCGCCATTCCTCGGCGAGGTCGCGGGTCTGCGAGGCCAGCATGTGCGCCACGTCCTCTTCGAACTTGAGGAAGCGTCGCAGGTCGCCGATATGCCGGAACGAGGAGATCAGCCTTTCGCGCGAGATGACCTGGGTCGTCTGCGAGGCGATGTCCACGGACGGGTCGTCGGCCGACTTGATGGACGGCGCGGACGGGATGCTGCGCAAGGTCGGCGTCGAGCCCCGCTCATAGGGCGGTTCCTGCTCGATCTCGGGCGGGCCGGAGGGACCCATGCGCCGCTTGAGGGCGATGAGGGCCCAGAGGATGGCGCCGACGATCGCGGTCGCCGAGCCGAAGATCAGGATCCCCTGCTTGAGATTGAGCCAGATCCATTCCATGTCTGCTTGCGTGACACCGTACATGGGACACCTCCACGGTCAGAGATGAGAAACGAAAGGAGCGATGGGCTAATCTAACAGGTTCTTTTGCCCTTGTCAATGGGACGCATGGTCTTGACACGTCATGCAAAAAGAGCTATATAGAGCGCAGAACCTTCAACAATAGAGGGCACATGAAGCTCACCGTGTTCACTGCCGTGCGGCTGTTCTTCCGTTCCGTCCTGCTCATCGCCATCGGCTTCCTTCTGTGGGATGTCGGCGCACGGCTCGGCTCGGGCTATGCCGGCCTGGGCGTCTTCATCCTTCTGCTCGTCGGGCTTCGCTGGTTCAGCCGCAAGCTCGTCCGGCAGGCCGCCTTGCAACGCGAGTTCGAACGCAAGCTCGAACAAGAGTCCTATCAGCATCCCGATCATCGTCCGGACCCGGACAAATGGATCGGAGGCGCCGGCTGACCCCACCCTTCGCGGGAACGGGGTCTTTTTTTGCGCGAAAAAAAGAAGGTCACGAGACCTTCTATCGCGGCTCTACCGCCACGGCGTTCAAGAGATGCCACGCCTGATCGATGAGGGCATCCGCGCGACGCGCATCGAGCGGTCGGCCGGAGAGGCAGAGCCCCGCCGCCCGGTCCACCCACGCTTCCGCGAGGGACAAGGCCGTCACGGCGAGCATGCTGGGCGAGTCCCCCAGGCCCTCGCGGGTCGCCTGCAGTCGTTCACGCGCCGAACGGCCGCGTATGCCCGCTTGCGATGCCTGTGACGCCGCGAGGGCCAAGAGGCGCGAGGCCTTGTCGACACGCCCGACGGCGGCGTCCCTCGCCTTGAGCGCGGAGCTCGCGGCATCGGCCGCCATCGGTCCATGCAGACCTGTCTCGAACGCGGCGGCGCGCGTGCGTTCGATGAAATGCGCCGCGAGGGCGAGATCGCCGATGGCATCGATCAGATCATCGGATGCCCGATCGCGTTCCGTCCTTTCGAGATGGGTATCCCCCATCTCGTCGAGACGCGCGCGCAGTTCGGCGATGACCTCGTCGAGCGGTGCGAGCGCGGTCGGCAAGGCATGCAAGACCTTTTCCACGGCCGCGCGTTCGGTGCGTCGCAAGGCGCAGAGCTCGTCCATGGCCTTGGCCGGCGCGGCGAGCTTGGCGCGTTCCGCCTCGAGCTCCCGTGCCGTGCCTTGCTGGCTCTCGTAGGAGATCGCCCATGCGTTCTCGGCGCGCAACGCCTGCAGACGCGGCCGCCACTCCGCCAGGCCTTTCGTCCCGAGACGAAGCCACTCCGCGCTCTGGAACAGGTCCTCGTCCCGGACAAGCTCGGCACGGGCCCGGGCGAAAGCGGCGCCGAGATCGAGCACGGCCTCTTGCGCCCATCGCTCCTGCGCGAGCGCCGTCGCTTCCGCATAGTTCCGCATCTCGCGGAAGTTCTTGCGGTCCATGTGGATGAACAGGCCGACGATGAGACCGAAGAAACTTCCAAGGAAGATCAAGGCCAGGAGGGCCAGGACGATCAGCATGGGAACCTCCTTTCAAGGTACGGATGGAGGGTAAGCCATGCTTGACGCGCGGTCAAAAGGACCGTATCATCGCGACACAACTCGGACCGTTCGGGGATCGTCTAATGGTAGGACTGCAGACTCTGAATCTGCCTATCTAGGTTCAAATCCTAGTCCCCGAGCCACACAAAAACACCGGCGAAAGTCGGTGTTTTTGCGAGCATCAGAATCCCACCGTCTGCATGATGGCCTCCATGAGCACGGTGTCGCGGGCCTGGTCGAAATAGATGCAGGCCTTGGGATCCTCGTAGAGCGAGCATTCGACGGAATGCACGGTGAACTGGAAGATCAGGGTGTTCTTGCCGAGCGCGGTGGCATAGCTGCGCGTGAACCAGCGATTGCCGGCACCTGCATCTGCCGTATCCGTGATGCAGAACTCATGCCCGCCGAAGCTCGTCTTGCGTTCCGCCGGCTTTTGTTCCGCTGCCCAGCCCATCTCGCTGTAATAGCAGCCGTTCAGGCCCTTGTCCGTCGGCCTGACCTCGCGGACGATGAGGGAAAGGCGCGGCACGTCCGTGGCCACGCCGTTCGAGATGGTGGGACCGAGGTCCATGGCCAGATCCGTGTCGAGCGCCAAAGGCACGGGCATATCACCGGGCTTGGGATGCCTGAAGCGGAAACTGCCATCCGTCGAGGCCGATGTCTGCCAAGTCGCGTCAGGAGCCGTAGGCGTGGTGGTCGCGGTCGCGGACGTTTGCGCCGTGCCCGTGGCCTCGGGTGACGGCACCTGTAGATCGGCGGCCGGCTCCGGCGGCTTCGCGGGACCGCACCCGGCGCCCATGAGCGCCAGGGCCGCGCAGACGGCCATCAGGGAACGTGAGAGGGGTGTCTTCATAGATATGTTCATGCCGCGCCTTCTTCCAAGACCCCGCCGAACACCTGCATGATGGAGCCCACGGCATCGCGCGGTACGGCCATGACCTCCGAGCTCTCGTTCGCCACGGCCACCGATCCTTCCAAGGTCAGATGCACGCCGAGGACCTTGGTGATGGCCTCGTCCAAGACGCGGCGATTGCGCAGGTCTCCCAAGACCTTGTCCTTGTGGAAGGGATACTGGAAACCCAGGACGGCCTTGCCCCCGTCGAGCGCGAGCGGCTTGGTGATCTTGAGCACGAAGGCCAGGGACGCGCTTTGTTCCTCCACGGCGCGCACGATGGCATGCCACTGCGCTTGGAACTTTGACAAGCTCGGCATGTCCCCGGTCGGCGCCAGGCTCTTTACGATGGACGGCGCGGCTTTGGCGGGCGCGGGAGAACCGCTTGCTGGCGGTGACGGAGGCGTCTGGCTTTGGACCTTCAATGCGCCAGGCGCATGCGGCAAGAGGCTGAGACACACGGCGGCCGCGGCGAGCTCCAGGCAAAAACGCGGGTCCGCGCCTTGTTTTGCATCACGGCGGCGCTCCATGAGGAGCAACGCCATGTCGGCCAGTTCGGCCGGCGCATAGGACCCGATCAAGGCGGCCACCGCGCGTTGTCCCTCGTCGCCGTCCTTGAGACGTTTCTTCCAGACATCGGAGCCGTCGGCCAAGAGCAAGAGCCGCACGGTCTGCACCAGGTCATCGAAAAGCGGCGCGAGCGGCACGCCATCGTCTTCCAAGCCCGCTACGGCCTTAAGGCCCGCGGCCAGGTCGCGCGTCGCCCAGATGCCGAGCAGGCCCGCGGAAAGCGGCAGACGCGACAAAGGCAGGACCAAGGAGGCCAGGTCCGCCGTGATCTTGGTCTCGCCGAGAGAGAGAAGCTGTCCGAGCAAGGTCTCGCCGTCGCGCAAACAGCCATCGGCCTTGGCCACGATGCTCGCAATGACCTCGGCATCCACCTTGGCGCCTTCTTCCTTGGCGATATGCTTTATGCGTTCGGCCAGGTCCGCGTCCGGGATGCGCTTGAAATCGAAACGTTGGCAACGGCTCACGATGGTCGCGGGCACGCGATGCAGCTCGGTGGTGATGAAGATGAACACGGCATAGGCCGGCGGCTCCTCCACGGTCTTCAAGAGCGCGTTCCATGAGCTGTTCGAGAGCATGTGCGCCTCGTCGAGGATATAGACCTTATGCTTGCGCAAGGGCGCGAAACGGACATGCTCGATGATGGCCTCGCGCACGTTCTCGACGCCGGTGTTCGACGCCGCGTCCATCTCGATGACGTCGAGCATGCGGCCGGCCGCGAAGTCTTGGCAGGCGGCGCACGTATTGCAAGGCTCGCCGTCCTTTGGCTCCAGGCAGTTCAAGGCCTTGGCGAAGATGCGCGCCGTGGTCGTCTTGCCGACCCCGCGCGGTCCGCCGAACAGATAGGCATGGCCGAGCTTGCCGCTCGCCACCTCCAAACGAAGGGTCTCCTTGACCCCCTCCTGGCCGGTCACGTCCTGGAAAGTCTGTGGTCTGTAGGATCGGCTGATGGAGGCCATAGGAACCGACTATACAGGCCGGGTCTTTATGCCTCAATGCCTCCGTCGTTCTTGACGACGTTCTCGAGCGCGGCCCATTTGGACGGCGCGGCTTTCGGGATGAGGAGCACGGCATCATCGCCCACATCGCCCTTGTGATAGGACACGGCCGCCGTGAGCACGCAATATTTGCGTCCGCCATGGACCACGAGCCAGTCGTTCGTGAGCTCGTCCTTGGCCAGCATGCCCACCACGCGCTGACGTTCGATGGGGCCGATCTGCTTGAACAGGAAGGTGCCGTTCGTTTGTATGGTCAATTTGAGGATGTCGCCTTCGACGAGCTTGGACTTGGACGCGTAGTTCGGCGGCACGATGTATTGGCGGCCGTCGGAGCCGATCATGTTGCGGCCGTCGAACACGCCTTCGACGATCTTGCCTTCGGCCATGGGGCCCACGTAGTCGCCGTCATCGGAGCGTTTGACGCGCACGAGCGATTCCAGGTCCGCCGCCTCGGTCTCCGCATCAAGCAAGCGTTCGAGATTGGCCAATTGCTGCTTCAGGTCGGTGATGATGCGCTTGGCCAGATGCAGCTTGGTCTCCATCGCCGTGAGCGGCGCGCGCGTCATGTCCGCCCCGCTTTGTATTTCCATGTCCATATTTGTTTGGGTCCATTGTACCATCAAAAGCCTTCCATCATCTTTTCGACCGACTTTTGGCGCTCGCGTATCTCGGCCTCGACCAGTTCGCGCTTGCGGCCGAACTTGTAGCGCGAGAGCTCCTTGATCATGTTCGCCAGGTCCTTCTTGGCCGGACGACGGGCCTGTAGCGGGTTCATGTTGAAGGGGCGCGAGGCCTGGTTGTCGATGAGGAGCTTCACGTTGAAGGTGAAGGCCTCGACGTTCACGAGGTCATATTCGCTGAACACGGGCGCGAACTCCTTGGCCAGGAACTCGCCATCCTCCACGCCGATGCGGTTGATGAACAAACTGCCGACATTGCCGAAGATGGCGTCGCGTATGGGGCTGCCGCCGCCTTTCTCTTCGAGCTGGCCCAGGAACTGATGCGCGATGATGAGGTCGAGCCCGTATTTGCGCGCCTCGGACAAGATGGCCGAGATGGAATCCGTGAGGAAGTTCTGGAACTCGTCGATATAGAGGTAGAAATCCTTGCGGTCCTTGGCGTCCATGTCGGTGCGGCCCAAGGCGGCCATGAGGATCTTGCCCACGAGCACCATGCCGATGAGATACGCGTTGATGTCGCCGATCTTGCCCTTGGACAGCTTGAGCAGGAGGATCTTTTGGCTGTCCATGACCTCGCGCACGTTGAAGGCGCTCTTCTGCTGCCCGATGATGGGCCGCATGTAGTCGTTGTAGATGAAGGGCGTGAGCTTGGACGTGATGTACGGCACCATGTTGGCGAGCGAGGCCTCGCCGCCGGCCTTTTGCGCCTCCTTGGTCCAAAAGTTCCGCACGTCCAGGGACTTGCACTTGGAGAGCTTGTAGGCGCGGTAATCGTCGTCGGCCAGCAATTTCGGGATCTCCATCAGGGTCGAGCCCGAGGCCACGTCCTCCATGAGCAGGAGCATGGCATTGCGCATGTAGAGCTCGAACATCGGCCCGCCCGTGGACTTGAGGTCATAGAGCTTGTCGAAGATCTTGAGCATCTCGTTGATGACGAAGGTCTTTTGCTCGGGGCGCTTCTCGTCGAACTCCAGCATGTTGAGGCCCATGGGCCGCGCGAAATCCGCCGGGTCGAAGAAGATGACGTCGTCGGCGCGCTCCTTGGGCACGAACTCGAGCGCGTCGTCCGCGAAATCGCCATGCGGGTCGATGACGCAGACGCCGCGGCCTTCCTCGATGTCCTGCTGGACCATGGCCTTCATCATCTCGGTCTTACCGGTGCCGGATTTGCCGATGATGTACATGTGGCGGCGCCTGTCCGGCGGCTTTATGCGCACGGCATAGCGGTGGCCGCGATATTCCGAATGGCCGAGCAAGACGCCTTCCGTCGGCAGGTTCGAGGGCGGCAAGGCCTTGCGCGACATGAGCCAGTTGATCTTGGGCGTTTCCGTGGACGGCAGGGGGAAATGATAGAGCGAGGCGATCTCTTCCGCGTTCAGCACCATCTTCGCCTTGGTGTCGAAATGGCGATAGATGAAATTGCGTATGAGCTGGGTCGGCGAGCCGCCGGACGCCTTCACGAAGGAATTGCCGTATTCGTAGATATTGTATTGCCCATAGGCGCCGAGAATGTCATTGAGATACTGCTTCCCCTTCTCGGCATTGGCGGACGACGTGATGATGCGCAGGTTCACGTCGAGACCGGCCTTGGACGCCTTTTCCTCCAGACCCTTCACCATCTCTTCTTCGAGCGGCGACATGCGATAGGGCTCGTCCGGTTTCTTTTCACCCGGCTTGGCGGTAGAGGCAAGCGACTTAAGCTCTTTGCCCAGGGCACCCGCGATGCCGCCGCTTCCTTTTTGCGCCTCGGAGAGCTTTTTGCCCTGCTGCATGGCCTTGGCGATGCGTATGCCCTCGGAGCGCCATTCGCGCCGGGCGCTGCGCACCACGTATTGCACGGCTGCGCCGTCGAGATCATCCACTTTCGACAGCGCGTTCGTGATGGAATTGAGCGGATCGGACTCCAATTTACGATAGCTCTTGATGGGGAAGGCGTTCTGCCGTCGCAACTTGAGCTGTCCGCCCAGGATGACGCCCGTCGGCGTGAAAATATTGTAGTCCGGCACGTCGTCTATCTGGGCGTCGGGGAATTGCGCATGTATCTGCTCCTCGATGAAATGGCGATATTGCGCGGGCACGGCCACGTAGAACGAGATCTTGCCGCCATGGCCCACGATCTCGAAGGAGAACTGGTCTTGCCGCCCCATGAGCCAGGACATGAAGCCGCGTTCCGCCGTGAGCGAGCCCAGGGTCGCGAAAATGGTCTCCATGACCGAGATGAGCTCCTGGATCTGCTGGGTGGACTTGCTCTGCTCGAAATCCTCCTTTTTGAGGCCCTTGGGCACGCGGACCTGCACCACTTTCATGCCGAAGGCCGTGGACGCCCTCCCGCGACGCAGGTACATGGCGCGGATGAAGAACAGCACCATGATGACGAGCAGGATGCAGCCGGCAAGCGACAAGACGAGGAGCACCGCGGGTTCGGCGAGCAGGGACGACGCGTCAAAGGACGATGCTTGGGACAAGGCATCCGCGGAGGTGAGGTCCAATTGCAGCAAAGGGAGCATCATGGCTGTTTGGTCGCGTCTTCGCGCCGCGCCTCGATGAGGTCTTTTATCTGGTCCACCTTGATCTTGGCCTCTTGTTCGAGGAAGAAACGATTGACGCCGGGGATGGTCAGAAGCCAGTCGCGGACGAGCTGCAAGGCGCGCTTGAACTGCAGATTGAGCGAGCGCACCATGGCCGAGATCTCGGTCGCCGCGACCTCGCCCTTTTGGCGGAAGACCGTTTTGGCGTTCGGCGGCAACTGCGCGTAAAAACCGCCGAGGCCTTGTTCGAGGACCTTCTCGACCTCGACAGTGACCTCGTCCTTTGGCAAGGCCGCGGGCGCGGCGGCGGCCGTGGCGGGCACGCCTTCGATCACCTTGGCAGGCATCGGAGGAAGTCGTTCGGTCTGTTCCAAGAACTCGTCCGCTTTTTGTGCGGGTGTTTCGAACGCCTCCCGTTCATCCACGACGGTTTCGGCGCTCGGGACCAACGGTTTTTCCAGGGGCCCGGGCATGGGCCCATTGTATCACATGGGTCAGGCCTTCGGGCGCAGGTTTTGGCCGTCCTTGCCGTCTTCCACGACCCATCCCAAGGCGTCCAGGCGGTCCCGCAGCGCGTCAGACCCCTTCCAGTCCTTGTTCTCGCGCGCCAATTGCCGTTCTTTGGCCACATTCGCGACTTCCTCGGGCACTTTGACCGGTTTTCCGACGATGTCCGCCAATGACAGGCCCAGGACCTTGTCCATGCGCAGGACCGTGGCGGCCTTATCGCCGGATGCGGCCTCGCGGTCGAGCAATTTCCAGAGGACGGCCAAGGCTTTTGGCATGTTCAGATCATCATCCACGGCGGCCATGAACTCGGCTTCAAGATCGGCCAAGACCATCCCCTCCCCCGTCCAGCCGCGCACGGCGGTGCGAAGACGGTTCAACGCGTTCTGGCTGGCGCGCAAGGCCTCCCAGGTGAAGTTCTGTTTTTGGCGATAATGGGCGCCGAGGAAGAACAGACGCAAGGCCAAGGGGTCCATGCCGCGATGTTCCACGTCGGACAAGGTGTAGACATTGCCGAGCGATTTGGACATCTTTTGGCCGTCCACGAGCAAGAACTCGACATGCATCCAGTGGTCGGCCAATTTGACCCCATAGGCCGCCTCGCTTTGCGCGATCTCGTTCTCATGATGCACGGGGATATGGTCTACGCCACCACAATGGATGTCGAAAGGCTGGCCCAGATATTTGTGCGCCATGGCCGAGCACTCAAGGTGCCAGCCCGGAAAGCCCTTGCCCCAGGGGCTATCCCATTCCATCTGCCGTTTGACGTTCGGCGGCGTGAGCTTCCACAAGGCAAAATCCGTGGGGTGGCGCTTTTCGCGGTTCGCCGCCACGCGCGCCCCCTCTTCCTTTTCTTCGAGCTTTTGCCCGCTGAAAGACCCATAGGCCGGGAACTTGGACGTATCAAAATACACGCCGTCCGACGTGACATAGGCGAAACCCTTCTCCTCCAGGAGCTTCACGAGCGCGATCTGCTCGGGGATATGGTCCGTGGCCTTGCAGAGATACGGCGCCGGCGGGACCTTGATGTTCAGCTTTTTCGCGTCCTCGAGAAAACGCTCCGTGTATCGTTTGGCAATGTCCCACACCGTGGCGCCGCTCTTGGCCGCGGACATCTCCATCTTGTCCTCGCCGGCATCGGCATCGTCCGTGAGATGCCCCACGTCCGTGATGTTGAGGACGCGTTTCACCTCGAGCCCCTCGGCCTCGAGCGCGCGTTGCAAGACGTCCTCAAGAAGATAGGAGCGCAAATTCCCGATATGGGCATCGGCATAGACCGTGGGTCCGCAGGAATACATCCCGATGGCGGGCGGCTTGAGGGGATGTATCTCTTCCTGCTTCTTGGTCGCGGTGTTCCAAAGCGAAAGCATGGCGATAGCCTACATGGCCCGCGTTGACCTGCAAAGACGCGGTCGGTCCTACTTTGCCGGGCTCGACGTGGGCGTCGGGAAATACGGGGTCGGCGGCTCCAAGAGCACGCCTCCTCCGCGTCCGAAAGGCAATTTACGGGGATCTGCCACGTCCGCCGGCAAGAAAGACTTGTCGTACATGGTCAGCTCCGCCGCCGTGATGTCCGACCCGCCGCGTATATCTTCTTTCGCGACCACATGCACGTAATCGCCGACCTTCAGATCGGACAAGGACGCATCCTTCAGTTGGGGGTCGGTCGCGATCTTCGTCTGGTGTGCCGCCACGGTCGGCGGCGCGCCGTCCTTCGTCGTGCTCGATGCGAAAAGCACGCCTCCGCCGGAGCCTCCCGATTTGCCGGATTCCACCAGTCGTTTTATCTCGTCGTCCGCCTGTGAACCCGGTGCGGAAGGAGCCGCTTGCGCAGCGGAGACCGCGTCCGTCGCGGAGATCATGCGTTGGACCTTGGCGTCCGTACCGACATGGACGGTCTCGGTCTTCATGCCCGTCTCGACGATGGAGAACTGCGCGGAATCATATTCGAGCGTGAATCCCTCGGCATCGACCGCTTTCACGAAGCCATACACGTCCTTCATGGGCGCATCGAGCTTGCTGCTCATGCCTTGCGCGACGAAACGATCATTGATGGCGGTTTGCGCTTCTTTCTTGCCCTGTTCCATGCCCTGCTCGCGCGCGGCCGATGTCGCGGTCTGCCGTCCCACGGCATACCCGCCGAAAGAGCCCGCCACAAGCGATACGATGATGAGCGCCGCGAGTTGCGTCTGTTTCAGCATATCGTCATCGATTATCTGTACTTATAACAATTCCATTCGCAGTGCACGTACCCGGGATTCGACCAGGATTTCGCCCAGCTATACCAATACCCGTTGAACGTGTAGGCGATGCAGCTTCCCAAGGCGCTGTATTGCCTATCATCCCAGATGAGGACGCACAGGTTATCTGAGGTTATCGGGGTCCAACCTCCGGGATTTCCGCCGTTCCATGCCACCCAATCCATGTATCCATTGGGGAAATTGCTCGTAATATGTCCTCCGACCCACAGATCGTTGTAATCGACCACGTAATCGTCCGGACCGAACTCCACGCGATTGCCGCCGCTATTGATCTTGAGCGTCCCGCCGCCGAAGTCCCCGATGCGCGAGCCCCAGAGCGCGAGCTGGGAGGCATTGTACGGGCGTCCGAACGTCCCGGCATTGATGTTCACGAGGTCCGAGCTCGCACCGAGGATGAGATCGCTCGGCTGGCCCCAAGACGAATATTCCGCATAGATGCCCGGCGCGTTCCAGGCGGAGCCCACGCGTAGGCGCGAGCGGCCTCCATTATACTGACCCTCATTGCCTTGCACGTGGATATTGTTCTCGACCCAGAGATCGGTGCCGTAGATGTCGCCGCCAAGACCACCGATCGCCACTTTGGGATTGTAGCTGGCATTGAAATACGCTTGGCCCGCCGTCTGCATGGAATATGACCCCAAGCTGAGCCAGGTGCTGGGATAATAGGGTCCCGGACCGCGGATATAGGCCCCATAGGCGCCACCACCCGTATGCTCGATGTCCAAAGCCGGACCCGGCGTCGTGTTGTCGATGGACCTGAAGGTCCCGCCGTTCATGTACATGTTGCCGTTCGAGGTGAACGCGTTCGACGGCACCGAAGGCGTGATGGTCAACGCACCCGTCATAGTGTCACCAGTTTTCTTGACGAAACTGTTCCAGTCCGTGATGCAGCTCGCGCCCATGCAGAGGTTCTTGCCCGCCGCGATCTTGACGTCGCCTGATGTGATGATGGATTCGCCCGTGGGATTGCCCAATTTGACCTGGGAAACGCCGCCGCCCGTCAAAGACTGGAAATTGCCCGCGACGCCGGTGTTCGACAATGCCTGCACGGCATCGCCATTATTATCGTTATAGCCGAACACGCCGATGGACCCCGCGACCGTGCCGCGACCGAACACGCCCTTGCTGTTGGATGCTTGACCGAGGCCGTAGATGCCCTGCGCGCCGGAGACGTTCGCCATGCCTTGTATGCCCGACACGTTGTTGGCATTGGCGTTCGCGTAGATCGCGGCATGCCCGACATTCGCATTAGAGAAATACGCGCCATCCCGCGAATCGACGACCATGGCCTCGCCCGCCGGTGCCTGGATGCCGATGCCGATGCCCGCGGCGTTCACGTTCACGGCGGCTCCGGAAGGATTCGTGCCCGCGATGTTCAATGCCGTCGCGCCCGTGATGATGGCGCCCGTGCCCGGCGTATTGATGGTCACGCCCGTATTGCCGGAATTGATGACGATGCCTTGGACGCCCGCGGCCGTGTTCACGTTCAATGTGCCGCTCATGGTGTCCCCCGCTTTCAGCACATAGATGTTCGGCGGCGTCCACGTGGTCGTACAGCTGGGGCTCGCGCCGGTGATGCAGAACTTGGTGGCTTCCACACGGCCGTCATTGCCCAAGGTGCCGCTGTTCACGGCGCTTGGTTGCAACAGCAGACCGCCCTTCATGGTCATGGTGAACGGTTGCGCGCCCAACAGGTTCTGCACGGTGATAGACGAGCCGCCCGGATTGTCGATGGACAACGCCTTGTTGTTCACGATGCTCAAATTACCGTTCAAGCGCATGTTCCCTCCCACGAACACGCTGCTCGGGATGATGGCGTTTTTGTCCGTTCCCGGCACCAGGTTCGACGGGTTCGCGAAATGCGCATCATCGGTCGCGTACAGGATGCCCGGCGGATTGCCGTTCGGCGGCAAGGCCTTGGGGCCTTCGAACACGGGCGGGTATTGTTGGGCCATGCTCGACTGCGGCAGCATCATGGCCAAGGCCATCAATGCATACAGATAGGTAGAGGATCTCCTCATATCACGAGGAGTATATCATACAAAAAGAAAAGACCCTCGGAGCTTGGGAGCTCGGAGGGTCGTGGTCACTGACAGGTCCCCTTGTAGAACCCGGCGCCCGTATAGGTGCCGGTGTCCTGACGAAGGATGGTGTAGTGGTCGAGATAGGTCGCGTTCGACCCCGGGGCTTTCCAAACGCTTTGCGGCAGGAAGGCCAAGGGGTCGATGGTGCGCGGCGCCGAGAGGACGGCGCTTTGCACGAGGGAGAGGCGTCCGGTCCCCGCGAGGGAATCCGGCGTGGCCCATGCGCCGATGACGGCATTGCCGGTCGAAGGCGAGACGAGCGGCCCTTGATAGGTCGCCGTGCCCGCGCCGAGCGCGCCCCACAAGGTGAGGCTCGCGCCCGAGACGCGATAGGCCGCGTAGGTGCCATCGGCCTTGAGGCCGGTGGCGAACGCGTCCGTGGCCGAGGCGCCTTGCAGCCAGTGCAGACGGACGAGGTCCGCGGGCACCGGTGCTTGGCTCCAGGCCGCGCCATCGAAGGTGAGGACGATGCCGGCAGCGGGGCTGCCATCATCGTTCACTTGGTTGGCCGCGACGCGCACATGGGCGGCATCGCTTCCCCAGATGTTCACCCCGGCCGTATGGCCGGGAACGGGCAGGGCGGGCAGGACCTGGGAGACCCAGGCCGCGCCTGAACGCTTCCACACGGAGAAGTTCTCGGTCGCGCGGTCGCGGCCGATGACATACACCGTGTTCGCATCCGCGCCCCAGAGGCCGTTCAGACCATAGGAGCTCGGTGCATTCGCATCGAGCGCCCAGCCTCCCGCGCCGCGATGCGCGAGATAGCTGCCAAAGGTCACCGTGTCGACGCCGGCCATCCAAAGGTCGGTGTCGGAAGTGCCCCAGAGCACGGCCGTCCCGGTGAAGGGATCGCCGGGCAAGGTCTCGAGCGACCACGCCGCGCCGTTCCAATGCGCCACGCGACTACCCGAGGCATTGCCGACGGGCACGTAGACATCACTGGACGACAGGCCCCAGATACCTCCCGCCATGTCGAGCGGCGCGCCGCCGATGCGCAATGCATCGAAGGACGCGTCTCGCGTGAAGCCGGTGCAGTCGATGGACGGCGCCGACGGATCAGGCGTGACAGGCGGAGGGGGCGGGGGCGGTGGTGGAGGGGGTGGAGGTGGAGGCGGAGGCGGCGGAGCGGGCGGGGGCGGGGGTGGAGGGGGTGGAGGCGCAGGCGGCGGAGGGGGCGGCGGATTACCGCTGTCCTCTCCCGCATCAGTACCATT